>CAJFMZ010000007.1 GCA_904393575.1 uncultured Sellimonas sp. | reverse complement strand
TATGATAATATAATATAGTGTACGGCGCAGTAGCCAAGTGGTAAGGCATAGGTCTGCAACACCTCGATTCACCGGTTCAAATCCGGTCTGCGCCTCTCTGAAAAGAACCCGGAAAGTCAACGCTTTCCGGGTTCTTTTTTCTGATCGATATTCATTCGGGTAAGTGAAAGGACCGTTCAAAATGAAAAGATCATCAGAACAGTCCTCCCTAAAAATAAAATAGTTCCTCAAACTTTTTATCCAATGCAATACAAAGAATCAGTGCCAGTTTTGCAGTGGGATTGAACTGTCCTGTTTCAATGGAACTTATGGTATTCCGGGAAACACCGACCATTTCAGCCAGCTGGGCCTGTGACAGCCTTTTTTCCGCTCTGGCATCCTTCAAATGGTTTTTTAATATCAGTTTTTCATCCAAATCGCTGTCCCCCTTATGAAAGATTTCCAGTGATCAGAGTATAGATATGGACGATGGAAAATAGTAAAACACAGACCGTATAGAGCAGTGCCAGCAGAAACGATTGGCGCTGTCTACGCTTTGTCCATTTCATCCAGGATAACACCATGGAATAGCAAAACACGATGGCATATAAACCATAGTTAATTCCGCCTCCTGTCAAAACCTGAATTACAAAAAATACAGTTGCAAGAATCACCATGACGCCGTTAACAATCGTACTTCCCTGTTTGATAAGCTCTTCTTCATAAATGTCTTTGTTCTTATGCTCTTCTCTGCTTTTTGCTAAAATTTCTTCTTTATTCATAGTCTTTCGCCCTTTCGTGTTGCCAAGTTTACTTGGCTGTTTTTATCATATCTATTCCAGGTAAACTTGTCAATGTTGAATGCAAAGTTTTCTTGGCATTTTAAATCAATTAACAATTTAGAAACAAAACA
This sequence comes from uncultured Sellimonas sp., assembly GCA_904393575.1. Taxonomy (GTDB): domain Bacteria; phylum Bacillota; class Clostridia; order Lachnospirales; family Lachnospiraceae; genus Sellimonas. The sequence continues at coordinate 32,752 of CAJFMZ010000007.1, read as the reverse complement.
CAAACAATAGAGAAACGAAACAGGGATAAAATGTATCAAAATGATGGTCGGGGGCAACCGTATGAGGAAGCGAAAGAGAACAGACTGGAAACAAAGAGTGTGCAGCAATCTGAATCCGGACGGAATGATCGTCCGCATGATCCAGAATGAAAGAGTCCGGATCGGAATATTTTCCGTGTGTGGATTTGCTTTCAATGTCATATTTGCATTTTTCAACGGGATTGTCGGCTGGCTGGGAGCATCGCCGTGGTTTGGAACGCTTTCCGCCTACTACTTCCTTTTAAGTATCATGCGGTGTTACTGGCTTGTAAAACGGAAGGGACAGGCGACGAAAAAGGGGAAACAGCGAAGGAAAATCCAAAGAGCGCTCTGCCGGCGCTACGGGATGTTGTTTTTCAGCATGGCCGTCATTCTGGGTGGGGCAGTGGTTCTGCTGACCAATGCAGACGGAGGGAAGAACTATCCGGGTATTGTGATTTATGCGGTGGCATTCTATACTTTCTGTAAGATCATTTTTGCGGTGATAAATGTGTTCCGGGCAAGGAAAAGGCGGGCACTGTCATTGATGATCATCCGTGATATCGGCTATGTAGATGCATGTGTATCGATCCTTTCTCTGCAGACTGCGATGATTGCACAGTTTGGAGGCGGAGAGGAGTCTTTTGCACGTATGGCGAACGGGATGACGGGAGCGACAGTATGCTTGATGATTCTGGGACTTGGAATTTATTATATGGTGCTGGCTGCAAAGGCAACGAAAAAGAGACGGAGGAGTAAAAACGATGATACATATCCTTGTTGTGGAAGATGACGAAAAATTAAACCGGATCGTCTGTACCTATCTGAATGACAGCGGATTTCAGGCAAAGGGCTGTCTGAATGCAAAGGATGCATACGATGAGATGTATAACAGTCTGTATGATCTGATCATTTCGGACATTATGATGCCGGAAGTGGACGGGTTTGAGTTTGCAAAGACTGTGCGGAACGTAAATAAACGGATTCCCATTCTTTTTATGTCTGCAAAAGATGACTTGCCGTCCAAACAGAAGGGATTTCAGCTGGGGATCGATGACTATATGGTCAAGCCGGTAGATCTGGAGGAGCTGGTGCTCCGTGTCCGGGCGCTCCTGAGGCGGGCAAACATCGAGATGGAGCGGAAAATTACAGTGGGGAACCTCCTGTTGGACGCGGACGGAATGACCGCCGAAGTGGACGGGGAAGAGATCAGCCTGACAACGCGGGAATTTCAGATTATCTATAAACTTTTGTCCTATCCGAAGAAGACCTTTTCCAGGGCTCAGTTGATGGACGAATTCTGGGACGTGGACAGTGATACGAGTCTGAGGGCCGTGGATGTGTATATGACCAAGCTTCGGGCCAAGCTGTCCGGCTGTGACGGCTTTAAGATCGTGACGGTCAGAGGGCTCGGATACAAGGCGGTGCTGCAATGAAACGGAAAAGAAAAGAAGGGCAGGAGAACAGGCTGATTAAAGACAGTCTGTTCCCGCTATCCCTGTTTGCAATTTATCTGGGAGTATTGTTTTTGATGTCCGGAATTCATCAGGGACTGCTTGTGCTGATGAATAAGCTGGAATGGAATGGACTGGTCCAGACACTGTTCCCGATCATTTACTGGGGGATTGTGGCGGTGGGACTGACTCTTTTTACGAGAAAGAAGATCAAAGCCACCTACGAAGTCCCGCTTCACCGTCTGGCAAAAGCTACAGAAGAGGTGGCAGGGGGAGATTTTTCCGTCTATGTGCCTACGGTACATGCCGCCAACAGGCTGGACTATCTGGACGTCATGATCCTGGATTTCAACAAGATGGTGGAGGAGCTTGGAAGCGTGGAAACCTTGAAGACCGATTTCATCTCCAATGTGTCCCATGAGATGAAGACACCGATTGCCATTATCAAAAACTATGCACAGCTGATACAGATGGAAAACACCACAGAAGAGGAAACACAGGAATATGCAGGCAATATTGAAGAAGCTGCGGAGAAGCTTTCCAACCTGATCAGCAATATTTTGAAACTTAACAAACTGGAAAACCAGAGAATCGATCCGGAAATCAAAGCGTACGATCTGTGCGGACAACTGGAAGACTGCATCCTGCAATACGAGGAAATGTGGGATCAAAAGGACCTGAATCTGGAGGTGGAGATGGAAGACAAAGCAATGATTCAGGCCGATCCAAGCCTGATGGAACTGGTGTGGAACAATCTCATTTCCAATGCAATCAAATTTACCGAACCAGGAGGAAGCGTACGGATTCACCAGAAATTCAGAGACACGTTCGTAGAAGTGGAGATCACGGATACCGGATGCGGCATGAGCCGGGAAAATATAACACACATTTTTGATAAATTTTATCAGGGAGACACATCCCATTCCAAAGAAGGAAACGGACTGGGGCTTGCCCTTGTCAGGCGCGTCCTGATCCTTATGGGCGGCGAAATTTCCGTTGAAAGCCAGGAAGGCCGGGGAAGCACGTTTACCGTCACGCTCCCCGGACCAGAACAAGTAACAGGACAATCGGAGGTGGAAAGAAGTGGAGAATGAAAACAGAACAAGGACCCGCTTCATCAGCTATGAATATAAACAGGTGGAGGCAGATCCAGGACAGATCTCCTTCCTGATAGACGGGTACGCAAACTTTGGCTGGGAAATCGATGAGAATGTAAAAGACATTCAGACCGAACATCCCATAGGAAGGAAACAGGGCACTTATCACAGAAAAAGCATACTCAGTCTGAAAAGAAACCGGAAAATCGTCAATAAAGCCGAATTGACAAGACTGCAGAGAAACTTTGAGGCAAATATAGAAGAAATTCATCACCTGGAAAAAGAAAAAACTTCTCTGCCCTCCATCCTTGCAATCACGACAGGCATCATAGGAACCGCATTTATGGCCGGCTCCACCTTCGCAGTGACCGCCAGCCCACCACACATCGCACTGTGCATCCTTCTGGCCATTCCAGGATTTATCGGATGGATTCTGCCGTATTTCCTCTATAAAAAGACAGTACACAGACAGACACAGAAAATCACGCCACTCATCGAAGAAAAATATGACCAGATCTACGAAATCTGCGAAAAAGGCAGCAAACTGCTGAACTAATCATCGACGAATCGTCGGGGACGTGTACCTATGCACAGGTACACGTCCCCGATAATGGTTGTATGTCTGGGTTTTGGCTGATATAATGGAGATGAAATTGCATTTTTGTGTGCTTTCTGGTATGATAGAATTCCGTGTGAGTGTACTGCCGCCGGATGGTGGGGTGGCATGCGGAAAATTTAGAAATGATTTGTAAATTCATAAAATGTTGTTTCCGTGAAGATGATAATCTTTGTAAGAAACAGGAGTGCAGGAGGCTGTGTGTGATGAATGAAAATCTATCGGGTCTGTCGGCCCGTGAAGTGGAGGAGCGGAAGGCCCGTGGTGAGGGTGGTACAGGAGCCGCGAAGATTACGAAGACGAAGCCGCAGATTGTGCGGGAAAATCTTTGTACCTTGTTCAATTTTTTGAACTTTTTGATTGCGGTGCTGCTGTTTTTAGTTGGCGCATATTCCAATATGCTGTTTATCGCTATCATTATTCTGAACATTGTCATCGGAATTGCGCAGGAGCTGAAGGCGAAGAAGCTGGTAGACGAGCTGTCCATTCTGAATCGTCCGACTGTTCGTGTGCGCCGGGAGAACCGGGAAATGACGGTGGAGATGGAGGAGATTGTCAAGGATGATCTTATCGTGCTGGCCAGCGGCAATCAGATCTGTAATGATGCGGTTGTTGTGGATGGGATGCTGGAGGTCAATGAGTCTCTTCTGACCGGTGAGAGTGATGCGGTTGTGAAGGAGCAGGGAGCGGAGCTTTTTTCGGGCAGTTCGGTGATTTCTGGCAAGGCGTATGCAAGGGTCACCCATGTGGGAGATGAAAATTACGCAACGAAGCTTGCCAATGAGGTAAAGCAGGAAAAGCAGGTGCATTCGGAACTGCTTGGTTCTATGCGCAAGGTGACGAAGTTTACAAGTTTTCTGATTATTCCTCTTGGAATTGTGTTGTTTTTAGAGGCGTATTTCCTAAGAAATACACCGCTGGATGAGTCGGTGATTTCTTCTTCGGCGGCACTTCTTGGAATGCTTCCGAAGGGGCTTGTGCTTTTGATTTCTGTTTCTCTGGCGGCTGGTGTGATCCGGCTTGCAAGGATGAAGATTCTGGTTCAGAATATTTACTCCCTGGAGACGTTGGCGCATGTGGATACGATCTGCCTGGATAAGACGGGGACCATCACGGATGGGAAGCTGACTGTGCATTCGGCGCTTCCGTTGACGGATCTTTCCGGCGGAGAAATCGATGCGCTGATCCAGTCCTATATGGCAGCAAGTGATGACAATAATGCAACTTTCCAGGCTTTGAAGAGCTGGTTTGCTCCGGAGGCGGTATACCGCCCGGTCAATAAGATTTCCTTTTCGTCCAAACGGAAGTGGGGATGTATCAGTTTTGAAAATGAAGGCAGTATTTTTGTCGGGGCTCCGGAAAGGCTGATGGGTGCTCTTCCGGAAAATCTGGAGCAGGAGCTGGAACAGGGAAGACGTGTCATTATTATTGGATACTATAAAGAGAAATGGGAAAATGACAGTGTGCTTCCGGAGGGAATCCGTCCGGTCTACAGTGTGATACTGGAGGATACGATCCGTAAAAACGCAGAAGAAACGCTTGCGTTCTTTAAGAGAGAAGGCGTGGATGTCAAGGTCATTTCCGGAGACCATGTAAAGACGGTATCGATGATTGCAAAGCGTGCGGGGCTTGAGCGGTGGCAGGATGCCATTGATTTGTCCACGCTTGGCGAGAATCTGGATTATGATATGCTCTGTCAGAAATACGCAGTATTTGCCAGAGTGACGCCAAAGCAGAAGCAGGAACTGGTTCTGGCATTAAAGCGTCAGGGCCATCAGGTGGCCATGACAGGTGACGGAGTCAACGATCTGCTGGCGCTCCGGGAGGCGGACTGTTCGATTGCGGTAGCGGACGGAAGTGATGCGAGCCGCCAGATCGCGCAGGTAGTGCTTCTGGATTCTGATTTTACGAACCTTCCGCATGTGGTAATGGAAGGGCGAAAGGTTATCAACAACGTTACAAGAACAGCGCAGGTATTCTTTATCAAGACGATTTATTCTGTGCTGGTATCGTTTTTCTGTCTGATCACCAATCGGGCATTCCCGTTTATTCCGATTCAGATTACGCTGATCGATGCCTGTATCGAGGCGTATCCATCGTTTGTATCGATTGTGGAGTCGGATACAAGGAGAATCCGTGGGAAATTTCTCCCGACGGCATTGTCTCATGCGGCGCCGTTTGGAATTACGGTGGCCTGCATGATTGCGGTGTTTACGCTTCTGGCACCGTTTGGAACAGAGGAGAGACAGACGGTAATGTACCTTCTGCTGATTCTGATTTCCATGGCGGCAGTAGTAAAGAGCTGCATCCCGTTTACGCCGCTCAGACTGTTTGTCTGTGTGACCATGGTTGGTGGTACCTTCCTGGCGCTGGCCCTCTTCCCGTCGCTGCTTGAAATTACGGCAGTGACCATGCCGATGGCGGTCACGGTTCTGGTCGGGGCGCTCATTGCTTTTGTAGTGATTCTGGTGCTGGAGCAGGTACGCAGAATGCAAGCGAAGGAAAAAACGGTGAAATAAACAGATGGGAGGCCGCAGAGATGATCTGCGGCTTCCGTGTAAATGAAGCAGGAAACAGATCAAAGTAAGATAGAAAGAAGGAATATCAGATGTGGCTTTTCTATGCAGCGGGCTCTGCCTTTTTTGCAGGGGTCACTTCTATTTTAGCAAAATGCGGAATCAGGAAAACCGATTCTACTGTGGCGACTGCGGTACGGACAATCGTAATCCTGATTTTTTCGTGGGTGATTGTGGGAATCGTGGGATCGGCAGAGGAGATTTCAGCGATTGATGCAAAGACGCTTCTCTTCCTGGTCCTGTCCGGTGCGGCAACGGGGGCATCGTGGCTCTGTTACTTTAAGGCATTGCAGGTGGGAGATATCAACAAGGTGGTCCCCATCGACAAATCCAGCACAGTGCTGACGATCCTGCTTGCGCTGATTTTCCTGCATGAAGGGATTTCCCTTGCAAAAACGGCGGCGGTGATTGTGATTGCGGCGGGTATTTTTCTGATGATCGAGAAAAAGGATGTGGAAGTCAAGGATGCAAGCGGGAAAGCAGGATGGATTCTCTATGCAGCAGGCTCGGCACTGTTTGCAAGTCTGACAGCGATTCTGGGGAAGATCGGGATTTCCGGAGTAGAGTCCAACCTTGGAACAGCGATCCGCACCTGTGTTGTGCTGGTGATGGCCTGGCTCATGGTAGGAATCCAGAAAAAGCAGAAGGAAGTCAGGAAGATCCCGAAGAAGGAGCTTTTCTTTATCTGCTGCTCCGGAATTGCCACAGGAGCATCGTGGCTTTGCTATTACCGGGCGCTTCAGGAAGGACCGGCAAGCATCGTAGCACCGATTGACAAGCTGAGCGTGCTGGTGACCGTTCTCTTTTCCTACTTTGTATTTGGCGAAAGGCTGAGCCGTAAGGCGGCAGCCGGCCTGATCCTTTTAACTGCCGGTACGATTGCCATGGCAGTACTTTGATAGGACAGTGAATCAATAAAAAATCAAGGAGAAAACAGATGGAAATTTTAAAAGCAGTGTTGTTTGGAATTGTGGAGGGAATCACAGAATGGCTCCCTGTCAGCAGTACAGGTCATATGATTCTTCTGGACGAGTTTATCAAGCTGAAGGGGAGTGAAGACTTTGTCAATGTTTTTCTGGTGGTAATCCAGCTCGGCGCGATCTTTGCGGTCGTACTGCAGTTCTGGAATCAGCTCTTCCCATTTCAGTTTAAAGATAAAAAACGCTCGGTAATCGAAATGGATAAAATGATTCTATGGGGGAAAATCCTCCTGGCATGTATTCCGGCGGCTGTGATCGGAATCCTGTTTGATGATGTTTTTGAGGCAATGTTCTATCATGCGGTTCCGGTGGCCATTGCCCTGATTGTCTTTGGTATCGCCTTCATTGTGATTGAACGCTGGAATAAAGGAAGAAGACCGCGAATGAAAACGGTAGAGGATCTGACGGTTTCCGCAGTGCTGATTATCGGTGTGTTCCAGTTGATTGCCGCAGTCTTCCCAGGAACATCCCGTTCCGGGGCTACCATTGTCGGCGCTCTGCTCATCGGGGTATCCAGAAAAGCGGCATCCGAGTTCACCTTTTTCCTTGCGGTTCCGGTTATGCTGGGGGCAAGTCTGTTAAAAGTCCTCAAGTACGGATTCGCGTTTTCCGGGTCAGAGCTTCTGGTGCTCGCTGTCGGAATGATTACAGCATTCCTCGTATCCATCGTAGTCATCCGTTTCCTGATGGATTACATCAAAAAGCATGACTTCCAGGTATTCGGATGGTACCGGATTGTTCTTGGAATCATCGTCCTGCTCTGCAGCATGGCGGGAGTGATTCAGGTATAGTAAAACAGGCGTAATAAAAAGAATACCAGCTATGATGTGTTGCCCAGTTTGTGCTGGGCAATCTTTTATATACTTCCTAACCATTTAGGGAAAATGCAAGTTGTAATTACAACAGAACATGGAGGTGGCGGGATGAAAAATAAGATTGCAGGTGCTTTGTTTGGTATGGCATTGGGGGACGCCATGGGAATGCCGGCTGAATTGTGGGGACGTCAGCGTGCCAGAAAGTTTTTTGGAGGGAAGATTACGGATCTGATGGATGGCCCTGCGGAAAACGAGGTTGCATGTAATTATAAAAAGGGTCAATTCACAGATGATACAGATCAGGCCCTTTCAAACGGAAGTGCTATGAGAATTGCGCCGATCGGATGTCTGTTTTTGCCGGAAGAAAAAGAGAAAATCGTAGACTATGTTTATGATGTATCGCGGGCGACACATACGAGTGATGTGACGATTGCGGGAGCGGCTATGATTGCAACAGGAGTCAGCTCTGCGATTGTCAATGATGATTTTGAAAAAGTAATTGGGGACATCCTGGATATTGAAGAGCTGGGATATCAGAAAGGCTGTGAGACCTTTAGTGCACGTCTTGGTGAACGAACGAAGATCGGACTGGAACTGGCGAAAACGTACCGGGACGATGAGGATGAATTTTTGAAAAAATTATACGATGTGGTCGGTGCGGGTGTTGGAATGATCGAGTCTGTACCGGCTGCAGTCAGCATTGCTTATTATGCGCAGGATCCGAACCGTGCCTGTCTGATGTGTGCAAATTTAGGGGGAGATACCGATACGATCGGAGCGATGGCGACAGCTATCTGCGGAGCGTTTACCGGGGTAGATCGCATCAAGAAAAGTTATATTGAGACATTGAAGAAACAAAATAATGTAGATTTTGACCATTATATCGAAGTTCTGATGAAAGGAAGGGAAACTTTGGCATAATAAAAATCCACTGTATCGATCTTGCATTCGTACAGTGGATTATTTACTTATTCCATCCATGGGTCTTTCCTCCTTATTTTATTGATATCTATTTCAAACTATCCCTTCTGAATAGTGTTTTCAATAATCGTTTGCTTACCTTCCCATTGGACTATACCTCGTTTCTTTCAAATTTAAATCGTTTCACTTATGTTTTTGGTGGTCCGTCCTCCTTTTGTTTGATGACTTAATAATAACTCATAAATTGGGATATGTCAAGATGAAGTCAGAAAAAATATTTAATAAAAATAAAAAAACAGAATAGACAGAAAATAATGATGGCGGAAAAAGAAAAGTGAAATTCGTTGCGATTACAACGTAATTAAAACGTATATCTTATTAAAATGAATCTATGATAATTATATACATCAGTCAAAATAGAAGGAGAATCTATTGTGATGCCCGCAGGACATCCTCATGCGGTTTATGGGGAAGAAAATTTTAAGATGCTTCTGGTTGTAGTGTTTTTGATACAGGAGGACGGATGGCCGAAGAGTGTCTGCTCATCCTGTTATGACCAGGGTATCGAACGACATTGAGGAGACGATGAAACCTGCATGTTCCGCTGAAACCCAGAAAGAGATCAACAGTCAGGGGGCGTATGTAAACAGGTAGAAGATTTTAAATAGGTAAAGAGATAAATTGACATTTGTCTTACTTTGTGTTAATAATTCAATCATGACAAATTGAATGGGATTCCCCTGTGACAGATGATCTGCCAGGGGAATTCTGTTTCAAGGTAGATAAAAATTTTTAAGATACATTGAGAAAAGGCAGATGGAATATATGATGAATAGTAAGGAAACACTTTCATCTGATCAGGAATTACTGGTTGGAATTGATGTGGGATCCACTACAACTAAAATTGTTGCGGTGGACCCGGAACAGGAGAAGATCCTGTATTCAAATTACAGAAGGCATCACGCGAAGCAGCTCAAAAGTGTCATGCGCGCGGTTGAGGAATTCGCAAAGGAGTTTCCGGACGCACAGGTGCGGATCGCACTGACCGGATCGGGAGCCAAGCCTGTGGCAAAGAAGCTGGATGTTCCTTTTGTACAGGAAGTGGCGGCAAATGCCATTGCCCTCCAGGACAAGTATGATTCTGTGGGGAGTGCCATTGAGCTGGGCGGGCAGGACGCCAAGATGATTTTTTTCCGGAGGGATGAAAATACAGGAAGCCTCCAGGTGGCGGACATGAGGATGAACGGAAGCTGCGCCGGCGGGACCGGGGCATTTATCGATGAGATCGCTTCGGTTTTGAAAGTACCTGTAGAGGAGTTCAACGCGCTGGCGGAGCAGGGGACCTGTGTCTATGATATTTCGGGCCGGTGCGGTGTGTATGCCAAGACGGATATTCAGCCGCTCTTGAATCAGGGTGTGGCAAAGTCCGATCTGGCGCTTTCCGCCTTCCATGCGATTGCAAAGCAGACCATCGGGGGACTGGCTCAGGGGCTGGAAATCGAGAAGCCGGTGGCCTTTGAGGGAGGACCGCTTACCTTCAACCCGGTGCTTGTCCGGGTGTTCGCAGAAAGACTGGATCTTTCACCGGAGGATATTTTAAAGCCGGAGCATCCGGAATTGATGGTGGCCTATGGTGCGGCAATCTCGCTGAAGACCATGTTTGATACAAAGAGCCGTACCGTCTCGGAGTATGCAGAGATCCTGCGCAATGCCAAAGAGGAAAAGGACAGTGATTCCAGGGAAGCGAAGCCGTTTTTCGCCTCCAAAGAAGAGGAGGAGGAATTTCGCCGCAGACATGCTACCAGCCCGGTAGAATGGAAAAAACCAGAGGAAGGAGAAACGGTCCGGGCATATCTGGGGATTGATTCGGGAAGTACAACGACAAAGTTTGTCCTGATCAGCGAGGATGAGGAGCTCCTGGGCTCTTTCTATGCGCCGAATGAAGGCGAGCCGCTGATGGTTGCGAAGCGTGCCCTCATCGAGATGCGGGAACGCTACAAAAAGACAGGCGCCAGACTGGAAATCATCGCCGCCGGAACGACCGGCTACGGAGAACAGCTCTTCGCAAAGGCGTTCCAGGCAGAGTACCACACGGTAGAGACGGTTGCCCATGCGAGAGCGGTCCAGAAGTATGTCAGTGACGCGACTTTTATCCTGGACATCGGAGGACAGGACATGAAAGCCATCTGGATGGACAACGGCGTCATTACGAATATTCTTGTCAATGAAGCCTGTTCGTCCGGCTGCGGATCGTTCCTGGAGAACTTTGCGTCCACTTTGCAGATCCCTTCCAAGAAGATTGCCGAGGTGGCCTTTTCATCCAGACATCCGGCGGTTCTGGGAAGCCGCTGTACGGTCTTTATGAACAGCAGTATTATTACAGAGCAGAGAAACGGCAGGCAGCCGGAGGACATCATGGCGGGGCTGTGCCGTTCGATTATAGAAAATGTATTTACGAAGGTAGTCCGGATTTCCAACAGAGATTCCCTGGGAGACCGGATTGTCGTACAGGGCGGTACCTTTGAAAATGATGCGGTTGTCCGTGCCATGGAGGAGTACCTGGGACGGGAAGTCTTCCGCGCGCCGTATCCGGGTATTATGGGTGCCATCGGCATTGCTCTGATCGCAAAGGAGCGGCATCAGAAAGAACCGGACAGACGTACCTTTATCGATCTGGATTCGCTTGATTCTTTCTCTTATAAACAGGAGGCCAATTCTCCATGTCCGTTCTGTCAGAATCACTGCAAACGTACCATTGTCACCTTCTCAAACGGCAATGCGTGGATCACCAACAACCGTTGCGAGAGGGGAACGGTTCTGGGCATGCCGGAGGATTCCAATGTGCGGCAGCAGTTGAAGGAAAAGACGCAGAAAGCCAATGCAGTGCCAAACCTGTTCCGGAAAAGGGAGAAGCTTCTCTTCCAGAAATATCCGCACCCGGAACTTGCCCCGAAAAGAAATGTTACGATCGGAATTCCGAGAGTCCTTTCTTTCTGGGAGAATATGCCGTTTTGGACGACCTTTTTTGAATCCCTTGGATTTGACGTCAAAATCTCAGATCCAAGCACAAGAAAGATTTACGAGAAGGGTCTCTCAGCAGTTACTTCGGACACCGTCTGCTTCCCGGCAAAGCTGGTTCATGGTCATCTGAGAAATCTGGCCTCCAAAAAGGTGGACCGGATTTTCATGCCGTCCATCACGACGGTTCCGACGGAAAATACGGAAAAGACCAGTGAATCCATGTGCGCGGTGGTAAAAGGATATCCGATTGTTGTGCGCAATTCAGACAATCCGGATGAGGTGTGGGGGATTCCGTACGATGCGCCTCTGTTCCACTGGTATACCAAAGCGGACCGGGACCGTCAGTTGACGCAGTACATGGAAGCCACCTATGGAATTTCGGAAGATATGACGAAACAGGCTATGGAAGCGGCGGATCAGGCAGAAGAGACGTTCCACAGAGAGCTGAAGGAAGTGGGAAGCAAAGTGCTGGAGGATGTGACCCGTGCTGGAAAGTTTGCGGTTGTACTGGCGGCGCGCCCGTATCAGAATGATTCGCTGGTCAATCACGATCTGCCGGATATGTTTACAAGAATGGGGATCCCGGTACTGACAGCGGATTCTCTTCCGGAGGCCAATGCGGTCGATTTAAGCAAAAGCCGTCTGGATATTGTAAACAACTTCCATGCAAGGATGATTTCTTCCGCTATTCTGGCGGCGGAGAATGAACATCTGGAGTATGTGCAGATCGTAAGCTTTGGCTGCGGCCACGATGCGTATCTCTCCGATGAGATTATCCGTCTGATGAAAGAAATCTCCGGCAAGACTCCGCTTGTACTGAAGCTGGATGAAAGCGATATCCAGGGACCACTCAGGATCCGTGTCCGTTCCTTCCTTGAGACGGTGGCCATGGGACGGGAAAAGAAGCAGGATCTGACGATCCATGAACTGAAAGATCCATACCCGGTGAAATATACCAAAGAGAACAAGAAAGAGAAAATCGTGCTGATTCCGAATACCTCCCACGCTTTTTCCAGACTGATGGCGGCGGCCTATGCAGGTCAGGGGATCCGGACTGTTCCGCTGGAAATCGGACGGGAAGAGGCGATCCGGCTCGGAAAACAGTATGTACATAACGATATCTGCTTTCCGGCCCAGATCGTAATCGGAGAAGCACTGGCCGCACTGAAAAGCGGAAAATATGACACGGACCATGTGGCAATCGGAATGGGAAAATATATCGGGGACTGCCGTCTGACCCATTACGGGGCACTGCTCCGCAAGGCGCTGGATGATGCGGGATATGAAAATGTTCCGATTCTGACCAATGACGATGTGGATTATCATAACCTGCATCCGGGATTCCAGATGAATCTTCTTTCTGCCATGCGGATCGCCTTTGGACTTCCGATGATCGATGTACTGGAAGAGCTGCTCCGGAAGATCCGCCCGTATGAGCTGGAGAAGGGAAGCGCGGACAAAGCCTTTGACGAGGCACTGGACCAGGTGATAGAAGGACTTGAGCGTTCCGGTATTTCCGGCATGAAGAAGGGATTTAAAAAGGCGGTCGAGATCATGAAACAGGTTCCGTATGACCGGACCAGTCCAAGACCGAGAGTGCTGATTGTAGGTGAGTATCTGCTGAATTTCCATCCGGGAGCCAACCATGATATCGAAAAGTATCTGGAAGCGAATGGATTTGAGATCATTGAGGCGCGGATGACAGATGTTATCCGGAAGACCTACTTTTACAAAGACAGCCAGAACAGGGAGTACCATCTGAAGAAATCCTTCAAAGATAAAGTCTGGTTCCATACGGCCAATCAGATCTTTAATCTGGCTCATGATCTGACGGATTCCATCGCGAAAGAACATCCGCTCTACAGCCCGGCTTGCAGGATGCAGGATCTGGTCAAGGACAGTGATCCGATTATCCATCATACCTTCGATGCGGGGGAAGGAGTGCTGATTCCGGGAGAAATCCTGCACCATGCCAAAAACGGATGCAAGTTCTTTGTCATTTTGCAGCCTTTCGGGTGTCTGCCAAACCATGTAGTCGGCAGAGGAATTTCCAAGAGACTCAAAGAGCGGTATCCGGATATTCAGATCCTGACGCTGGACTATGATCCGGACGTCAGCTTCGCCAACATTGAAAACCGTCTTCAGATGCTTGTGATGAACGCAAAAGTCCAGAAAGAGTAAGAAAAAGAGCCGCCCTCCTGTTTCCTGATATTTTTTAGAAAATACACACAGAATTCTTACATTTACAATTTATAATGAAAAAACAGACCGAAGATGGCCGTTGTCCCTGGAGGGACAGAATGGAAGGAGGAGTAAGGATGAGGAGGATGCTGCGGAGAATGCTGATCGCAGATGACGATATGCATCTGAGAAAACTGGTCTCGACCTATGCGGAACTGGAGGGATTCCAGTGCCAGGAGGCCGAGAATGCGCAGGAAGCAATCGACCTTCTGGAAAAGACGGATTTTGATATATTGATTCTGGACATTATGATGCCGGGGAAGGATGGCTTTGAGGCGCTCTCTGAGATCAGGGAGCACTCTCAGATTCCGGTGATCATGCTGACTGCAAGAAGCGAGGAGTACGACAAGCTTCTCGGATTCAATCTGGGAGCGGATGATTATGTCTCGAAGCCCTTCAGCCCGAAAGAGCTGATGGCGCGGGTCAATGCGGTGCTGAAGAGAACCGGAAGTGCGCCGAACATGATCTTGCAGTTCGGAGACCTGAGAATCCAGATAGACGCAAGACGGGTGGAGATTGGGGACAAGAACATCAGCCTGCCGCCCAAGGAATTTGATCTGCTGGTCAAGCTGGCACAGAATGAACACATTGTCCTGACAAGGGAACAGCTCCTTGAGACGGTGTGGGGATATGAGTACCACGGAGATACGAGAACGGTGGATTCCCATGTCAAATCGCTCAGGGAACATCTGGGGGACCACCGGAAGCTGATCAAGACAGTATGGGGAGTGGGATATAAATTTGAGTACAGAGAATAGAAAAAGGTGCCGGTTCTTTTCCAGCATGATGGGACGTCTCTGGCTGATCATGATGGTTCTTGTGGTCTTTACGATTGCGCTGATGTGGCTCATCCAGATCCTTGTCCTGGAGAAGAATTACACGAAAGTGGCGATCAAGGGGATTCAGGAGCGGCTGGAACCGGTGGAAGAGCAGCTGAATCATGAGGATCTGGCCAATCACCAGAGCCTGATTCCGTATCTGAGCAAGACGATCAACGGAAAACTGATGATTGTGGATTCCCAGGGACGGCTGGAAGAGATCTACAGTTATGGACATCAGCTGGATCTGGATGAAGATGAGAAAAATATCGCTCCCTGGAAGCGTATCCGGGACAGTGGGGTGTACCAGTCGATTCTGGACGGGGAGCCTTTTAACAGAGAAGTCCGGGACGGAGCTCAGTTGATCGCTTATGAAATCGGGATTCCGGTACTCTATAATGGAGAGCGGGAATACATTGTCCTGATCCAGAATTTTACGGAGCTGAATTCTGTGCTGGACATGAACCGGAAGCAGCTGATTTTTTTCAGCGTCCTTCTGATGATTGCTTCTGCGGTGCTGGCACATGTTCTGTCCCGAAAATTCACCAAGCCGATCCACATTATCAAAGGGACGGTGGACCGTCTGGCCCAGGGGGATCTGACTGCGGTGCCGAACCTGAAGCTGGATGATGAAGTAGGACAGCTGGCGGATTCGGTGGAAGAGCTTTCCCGTGCCCTGAGAAGGGTGGATGATCTCCGAAAAGAGGTCATTGCCAATGTCTCCCATGAGCTTCGGTCTCCGCTGGCTTTGATTGGCGGGTATGCGGAGATGGTGCGGGACATTCACTGGAAAGACAAGGAGAAGAGGAACGAAGATCTGGATCTGATTATCCGGGAGTCCAGGCGCATGAGCGAGATGGTCAATGACATTCTGGATTATTCGCAGCTTCAGACGGGGTATCTGCAGCTGAAAAAGGAATGGTACAATCTGTACGAAATCGTAGAATCGGAAGTCCTGTTCTGCGAGCCAAGTGCCAGGGAGTACGGCATTCAGATCCGGATGGAGGCCAGTGAGAAGGAGATACCGGTATATGTGGATGCGCTGAAGATCAGTCAGGTCGTCAGAAATCTTCTGTACAATGCCCTGAATCATACCGAAAATAAGGGAGAGATCATCGTTTCGCTCCAAAAGGAGCAGGACGGATGCCTGGTGGAAGTGAAAAATCCGGGAAACCCGATCCCGGAGGAGGACAGGGAGCTGATCTGGGAGCGTTATCAGAGAAGCCAGCACCAGGCTGGACGAAGGGAAGGCACCGGTCTTGGCCTTTCCATTGTCAGTACGATCCTGAAGGCCCACAAAATGACTTACGGTGTGGGCTATGAGGACCAGATGACCGTATTCTGGTTCCGGACGTTAGAGGAAAAAGAGACAACATAACCATTTCATAAGGGGAAGGGAATGACTCCTTCCCCCTTTTCTGAAAAACGATTCTGTTTTACATATTCCATAAGAGAAAGAAAAGAGGAGATTATGAATCAGATCTGTGAACTGCTGTTTCTGGCGGCCCTTTTTGGCGCGGCGGCGGCAGACTGGAAGAAACGAGTGATTCCGGACCGGTATCCTGCGGCACTCTTCCTTCTGGGAGGCATTGCCATGATGATGGATATCTGGCACCGTCTGAACCTTTTGGAAGCCCTGGCAGGCATGGCGGCGGCTTCCCTCCCGTTGTTTTTGACTGCATTGCTGGTACGGGGATCTTTTGGAGGAGGGGATATCAAGCTGATGGCGGCGGCAGGCTTCTGTGTCGGAGTCCGGCAGGGCTTTCTTGGGCTTTTTTGGGGACTGCTGGGAGCGGCAGCCTGGGGGACCGTCCTTCTGGCGGCAAAGAAGCGCAAAAAGAAAGAGGCCATACCGCTTGGCCCCTTTCTCGCCCTTGGCCTTGCAGCCGCAGAGCTTTGTTTGTATATTTAATACCAGCGTACCATCGGAAGATCGTTGTTGATTCCTTTGGTAAGAAGGATCTGGTGAATGTCGATGATTCCATTGTGGAAGGTCGCCGCACAGGCGTTCAGATACAGATCCCACATCCGAAGGAACCGTTCGTCAAACATTTTCCGCTCTTCCTCGATGTGCTTGTGGAAGTTGTCTGCCCAGCAGAGGAGCGTCTTGTTATAATGAAGACGGAGATTTTCCACGTCCATCGTATGGAAGTTGTCTTCAGCCAGGCAGGAGAGCATCTCGCGGAGGCTCGGTACGGTTCCGCCTGGGAAGATGTATTTCTTGATCCATGGATCGCCGGCATGTTCTTTGAGAGCACTGATAAAGTGGAGCAGGAAGACGCCTCCTTCTTTGAGCACTTTGCTTACGCAGTCAACGAAAAGCTGGTAGTTCGGGCGGCCCACATGCTCCACCATCCCTACACTTACAACACGGTCAAAGGTGTAGCCGCTCTTTGGCAGGTCACGGTAGTCCATCAGTTCTACTTTCAGGGAATCCTGAAGTCCTTCCGCCTCGATCCGGCGCTGGAATTCGCTGCACTGTTCCGTGCTGAGCGTAATGCCGACGCCTTTGATGCCGTATTTCTTCGCGGCTTCAATTAGCAGATATCCCCAGCCGCATCCGATATCCAGGAGAGTCATGCCTTCTTTCAGGTGCAGCTTTTCCAGGATATAGTCCACTTTGTTGACCTGGGCCTGATATAAGGTGTCATCCGGATGTTTGAAGTATCCGCAGGAATAGCTCATGGTTTCGTCCAGCCAGAGTTTATAAAAATCATTTCCGATATCATAGTGGGATGAGACTTCTTCCTTCTGATTTTTCTTGGAGACAGAAGAGTGCATCAGCTTTTTCAGCGCAGATTCATCGGTTGAGAATTTACCGAGCTGACCAAGGAAGTGGTCGAGAGCGTAGTAGAGGTCCCCTTCGATCTCCAGCGTGCCGTCCATGTAGGCTTCACCGAGGGCGAGAGAGGTACTTGTCAGAAGTTTTGTCTTGGAAATCGGCTCTTTGAAAATCACAGTAAAGGCCGGTTCCCCTTCTCCGATCAGGTATTCTTTCCCATCCATTTTCACAAGAAATGGATAATCTGTAAATTTGCGTAAAAATGTAATCAGTATGTTTTCCATATCCAAATCCTCCTTTATGACACAAAGCCTTACCCGGTGGAATTGCAATACAATTCAGCAAAGGGAAAGGCTTTGTCTCTATTCTACAGTATGTTATTTTAGACCTCTTTTTGGGATCGTGCAAGGGGGCTTTTGCACAAAAAAGAAGTGAGACTTGATTGCTCAGGCGAAAAATGTCATAATAGGCGTTATGAAGAAAAATGGACAGGCGGAGGAATGACAGTGTATAGATTGGAAGGAATCATTGTTCACGGGAAAGGAAACGGAAGAAAGGTAGGAATGCCTACGGCAAATCTGCAGTATGAGGAAGGGGCTGAGCTTCCCGGACGGGGAGTGTACGGCGTCATTGCGTGGGTTGACGGAAAACGATACGCAGGCGTAACCAACGTAGGGACAAGACCTTCGGTGGACAATGATCCTAAAGTTACGGTGGAGACGTATCTTCCGGGGGTGGATATGGATCTGTACGGAAAAGAGATGAAAATCGAGTTTCATCTTTTCCTGAGGGGGATCCAGAAGTTTGAGTCTCTGGCAGAAGTCAAAAAGCAGGTGGACCGGGATGTCCGCCGGACGAGAGACTATTTTCGCGACAGGTTTCCAGGAGGAGTTGACAATCATGAAGAAGAGAGGACAGAAGAGAATTAAAAAACGGGTCCTGATTCCGGTGGTCCTTCTTGTGGCTTCGGTGCTGTTGATGGCGGCCTCCATCTACATAGACGGATTTGCCGACTGGCACAGGGAGCATCTTTATCCTGCACTGACAGGCAGTATCGGGAGGCTGTCCGGTATGGCTCCGGTTTCTGTGGCGGAGATCGGGCTGTATCTTCTTGCGCTGCTGCTGGTCTTTGGATGTCTATATGTGATTCTTTCTGTGATTCATAGAGCGTGGAACAGGTACCGGACAAAAAAGACAGCGGTGGTGCTGCTTTGGATTGGTTCGGTTCTTGCTTTTTTGTATGTCATCAACTGCGGAATCAATTACCGCAGTACCTCCTTTGCGGAGCAGAGCGGGATTGTGCCAAGAGACTACACGGTGGAGGAACTGCGCAAGGTCTGCCTGGAACTGACGCAGGATGTACAGGAGACGGAGCCGTCCGTTTCCCGCGGAAGCGGCGGAGAACTGCTGTTTACAACAGATGCAGGGAAGAATGCGGTCCGGGCCATGCAGGAGCTGGGAGAAGAATTTCCGGAACTCAAAGGATATTATCCGGAACCGAAGAAGCTTTTGTTCCCGGCATTCCTTTCGATCCAGTCCCTGACAGGCATCTATTCCCCTTTTACGGTGGAAGCAAATTATAACAGCGATATGACAGCCTATAATATTCCCTTTACCATGTGCCACGAACTTTCCCATCTGAAAGGGTTCATGCAGGAGCAGGAGGCAAATTTCATCGGATGGCTGGCATGCAGCCGGTTGGATGTGCCCGAATTTCGTTACAGTGCGGCCCTCTCCGGGTGGCTGTATGCCTCAAACCAGCTCTGGAATTATGACCAGGCATCCTATGAGGAGATGTACGGGATGCTCCCGGAAAATGCACGAAAGGATTTGCAGGACAACGATGCCTTCTGGTCGTCCTATGAGGGGAAGATTGCAGAGGTATCCAATCAGATCAATGACGCATATCTGAAATCCAACGGACAGGAAAACGGCGTCAAAAGCTATGACAAGATGGTGGACATGCTGGTGGTCTATCTGCTGGATCATGCGTAATACGGACGGCCCGTGGGAGGCCGGCAGGAGAAAAGAACAAGAAACAGGAGAGAGAGATGAAAGTATTAAGACAGTTTTTGATCATTTTGATCATTTCACTTTTGGGAGAGATCCTCAACTGGATCCTCCCGCTGCCGATTCCGGCAAGCGTTTATGGGCTGGTGCTGATGCTGGCGGCCCTGATGACGGGTGTGATTCAGGTCCCGCAGGTGAAGGAGGCAGCCGTCATTTTGATTGAGCTGATGCCGGTCATGTTTATTCCGGCAGCGGTAGGACTGATGAGTGCCTGGGACAAGCTGCGGCCGATTGTGGTGCCGGTCGTCCTGATCACCTTTTTTACCACACTGCTTGTGATGGGAGTCACGGGAATTGTGACAGAAAAGGTCATTGAGAAAACAGAGAAAGGAACGGAAAATTAAGATGAAGCATTTTATAGAGAGTTCTCTCTTTTTCGGACCGGTCATCAGTCTGGCTGTCTACGAAGGAGGACTTTTGCTCAAACGGAAATATAAACTGGCGATATTAAATCCACTTTTGATTACCGCCATCGTGTTGATCGCCTTTCTGGCGGTGACCCATGTGGAATATGAAACCTACAATGAAAGTGCGAAATACATCAGCTATTTCCTGACGCCGGCAACCGTTGCTCTTGCGGTGCCGCTCTACGAACAGCTGAAGCTTTTGAAGGAAAACCTGGCGGCAGTGCTCTGCGGCCTTCTTGCAGGGGTGCTGACAAGTCTGGGCAGTATTTTCCTGCTGGCCAAACTGTTCGGTCTCAACCACGAGCAGTATGTGACCCTGCTTCCGAAGTCCATCACAACGGCTATCGGCATGGGAGTATCAGAGGAGATGGGCGGTATTGCGGCCATTACGGTGGCAGTGATCTGCGTCACCGGAATGATCGGTGATATGACATCGGAATGGCTGTACCGGATTCTGAAAATCAAACATCCAATCGCGAAGGGGCTGGCTCTCGGAACGGCGTCCCACGCCATGGGAACCGCCAAAGCGATGGAGATGGGAGAAATCGAGGGCGCCATGGGAAGCCTTGCCATTGTCACGGCTGGACTGTTGACAGTCGTGGGGGCATCCTTTTTTGCGCAGCTGATGTAAAAAGCAGAAGAATGTGGTATACTGATATCTTATGAGAGGGAAAAAGAGCAGACAGGAGGGGCACATCATGATTATGTTTCAGAACGACTATGTGGAAGGAGCGCATCCGGCGGTCCTTCAGAAACTGATAGATACCAATATGGAGCAGAGTGTGGGTTACGGAGAAGATCCGTACTGCGAGGCAGCCAGGGAGCGGATCAGGCAGGCAGCCGGACGTCAGGATGTGGATGTCCACTTTCTTGTTGGAGGTACCCAGACGAATCTGACCGTGATCGATGCGGCACTCAGACCGTATCAGGGGGCCCTCTGCGCACAGACAGGTCATATCAACGTCCATGAGACCGGATCGGTAGAGGCATGCGGACATAAGGTTCTGGCACTTCCGGGACAGGATGGCAAGATTACGGCGGAGCAGGTGAAAGAAGCGCACGACAGCCATTGGGCGGACGGTGCACGTGAGCACATGGTGCAGCCAAAGCTTGTTTACATTTCCCACCCGACGGAACTTGGCACGCTGTACACGAAGCAGGAGCTTCTGGATCTGCGGAAGGTCTGCGATGAGTGCGGTCTGTATCTGTTCCTTGACGGAGCAAGGCTTGCCTATGGCCTTGCAGCGGAGGGAACGGATGTGACACTTGCGGATCTTGCGGCGCTGACGGATGCATTTTATATCGGAGGTACCAAAGTGGGAGCGCTGTTTGGAGAATGCGTGGTCATCAGGAATCCGGCTCTTAAGGAGGATTTCCGCTATTTCATCAAACAAAAGGGCGGTATGCTGGCCAAGGGACGGCTGCTGGGACTTCAGTTCCTTGCCATGTTTGAGAAGGACCTCTATATGGAAATGGGACACCATGCGGACCGTCTGGCGATGAAGATCCGACAGGGACTCAGGGAAAAAGGATACCGGTTCTATATCGACAGTGTGACAAACCAGCAGTTTGTCATTGTGGAGAATGAGAAGTTAAAAGAGCTGGAGAAGGAATTCGTGTTTAATCATGAGACACGGTATGATGAGAAGCACACGGTGATCCGGATCTGCACATCCTGGGCGACAAAGGAAGAAAATGTAGAGAAACTGCTGGAGCGGTTTTAATCACAACGGGCCCTGGCAGGAAGGCGTTTTGCTTTTCTGCCAGGGCTTTCATACCGAAGATGACTTACAAAGAGACAGGAGGAATGGCATGTCAGTTGTAGACAAATATATAGACTTTGTAAGGAAGGAAGCCATCGAGCATCCGGAAAAGAGCTGGAATAAAATGATCCTTGGCTTTCAGGCAAATAAGTGGAGGACAAGACTGCTGCCAAAAAGCGGTCTTTCCAAAGGGTACCAGAAGCTGGAGACCATGATGATGACCCTGGTGGCGGACTCTCTGGCGAAGGAGGACAGCTATGTGTGGAGTAATATTTTTGCGCCCTGCGAACTGATGCAGAGCATGGGAATCCACACGCTTTCCATCGAGTGCCTGTCCTGCTATCTGAGCGGCTACCATCTGGAAGATTATTTTATCGACTACGCCCAGAATGCGGGGATTGCCCCGACGCTGTGTTCCTATCACAAGACCTTTGTGGGAGGCGTGGACAGCGGAGCGGTGAGACTGCCCCGTTATGCGGTGACGACATCCCTTTCCTGTGACGGGAACCTGAATACGTTCCGTTATCTGGAAAAGAAGAAAGGGGTTCCCTTTACGTTCCTGGATGTTCCGTACCGGGATGACGAGGCGTCGATCTCCTATCTGGCGGACCAGCTGCGGGAACTTGCGGAACGGCTTTCCGATGCATTCGGGGTCAGATTCCATGAGGAAGCTCTGGGAGAAACGCTTCGGATCGAGAATGAAACGAGAAAAGAGCTGCTCCGGTTTTTCGAGCTGCAGAGCAGGTATTATTATCCGGGAGAGCTGATCAGCCAGCTTTATCTGATGATGGGAACCCATCTGCTGATCGGTACTCAGGAATTCCTGGATCTGGTCCGTTTCCTGATTGAGGATATCCAGACGTATCCGAAGTTTGAGGGGAAAAAGATCCTTTGGGTGCATCTGCTCCCGTTTTACCAGGAGACTCTTCAGAAGTATTTCAACGGAAGCAGGAAGTACCAGATCATGGCCGGGGATATCGTCATCGACTATATGGAAGATCTGGATGTGTCCCGGCCGTTTGAGGCTCTGGCGAAAAAGATTATCCGGAATCTGTATAATGGCTCCTATTCCAGAAAGGCGGAGATGGTAGGACATCTTGCAGACAAAGTGAATCCGGATGCGGTCATCCACTTCTGCCACTGGGGATGCAAGCAGGCGTCCGGCGGGAGTCTGATTCTGAAAGAGAAGATGAAGGAAAAGGGAATTCCGATGCTGATTCTGGACGGAGACGGGATTGACAAGAGAAACAGCCATGACGGCCAGATCAAGACGAGGCTGGAAGCATTTTTAGAATTGTTGGAGACAGAGGGAGAGCCATGTTAGGATATATTTGTAAATACGCGCCGGTGGAAGTGTTTGAGGCGATGGGGGAGGAGATCCGGCGGATCGAGCCCCAGGTGACAAACTTTAATCAGGCAGATATGAAGATGCACCCTAATATTTGCAGCTTTGCAAAGGGCGTTCTGGAGGAAGCGGCAAAAGGAGAATACGATGGAATCATTCTTACGACCTGCTGCGACAGTATCCGGAGGCTGTACGATGTTCTGAAGGAGGAAATGCCGGACAAGTTTATCTATATGCTGGATACGCCAAGGATTATCAAGGATGCAGGGATCACTTTGTACACACAGAGGATCCGCGATATGATCCGGGCCTATGAGTCATATTCCGGAAAAAGGTTTGAAGAGGAACAACTGGCAGAAATCATAAAGAAGCATGAGAGAGAACGAATGATTGCCATTTCCGGCAGTCAGGTCAATGTCGGCATTATCGGAGCAAGAGCGGATGAAACCATCAAGCAGATCCTGAGAGATCGTGGGGCCAATGTCGCGTTTGACCTGACCTGCACCGGTCTTGCAAGGAAACTGCTCTATGAGAAAGAGCATGTGATGGAAGGCTATGTGAGAGGGCTTTTGAGTCAGTTCCCGTGTATGCGGATGGAGGCAGCGGCAGGAAGAGACGAATTGATTCAGAAATATGCAGAAAGTGTGGACGGGGTACTTTACCATACGGTTCAATTCTGCGATAATTATTCTTATGAATATGCATGGCTGAAGGGAATCTTAAAGAAGCCGATGCTGCTTTTGGAGACAGATTATACGAAGCAGAGTTACGGACAGGTGCTGACCAGAATGGAAGCATTTCTGGAATCCATCAAAGGAAGCCCAAAAGAGACATCAAAAAGGAGAGAAAATCAGAACATGTATGTAATGGGGATAGACAGCGGATCCACATCGACCAATGCGGTGATTATGGATCAGGACAGAAAGCTCCGGGCGTATTCTGTGATCCGGACCGGAGCCAAATCCGGGGAGAGCGCAGAGCGGATTTTAAAAGAGGTGCTTCAAAAGGCAGGTCTTCAGAGGGAAGATATCTCGCGGATTGTATCGACCGGATACGGGAGGGTCAGCATTCCGTTTGCTGATGAAAACGTCACGGAGATCAGCTGCCACGGAAAGGGAGCACACTATTTCAATCCGAAGATCCGGACGATTCTGGATATTGGAGGACAGGACAGCAAGGGAATCCGGCTCAACGAAAAGGGCGAGGTTGTTGATTTCGTCATGAATGACAAGTGTGCGGCGGGAACCGGGCGGTTCCTGGAGATGATTGCAAGGTCGCTGGAGATCAGCATCGACGAGCTGGGGCCGATTGCCATGCAGTCCACGGAGGACATCGAGATCACAAGCATGTGCTCTGTGTTTGCAGAGTCGGAGGTGATCTCTCTGATCGCAAACAACAAAGAGAAGGCGGATATCGCAAATGGAATCTGTAAGGCTATTGCCAATAAATCCTATTCGCTTCTGAAGCGTGCAGGAATGGAGCCGGACTTTATGATGACCGGCGGTGTCGCCAAAAATCCGGGGGTTGTACGTGCAGTAGAAGAAAAAATTGGAGCAAAGCTTTATATCTGTCCGGAACCGGAGATTGTAGGAGCGGCAGGGGCGGCTCTCTACGCATTGGAACAGATGTAGGGGGAAAGAGAGGAAGAGATGAAACGGGCTGCAAAAATCTGGAGAATCATTTTATCTTTGGTTGTGGTAATCCTGTATGCAGGTGTATGGCGCCTGCCGGTAGGAGGGGTGCGCTATACGCTGATCGGAGCATGGGTCCATGCGCTTCAGTCGGATGGCTACATGAAGTTCTGGCTTGGATCGTCGGCAGGGCCGACACTGGCATTCTGCCATATTCTTGGGACGATTGCCGTTCTGCTTTATGTGGCGCGTCTGATCCTGATGATCTTTCATAAAGAAATTCATGTGCTGGATCTGGCGTCCAGAGCGATGGTATTTCTGTGCCTGATTGCCTGTATCCAGGCGGCAAACGCATATGAAGGCACATATGACACGGCATTGAATCATGAACAGGCTGATCTGATGCCGCTGCTTTTTGTTTCGATTGCAAGTCTGTTTGAATATGTGGGATTCCGTTTCCTGGATGAGTGGTATGAGCAGATGGCCGCCTACCGGGAAGTCAAGAAGAAAGAGCGGGCGGCCAGGCTTCGAAGAAAGCAGGCCCTCTATTTTCCGGGACGCTATCCGAAGGAACTGATGATTCTGGTATGGGAAGATTTCCGTTCCAGCATCAAGGACGGGGTGCTTCTTATTCTGGGAGGCATTTTTACTGCAGTATTTCTGATTATTTCCTTTGGAGTGTTTTTGTCATCCGGAAACATTCCGCAGATACCAGGGGTGCCGGACTGGCTCTTGAAATTGCAGGGGCTCTTTACCGGATCTACGGTGATGATTATTTTCCTGTGTGTTCTGCTGATGTACAATCTGATTTCCAATTATACGAAAGTACGAAACAGGGAGTACCGGACCTTTTTGATTCTGGGAATTCGGACCAGGACGATCTATCTTTTATTTGCGGTGGAATTTGGAGTGAGCATGGTTGCCTCCGCCATTCTTGGCCTTATTGTGGGAGGGATTTCCTACTCGCTGCTAAGAATGGCTCTTGCAGACCGGATCAGTCTCCCGCACCTGTTTTCCATGGATATCCTTGGATGGGGAGGAATTGCGTTTCTGCTGATCCTCATTTTCGCCACCATGCTCAATCAGGAGAATATTCTCCGACTGGGAAGCTCCACCGTCCTCTATCAGGAGAAGGAGGCGGAGAAAGTGCCGTCTGCCGTGTGGGGAAAGATTCTATGCGGGCTGGCGCTTCTGTATGTGGGAGCAGCCTGGTATACATCCAGGGCGTGGACAGAGATTAAAGGCAGTTATCTCTTTGCGGCGCTTGCGGTATTTCTGATCCTGACCGGGTTCATGGTAAGGAGCGTGCGGAATATTCATCAGAAGCCGGAAAAGGCATTGAAACAGATACTCTGGAACAAAGAGTGGAGATACCGGTTCAAGAAGAACCGCTGGAGTATCTACCTGATGACCATTGTACATATCTGCGTGCTTTCCTTTGCGGGTATTCCGATTGTGAGCGGCATGATCAATCCGAAGGCCGAAGATCAGCTCCCGTATGATATTGTCTGTATGGCCTACGACCAGGACATGGACCGCCTGACAGAGATCGGAGAGCAGTACGGGGCTGAAAGCCAGGTGTACCCGATGGTGCGCATGACGTCGGTCAGCGGTACCAGCAGCATGCAGGACGAGCGGATGGTCAGCATGGACCAGGGCCAGTACGTGGGAATCACGGAGGATACTTACCGGGCACTGAAGGAGGCACTGGGGAAGGAGCCTCAGAAACTGGATTTAAAGGATGGACAGATTCACACGGTCTATCAGCAGAATCCGTCCATGCCGTCACGGAACCTGGATTACAGCGGTTCCAGGACCGGAAGCTATATGAGATTTGGACAGCCTCTTCTGTACTACAGTGTGGACAGACGGCATGATATCTACACCGGACACGAGGAAGTCAGCAGAGAACGGGATATTCTGACCGGTGTCCTGGGCGAAGGGGAAGAGGAACATCTGGTGGTGCTCTCTGACGAGGAATTTGAGCGGGGATATGAATCCGTGCGGGATAAAAATGAAAAGAACATGGCGGTTCTGGAAGAAGAGGGCGATGCGGCCTGGGAGCAGTACATGATGGAACATGAGGACAATCTGACGGACGGCCCGACCAATCTGATTCTCTGGAATGTGCCGGAGGAAAACTATGACGCCATGGTATCGGATCTCTCCTTTGTGGAGGAGGAACACCCGATTGACCGGATGTTTGATGAACGGATCCGGGATCTGTATCCGAAACAGGAAATGATTGGAGCCATCAAAAAGATCAATGTCCGGGATCTGACCACCCAGGCGGTGGCGGCGGCGCTGCTCTTCGTCTTTGGCATGTTCCAGATCTATGCCAAGACGCAGAATGAGGCGGAGGCTATGGAAGCACAGAATCTCTTCCTCATCCGGCTGGGAATGAAGAAAAAGGACAGAAAGCGGCTGATGCACCGGCAGATCCACAGACCGTTCTGGATTTCGGCCGTGGGAGGCGTATTGATTGAGCTCCTTTATGCGCTCCTGACCTTTGACGTCCGGAGCTATTCAGGAAGCGATATGCTTCGGTATACGGCCGTGGCAGCGGTAGTGACTGTGATCTATTATCTGATCTGGGAGCTCTGGCTGACCTTTATGGAACGAAAAATATGGAAAGAAGCGGAATCAAAGCGGTAAGCAGTATTCCGGCGGAAAAACAGACGCAGGTCTCAGGGGTTTCCCTTGAAACCTGCGTTTTTCATAGCCGGAATGTATGCTGAAAAATAGAAGACAGGTATTTTACGGGTCCCGGATTTTTTGATAAACTAAATGACAGAAAGAGCCGGCAGGCAAAGAAAAGCAGAAAAAACAGACGCGCGGAAAATCCGCACACACATCAGGATGAGAGAAACTGGCACAGGCAGGTTGTTTCACAGGTACTTCCGAAGGACGGGGCGGAACAGACAGAAACAATTTTGAGGAGATGAGTGTAATAGACAAAAAGAAATGGCTGCTTTTCCCGGTGTCTGTCTGCCTGATGGCGGCCGGATGGTCCAGCGGGATTCTTTCTTCGGATACAGGCTGTTCTTATAAAGCATTTCATTATGAGGCTGCGGAAGTTTATGCAAAGAACGCAGAAAACACGACAGAGTCCGGTGACAATACTTCGGCTGCGGAGGAGATCGATACCGCGGAAGCGTCGAATGTGGAAACACAGCGTGTTCCGGTAGAAATGGTACTGCAAAACCCGGCCCTTCCAAATGGCTGTGAGTCGGCAAGCCTTGCCATGATTCTGACTGCGGCCGGGTTCCCGGCAGATGCGCTTACCCTGTATCAGACGGAAGTGGCATCAGAGGGATTTACCTTCGCAGAGGGGCGGCTGTACGGGCCGGATCCGGAGGAAGTTTATGTGGGAGATGCCGAAAGCGCAGAGGAGGGGTGGTACTGTTTTGAAGGACCCATTCTCCAGGCGGGAGATGACTGGATTGCAAAAAATGGCGGCGGCGCCCGGATGGAGCAGATTTCAGGACTGGCAGAGGAAGAACTGGACACTTATCTTACGAATGGGATTCCGGCGGCAGTATGGGTAACGCTCTATTACGGACGGCCGGTTTATTCGGAGACCTTCTCCTGGACCCTTTCGGACGGCAGTACCTACATCCCGTACACCAATCTGCACTGTGTGGTGATTACGGGAGAGGAAAATGGAGAGTATCAGATTGCGGATCCCCTGAGCGGATGGCAGACAGTGGACAAAGAGATCTTCTGGAACAGCTTTGACGCGGTGGGATGTCGGGCGGTCATTGTAAATACGGGAGAAATATAGAAGGAATGGAAGGAGCGCAGATCGGATGCGCTCCTGTCTTTTATGCCTTTTTTTCTTTCTTTTGTGAAAGGACTCTTGAAGATGAAAAAACAGAGAATTATAATAAATCCACAAAAGAGAAAGGAGGGCGTATGATTCGAATTGCAGTCTGTGATGATCAGGAAATGACCTGTCAGAAAATACGGGACATGATCCTGCATGGCGAAGAGGACCGGTATGAGGTGGACCTGTTTTTGAGCGGGAAGGCGCTTCTGGACCGAAAAGGGAAGTACGAGATTCTGTTTCTGGATATCGATATGCCGGGGATGAACGGAATTGAAACCGCAAAAGAAATCCGCAGGGAAGACAAAAAGGTTAAGATCATTTACATTACGAACTACGCCGGGTTTGCGGGATATGCGTTTGGAGTACATGCCTTTGGATATCTCCTGAAACCGGTAAGGGAAGAGGAGATCAAACGCCAGCTGAACGAAGCGCTGGAATATATGGAAAAAGAAGCGCACAGAAGCTGGATGGAGCTTTTTACAACGAAAGGAAAAATCAGAATCCCTGTGGATGAAATTTATTACTTTGAATATGCGTCCCGGAAGCTTTTGGTTCACACGGCAGAGGGGACTTACTATCAGAAGGAAAAGATCAGCGAATGTCTGGAACGGATGCGCCCGTATGGATTTGCGATGCCCCACAAAAGCTTTGTGGTCAATCTGGATCAGGTAAAAAGTATCAGGGGATATGATATCTGGATGATGGATGGGAACTGGATTCCTCTGTCCCAGAAGAAAAGCAGGGGATTCCGGGAGGAGCTGAATCTGTTTCTGGCAGGACGGATGTGAGGGAAACGTTATGAATACGGGATTTACGGAAACAGAAAGCGTCATCATTGTGCTGGCAGAGTTTTTCTATTGTCTGGCATATACCTGGTCGGCGTGGTATTTCATGAAGCGGAATCACAGGGCGGAGGAAATCCCGCAAATGATCCGGCTGCTCACCGTTTTGATTTTATTTTTGACGTCCATTTTGACGCTCAGACAGGAAAATGCACTGCTGTATGCAGGGTGCGGCATACTGATTCTCATTGGTCTGTCAGCTCTGTTTTACCTTCGGTCAAAGGCGGGAATCGTGGAGACCATCCTGTTTGCCATGGCGATATTTGGAAGTTATCTGGTATTTACGATGCTGCTTGATTTTTTCGGATACGGCTTCGGCTCTTCGGTGATACTGATCGTTGGGAACTCGTATTTCCTGCTGCGGTCGGCGGTTTACCTGCTTCTGGCGGTGGAATACATTCTGGTCTCCCGGTATTTTGTCAAAGTATTCCGTGAAAAGGATCAGGTATTTCTGACGAACGGGCAGACAGCGGTGTTTCTGCTGATTCCATTTCTGATGCTGGCGTTGATTCTGGCTTTGTATCTGAATGGAGATACGCTGCTGATGATCTACGGATACGGAAGTCTGGCAGCGGCGGTGGTCGGGATTGTACTTCTTCACCTTCTGGTCATCTATCTGTTTGGATATATGATTGGACAGCAGAAGAAAAATCTGCAGTATCAGCTCTATGAGCAGCAAAGAGAGATGATGATGCATCAGTACCGGGAACTGGAAGAGAAGTACCAGGCCTCCAGAAAGGTGATCCATGATGTGAAAAATCATATCCAGATGATCGGAGAATTGTATCATACGGGAGATCTGGAGGCGGCGGACCGGTACTGCAGTGATATCGGAGGAATGCTCAGAAGCCTGGAACGGGTTACGTATACGGATCACCGGATGCTGAATCTGATTCTCAATGAAAAACTGAATCTTCAGGAAATGAAAGGGGCAAGACTTCACATCCAGATCGGGCAGGTGGATCTTTCCTTTATGAAAGATATCGATGTGACGACTGTTTTTTCCAATCTGCTGGATAATGCAAGGGAAGCGGTCGCTGAGTGCGGAGAAGACCGTTATCTCTCGCTCAAGATGAATGAGGTAAAAGATTTTCTTGTCATCTGCCTTCGGAATTCCTGCCCGGTCAAGAGAAAAAAGCGAAAGGGACACGAAGGACTCGGACTTGTCAATGTCCGGCATGTCGTAGAATCCTACGGCGGGACCATGCAGGTTTCCAGACTGAAAGACGGATACCAGACGAGTATCATCATACCAATGGAAAGAGGGGAAGAGAAATGAGAATGAAAAAAAGAATCATGTGTGTTATTATGACGGCAATCCTGCTGATGCTTCTTGCGGCCGGCTGCGCATCGAAACTTTCTGCAAAGTTTGAGGAAGGGGAGGTACAGGAAAAGGCGGAGAAAATCGCAGAGCTTTCCTGCACTGGAAAAATCAGCGAAGCTTACGGGATGCTCAGTGATATGATGAAAGCCCAGGTGACGGAAGATCAGATCCGGGCGGGAATCGAAGGAACGATAGAGCCGCTGGGAGAGTTTGAGAAGATCAGCGGAACCAATATCAGCGGACAGAAAGACAAGGACACCGGGACCGAATATGCGCTTGCTATTGTAATTGCCCGGTTTTCAGATGGAAAAGCACAGTTTACCATTTCTTTTGACACAAATATGAACTGTGTCGGATTTTATATCAAATAGGAAAGGCGGGGACCAGATATGAAGATGTTGCAACATTATAGAAAGATCGAAATAGTTTCCATGGCATTGATGTGGGCTGTTACGATCGGTGTGGGAATCTATCTGGCGGTGATGTATCAGAAGATTCCGGATGTGATACCGACTCACTTTGGACTCTGGGGACAGCCGGACAGCTGGGGGAGCAAAACAAGCCTGTTCTTTCTCTACGGAGTGAGTGTACTGATGGCTGTGATTGAGCATTGGGCACTTTATTCGGCAGTGAAAAATTCGGTGAAGACCGAAAACGGAAGCATGATTAACCGGGATACTATGGCGGTGACCGGACCTTTTCTCGCATTGATCTTTGGATGGTGCAGCGTAGGGACGATCTGGCTTGGAAGACTTGGAAGATTCTTTGTCTTTGCTGTGTTTGGACTGGTTGCGGTTCTGTTTGTCTTCATTCTGATCAGACAAAGGCAGGAGCGCAGACAGGCGCAGGAGAGGGGCAGGATCGACAAACGGAGAGAAGAGGAAGTACACAGAACCGAAAAACAGGACGATACGCCTGGCATCCCGGATGTAAAGTTTCAGGGGAAAGTGGATCTGTGGGCATGGGCACTTCTGATTTTCGTCAATGTACTGGTTCTCTGGTCGGTGATCCCATCTGCAGGAGGCGGAAAAGAGGAAATCGCATCTGTGATGCTTGCTCTGGTCGTACTTCTTCTGGTGGATCTTCTGATGGTGCCGATGTACTTCAGAAATTACATCTACCTTGGAGAGACGGAGATGGTGATCGTATTTGGAATCATAAAAAAACGCATCCGATACCAGAATATTGAACTTCTGGAGGAAACACACAATCCGCTTTCCTCCCTGGCCATGTCACTGGATCGGATCTACATTCATACAAACTCCGGAGATGATGTCCTTGTGGCGGTGAAGGAAAAGCAGGCCTTTATCGAGGAAGTGTACAGAAGAGCAGGAATCTGGGAGTAAAAGCAAGCGTGAGAAAATGGGGCTGTGAAAAATGAGAACGAATTTTTCGTAGCCCCGTTTTTATTATTTCTTTGCATCCTTTGAGCGATGTTGATCTTTATCAGAAGGATTATTTTTAAAAGCGTTTATAAAGAGTTTCCGATGGACATGTATACTTGAGATGGTAAAGATAACCATGCTTTTTATATATGTGGACATCATATCTTCTACAGGATCAAATCGGTATATTGTCATATTAATTAAGAATATAGAAATGGCACAGAAGATCCACATGAAGAACCAGGAACCAATGCTGGTCGGATGGGATAATAAGTAAAGGCTTTCTTTGATATTTTTCATAATTATTTTCCCCCTTCCCAGTGTAACATTTTTAAAGCTGATCTTACTTATATTGTAACAATAAAAGGGTTCATATGCAATTATATACAGAAAATAATATTTATAAACAATAATAATAAAAATATTATAGAGAAATAAGTAATATATCTAATAATTTGGTGCGAGAACTCCGTAGTAGGAAAGAGATGTTCTTCCGGCATTTTGAACAAGAAATATGAAAGCGCTTTCATAAAAACAAAAAATCAAAAGGTTTTGCCATGTGGCTGATGCACCGGGGATACACCGTCTATGTTGCAGGTGAGACCATCACGCCGGCTATAAAGGAAGCGCTCTGCAAAGAAGCGGTGGAGCAGATCAGATCAGATAAAAGAATATGAGATGAAAAGAAAGCGGATCCATAGCGGGTCCGCTTTTTGCTGCTAGTGCGCCTGGCGGCGCACGTTTCTTAAGGGTGCAAGTCCCAAATCCGCCTGGTAGCGGGAAGGATATAGCCGAAGGCAAGGGTGTCCATCGTGAG
>CAJFMZ010000006.1 GCA_904393575.1 uncultured Sellimonas sp. | reverse complement strand
ACCAGCGCATTGTGTCTCCACAATTTAGCGGCAGCAATCTTAGGTGTCCCAGATCCCTGTGGTAACCTCACCTACCGATTTCCTCTACAATCATACTTCGATTATCTGCCTGTGTCAAGTTTTTGTTCCTTTCTTTTTCATTCTGCTTTATACTGATAGATAACAAACCAATATGAGGAGGAGGATACTTGTGCGTATATTGATTGCGGAGGATGAAAAAGATCTGAATCAGATCCTGACAGCCCGTCTGAAAGCAGAGCACTACAGTGTGGATTCCTGCAAAAACGGCCGTGAGGTGCTGGATTATATGGCGGGCGCCGAATACGATGCGCTGATTCTGGACATCATGATGCCGGTCCTGGACGGACTGAGCGTCCTGAAGAAGCTCCGACAGGAAGGGAACACCGTTCCCGTTCTTCTTTTGACGGCAAAGGACAGTATCGAGGACCGTGTGGCCGGTCTGGATGCCGGGGCCAATGATTATCTTGTAAAGCCCTTTGCCTTTGAAGAGCTGCTTGCAAGAATCCGGGTACTTCTTCGCAGGCCTTCCGATGTTCCTTCCAACTGTCTTCAGACCGCGGATCTGAAAATTCTTCTTGATACCCGCCAGGTTTTCCGCGGCGAAACGGAGATCCGTCTTTCCGGAAAAGAATTTTCTCTTCTCCGCTATATGATGCAGAATGAAGGAATCGTCCTTTCCCGCGACAAACTGGAGCAGCATATCTGGAACTATGATTTTACCGGCGGTTCCAATGTCATCGACGTCTATATCCGGTATCTTCGCCGCAAGATCGATGATGGATTTGAGCCGAAGCTGATTCACACGGTAAGGGGCGCCGGTTACGTCCTGAAGGTGGTATCATGAGACGATTATCTTTAAAATTAAAGCTTACCTTATTATATTCTTTTTTTATGACACTTGTGACCTGTGCCGCCCTTGCGATTTTATTTTCCCTGAGCAACAAGGAGATTCTCGCTTCCACGCAAAACACACTGAAAAAGCAGGTACAGGAGAGCCTGGAAGATGTCGAATGGGAAGACGGCGCCTTTGATCTGGACTCGGACTTTTATGACCTGGACGGGGGCGTGTATCTGTCTCTCTATACGGAATCAGGCAATCTTCTTTATGGGAGGATTCCCTATGGATTTGACCTGCACCCGGAATTCTCCGACGGGGAGCTCCAGACTCTCTCGGATTCCGGACGGCAGTGGTATGTTTTCGATCTGTCCCACCAGATCCCAGGATACGGTCTTGTCTATGTCCGGGGCATTTCCTCTGTGACGGAGGCAGAGTCCAGTTTCCGGATTACACTTCGGTTTGCGGTTATCGTACTCCCGCTTCTCGTCGTGCTGACTGCGGTGACCGGGTACTTTTTTACAAAAAGAACACTCCGTCCGGTCCGCCAAATCACAGAGACCGTACAGAAGATTCAGACTGAACACGATCTTTCCCGCCGTGTCGAACTTGGGAGCGGAACGGATGAAATCTATCAGCTGGCCGGTACCTTTGACCATCTGCTGGAACAGATTGAGCGTGCATTTCAAAGAGAACAGCAGTTTACTTCGGATGTTTCCCATGAGCTGCGGACTCCGGTTACTGTCATTCTGGCCCAGTGTGATGCTGCTCTTGGGGATGATTCTTTGAGCAGCGAACACCGGCAGCAGATCGAACTGATCGAAAAAAAAGCAAGAAATATGGCTCAGATGATTTCTCAGCTTCTACTGCTCTCCAGAGCAGACCAGGGACGCCAGCAGCTTCAGATGGAAAAGCTGAATCTTAGTGAGCTCACAGAAATGGTCTGCGAGGAGCAGGCACTGCTGGCCGAAGAAAAGTTCATTTCCATTACCACACAGATCGAGCCGGACCTCTATGCGTTTGCTGACGAAACCTTTTATATCCGGATGCTCTCCAATCTTCTTTCCAATGCCATTTATTATGGAAAGGAAAAGGGGCATATCCTTGTCTCCCTGATTCGTCAGAACGGCTTTATCACCGGATCCGTCGAGGATGACGGAATCGGCATTTCCCAGGATGACCTGTCTCACATCTGGGAACGGTTTTACCGGGCAGATGCTTCCAGAAGCGCATCCGGACATTCCGGACTGGGCCTTTCCATGGTAAAGTGGATCGTCGAGGCCCACGGCGGCACCATTACAGCCGAAAGTACGCTTGGTAAGGGAAGTATCTTCACTTTTCTGATTCCGGAAGAAAATTAAAAAATTCTCCTGTTCTTTAATGCTCCTTTAATCTTTGGGAACTATACTGGTATCAACAACAAAGGAAACACCCAAACAACCGAGGGAACAGATAGAAAGGAGCATGATTATGAAAAAAAGAATGATCGTTACGGCGGCAGCGGCTCTTACCATGTTAAGCCTGGCTGCAGGATGCGGAGGAAGCGAAATCGGGGAAAACAAAGCGAAAGAGATTGCACTGCAGGATGCAGGCGTATCCGAGTCAGACATTTCCAGATACCGGTTTTCCAAGGACAGGGATGACGGCATGACAACCTATGAGATTCAGTTTCATTCCGGGACTACGGAATACGAATACGAACTCAACGCCAAAAACGGCGATATATTAAGCTATGATACGGAAAACACCGAAACCGGTTCCGGCAAAAGCCAGATCCAAAGTGGTACTGACACCACAGGTGGTACAGATGCTTCCCAGGCCCAGAATAATACCCAGAACAGCACTGCGGATACTGCCCAGAACAACACGCAAAACAACACACAGGGCAATACCCAAAGCAACACGCCGACTTCGAATGTGCAGATCAGCGAAGCTGACGCAAAGGCAGCTGCTCTGAAACGGGTTCCGGGTGCCACGGAACGGGATCTCCGGATGGAGCTGGACCTTGATGACGGCAAATATATCTACGAAGGAGACATCATCTATCAGCAGACAGAATATGAATTTGAAATTGACGCAAATACAGGAAACTTCCTGAAGTGGAGTGAAGAGCGGGCTTAACGCCTCACATTCCTGTCTGACAGACGGCTGATCTGATAAAAAGTGGCTGCTGTGTCCCCGGTCATACGGAACCGGGCGGTCACAGCAGCCGCCTTTTTCTTTTGTCTTTCATCCTATTCTCGCCATCTGTTAGAAAAGATCTCTTGTGTAGATCTGCTCCATGCATGTCTCGAAAGACTCTCTTAAAAATGCACTCAGTTTTCTAAGCATCTCTGGCACCTCCTCTTAATTTTGATTGCATTGTAGCTCGATTTTCGCTATAATTCTTGTCAAATAGAAGGAGAAACCAGCCAGATTTTGCAGGAGGGATGCACATGCACTTTTTTTATGAGACGAAAGAACACAGCATGGAGATTGAAAAAAAGACTTCTGTCCATGTTCCTCCCCATCTTCACCGGTCATTGGAATGTATTTTTGTTACCAATGGTACGTTAGAGCTGGGCGTCGGTACAGAGCTTTTCCATATGAATACCGGTGATTTCGGAATCGTATTTCCCGATCAGATTCACCACTATCAGGTCTTTGAGACTGCTCCCTGCCAGGCCGTATATCTGCTTGCCGCCCCTTCGCTTTCGGGACCTTTTTCAGATCAGCTCCAAAATTTTGTGCCGGATCATCCTGTCCTGGCTGCTGCAGATGTCCATCCGGATATCCCCTATGCGCTGCATTCTCTTCTAAACCTTGGAACCCCGGCCTGCTCCTCGGTACTTTGTCAGTCCTATACACAGATTATTCTTTCCCGGTCCCTTCCGCTCTTTTCTCTGAATCCGAAAAAAGATCTGACGGGCCAGGATATTGTATTTGATACGGTCTCCTACATGGCCGGACATTTTACAGAGGAGATCTCCCTGTCCCGGATGGCCAGAGATCTTGGATACAGTCCCTTTGCGCTTTCCCGCGTCTTCTCTTCTACGTTCCACACAAATTTCAATCAGTATCTGAATGATCTGCGTCTGAACCGGGCTCTGGATCTGCTGGAAACCACCACGCTTCCAGTGACAGAACTGGCCATGAATTCCGGTTTTACCAGTCTGCGTACCTTTAACCGGACTTTTAAAGAACGCTTTCACATGTCTCCAAGAGAATACCGGAAGCAGCAGACCGTATCCAGCCCATAATCATGGTATTGGCTGCGAACAGGCTCAAATATGGAATACTCCTTCGTTTTTCCGTATCCGGTTTGCCCTGCTCATCATCTCCGGCATCCACACACCCGCCATCTTCTATAATTCAAACAGACGCACTTTCACATGGTAGGCAAGGGTCTCTCCCGGTTCCAGAAATTTCAGCCGTCCCTCTTTTCTCATAACATCCCGGCCATCCGGATAGCAGTTTCCGCATTCCAGCCCAAGCACATAGTCCCGGATACCCATCATTTTCCATTCCGTAAAGCAGTCCAGCTCTTTTGGATCAAACTGGATCTCCAGACCGATTCCAAGTTTTGGCTGACAGATAGATGCACGCCCTTCTTCTTTGCATTCGTGATAATAGCAGCGCTCCTCATAGCCCGCCTGCGGTTTCTCCATGTGCATCCAGTTTGCCAGGTCTTCCGCCGCATGGGCATTGCGCGGACGTACCTGTTCTGAGGACACTTCCACAAGACTGTCCTCATCCAGAAGCGGGTAGCCCATATTCATATGGTACAAAAGTTCAATCGGCTCTGTCCGGTCTCCTTCATTGACAATCCGGTCACAGATCGTAAAGGACGCCTCGTCAAGGCTCACCCGGATCTCTCTTAACAGCTTCAGCTTTCGTCCGAAAATCACTTCATCCCGCATCCTGGCATGGATAACGATCTCTCCATTCTCCTCTTCCCACCGGTAATACTCCGCCGGCACATTGGCAATGGAGCCGTGCATCGGAACCTGATCCCCGCCGTCCTCGCACGGTACACCTACCGATTCCAGACCGCAGGTAGTCAAAAATCCCGCTGTAAAGGATTTCAGAAAATGATCCTCTCTCCTGTCGTAGTATGCCGGCCCCACATAGCCGCATGGCGAAAAGTACCCCATATTGATCCCACGGAACCGAAGCCTGGAAATATCCGCTGCACGGTCCAGGGAAATCGTCAAATGCACTCCTGTTCCGCTGCTGATTTCCAGCAGCCGCATTCCATCCCCCTTCCCGCCTACAAGGCGGTGTTCTTCCACACTCCAGATCTGTGAATCATGTCCAATATACGGATTCATATTCCTTCCTCCTTTTCTGCTATTCTGCTTTCGTCCAAACCTGCATTTCTCCTTCGCCCCGATTGTTCCACAGATAATATGGAATTGCCCGGACTTTGACCTTCTTCTTCACCGGGTGGTACGGCATATAAAGGCTCTGGCTCTCCGGGCTCTGAATCCGGACAGCATCCGCTTCCAGCTCCACATAACCATTCCACTCCGGACGGACCGTCTCCCGAATGCCCGCTTCCGTATTCAGCACCAGCTCATCAAGCCTGGATCCATTGTCCGCTTCTTCCAGGCAGTATACCAGCGGTCCTCTTATCATGGCAGCCCGCCCCAGATCGTAATGGATCTTGGGATTGGCCCCGACAAACTGCGCTTTCATCTCAAACTCAGCCTGAAGCTCCGTCTGCTTCTTCCAGCTTCTGCAAAATACAGCATAACCCTTTTCCACCTGATCCGGCACCACTTCCTCTCCATTGATCGTAAACCGGTAGTGTTGTGCCCATCCGGGAATCCGAAGCGCTACTTCCACCTCCTGTTCCCCGTCTCCCTGAATCAGAAAGTAGATCTTTCCCTCCTTTGGATAGTCCGTTTTCTGAACCACCAAAAGCGTCTGTCCTCCGGTCTTAAGCCGTGCCGTGCCGGCAATATACAGCTGGACATTGATCCGGTTTTCCCCGACCGTATACATATATTTCCAGAGACTCCCGATGAGTCTTGCAAGATTCGGCGGACAGCAGGCACAGGCAAACCATTTCCTGCGAAGAGTCCTGACATGATGCCTCTCCGGATTTGCTTCACACACCGCCGGGACCGATTCCAGAGGATTCACATAGAAAAACCGGTTCCCTTCATAATTCATTCCTCCAAGTACCGTATTGTAAAGAGCCTGCTCCATCACATCTCCATACACCGCATCCGTTTCACACTGCAGCATTCTCTGCGCAAAGAACATCAGACCGACAGAAGCACAGGTTTCGGCATAATTCGTATCATTCGGCAGATCGTAATCTTTCGTAAATGCCTCCCCGGACGGCGTAGAACCAATTCCACCGGTCAGGTACATCTGCCTGGTGGTCACATCATCCCACAGACGTCTGCATGCCCGAAAAAGCGCCTGATCTCCGGTCTTGGCCGCCAGATCCGCCATTGCCGTGTACATGTACATGGCCCGCACTGCATGTCCCACCGCCGTCTCCTGCTCCCGGGCCGGAGCATGGAACTGATTATAATAGGTATAAGGATACTGATTGTATCTTTCATTAGGCTCCGGAATCCTGGCTCCGCCCCAAAAGGTAGTCCTGCCCCGCTTTTCAAACTCCTCCTCAAAAAACCGGTTCGTACCCCTCGTCTCAAGAAAATACGAGGCAAGGCGCAGATACCGCTTTTCTCCAGACACTTCATACAGCTTCAAAAGCGCCAGCTCAATCTCCTGATGCCCCGGATAACCATGCATCTTTCCCTCTTCCGGCCCAAAAATCTCCGTCAGATAATCCGCAAGACGGCAGGCCGCCTTGTAGATCTGATCCTTCCCGGTAGCCTGATAATAAGCGATAGCCCCCTCAATCATATGCCCCGCACAATACAGCTCGTGACATTCCAAAAGATCACTCCACTTCTTCTCCGGCGCCTGAATCGTAAAATACGTGTCCAGATACCCGTCCGGCTCCTGCGCCTTCACAATCACATCGATCAGAGAATCCGCCTGCTCCTCCAGATGAGGATCACGCTCCAGCATCAGGATATTTCCGACAGCCTCCAGCCATTTATACACATCACTGTCCTGAAAAACCTGCCCGTAAAACTCGCCCTCCATCTCACCCGCCGCAATCCGGAAATTATCAATCGCATGACTGGGCTCGGCATCCTCTCTCCTGTCATTCAAAATATCCCACTGATACGGAATCACACCATTTCGGATTACCCCAATATACCGGTCCCAGAATCCACTCTCAATCCGGCAGGAACCCATACCCGGAATCTCATTTCTTTCCAATGTTCATCACTCCTCACTTTCCCGATCCATATCCTATATTATAGGTCTCTCCTATAAACATACTATATCTTCCCCACACCATCCCCGTCAACAAAAAAACTTGGGGACGTGTACCGATGCATCGGTACCTGTCCCCAAAAGTGTTATCTCCTATCAATTCAGTGGGTTATTCCTGGTAACGGATTCTTTCTACGATGGATTCTTTTTTGATGTTCCGGCTCAGGATGAAGGAGAGTGAGACCTGCAGTGCTGCCAGGATGAGAATCATGGCTGTGATTTCGATAACCGGGATGTGGTATACATCCAGTCCGAAAAATCCGTGATCTCTTCCGTAGTAGAAGAGTGCGTATCCTGCCGGCATACCGACCAGGAGGGATACGAGGATGCTTCCTGCGGTAAAGAGAATTCCTTCGTTTCTGAGCATGCTGTTCATCTGGCTGTTGGTCATGCCAAGTGCCTGCATGACGCCGAGCTCCCGTTTTCGTGTGATGATGCTGATGATCATGGTGTTTGCCATGTTCATGAATGCGATCAGTCCGACGAGGAGGAGGAAGCCGTAGGCAAGGGTCTCAAACATGCCAAGGCTGTCTTTCGATGTTTCCAGTGTACCCTGATAGGTGCTGAACTCGTAGTGCTGTTTGTCCGTGAGCAGATCTTCCAGCTGGTTTTGCACATCTGTGCAGTCCTGCGGGCGGCAGTCTATCCAGATCGTGCCGATGCTTTTTCCGGAAAGTCCCATCTGATCATAGGTTTTGTCTGTGATGATCCAGTCGTAATTGGTGCTTCCGAAGGCTCCTGCCATTGTTCCCTGGAATTTTACTTCGCCGTCTGCGTCTCCCATGGTCATGGTGACGGTGTCTCCAAGATCGTAGCCGCTTTCTTCGATGAAATGAGACCAACCGTAAAGAATCTCTCCGTTTTTGGCTGCAGTGTCGTAGTCGACTGTTCCTTTTAAGGAGCCCTGGTATGCTTCGTCATCGAACTGTTCTTTGTTCAGTACACCGATGGACTGAAGATTTCCGTCCTTGTCGTAAGCGTACATCATGTAGCGGATCTTGACATCGGTAACGGCATCCATTTTCTTAATCTGTTCCACCAGTTCCTGATCCAGCGGATTGGCTTTTAAAATGGAGTCCAGATTGTTTTCCGGATAGGCCGTGTCATCTTTGCTGTAAGAAAGATCGATCTGAAACTGTCCGTATGGCACCTGTTTTCTCGCGTCATATCTGGTACTGACATTCCCGGTGAAATTGGCTGCAACTACAAAGAGGACGCAGGAAAGTCCCATGGAAATAATGGTGGTAATCGTCCGTTTCCGGTTCATGGACATGTTG
This sequence comes from uncultured Sellimonas sp., assembly GCA_904393575.1. Lineage (GTDB taxonomy): Bacteria > Bacillota > Clostridia > Lachnospirales > Lachnospiraceae > Sellimonas. The sequence goes on along the minus strand of CAJFMZ010000006.1, from coordinate 26,146 downwards.
GCCTGGGTCAGCTGGCGTACGCCCATCTGTTTCCTTCCCCTGCGAAGTCCTTTGTTTTTCTTCTGACTTCCCTGAAAGCGGATGGCCTCCACCGGTGAGATCCGGGAGATCACTTTCATAGGGCGTTTCAAGGCTGTCCAAACTGCAAGAGCCGCCGCTGCCCCGCAGAGAAGCAGCAATGGGATCGATACCATATTGACCTGTACCGCCTCTTCGCCTCCAAAAGCTGAACTCTGAGAAAGCCAGCTGTTGATAAAAGCTATGGATACTCCTGTCCCTGCAATCAGTCCTGCCGGAATGCTGACGATGGTAAGCAGCATCCCTTCCCGGAATACCAGCTTTTTCATCTGTTTTTTCGTAGCTCCCAGTGCCTTGATCTTTCCGTATTCCTGAATCTTCTGAATCAGCCCTACCTGAAAAATGTTATAGATGACCATGACCGCAAAGAATACTACAATCAGCGCCACAACGACACATCCAACAATCATTTCCATTCCCGGATCCAGGACCCACATAGAATAATACATATTTTCAAAAGCGTATTCCGGATTCATTCCGCATGTTTCGGCCAGATCTTTGATGGTCATTTCCAGTGTGGAGGAATTTACATCCACAGAATCCGACAGGCTGAAATAAATCGTGTACGCACGTTCTTCCGGCGTATAGAGGGAATCAAAAAAATCCTGAGAAACATAGGCCGTATAGGACTGGTTTTCCTGTTCTTTAGCCGTCTGTCTCATAATGCCGCTTACAACGAACTCTTTTTCCCGATAGGTCTCGTGGGTATTTCTCCGGAACCGGATATGCACTTTGTCTCCCACTTTTACATTTGGACAGCCAAGCCGCTCAAACATGTTTTTCTGTCCTGCAATTTCGTTTTCCTGTTCCGGGAAAGAGCCTTCCTGGACTTGTTTGTCAAGATTGGCCAGATCCCTTGTCTCCTTGTCCATCCATACCATGGAAATGGTTCTTGTGTTTTCTATGGTTCCGACAGATGCCGCTCTTCCGATCCGGTCAAACTCGCTTCGCTTTTCCATCTTACCGATCTGGTCCTCAGTGACCCCGGCATAGGAACCGTAATAAGAGCCGTAGAATTCTTCCGCATTTGCCCTCTGATATTGGATCTGTCCGTACCCGAACGTAGCGATCGCAGAGAGCAGTACCGTCGTAAGAAAGATGGAAATCATAATGAGAATGCTTCTTGTCTTATTCTTTTTGTTGTTGCCAAGTGCAAGCTTTGTGATCGTCTTCATCTTAACTCTTCCACCTTTCCGTCTTCAATTACGAGAATCCGGTCCGCGATCTGGGCGATATCTTCATCGTGTGTAATCATAACCAGAGTCTGGCCGTATTTTTCCACGGACATTTTCAGAAGTGCGATGACTTCATCACTTGTCCGGGAATCCAGATTCCCCGTCGGCTCATCGGCAAAGAGGATATCCGGCCTGGAGGCAAGTGCCCTTGCGATGGCTACTCTTTGCTGCTGTCCTCCGGAAAGCGTATTGGGCAGATTGTGAAGTTTCTTTTCCAGTCCCAGCGTCTTTACAATGTCCATGACAAAAGCTTCGTCTGCCTTGCGCCCGTCCAGTCCGATCGGGAGTACGATGTTTTCCCATACATTGATGGAAGAAACCAGGTTGAAGGACTGAAAAATAAACCCGATTTTTCTTCTCCGAAAAACCGCCAGGGCATCCTCTTTATAGGAAAAAATATCTTTGCCGCGGATCAATACTTTGCCGCTTGTTGGTGTGTCCAGCCCTCCCAGCATATGAAGCAGGGTACTTTTCCCGGAACCGGATTTCCCCACAATCGCGACAAATTCTCCTTTCTGGATATCAATATTGGCATTCTGCACTGCCCTTACTTCGTTTTCGCCGCTACCATAATATTTACATAAATTCTGTGTTCTCAAAATCTGATCCATATGTTCTGATTCCTTTCTGCTTTCTTTTCCTGTTCTGTCATCTATCTTACCGCTCCTGTCTTTCATTTCCCTTTCAGAAGCAGAAAAAAAGCCTTACAGTTTTGTAAGACTTCTCTTCTACTGATATAGAATCTGCACTACAAACACGGATCCTTTCCTTTTTTTCATCTTTCTGCCGTCCAGAGAAATCGTGCCGTGATGGCCTTCGATGATCTTCCGGGCAAGGTAAAGTCCTACGCCGGAGCCTTCCTCGTTTTGTACTTCCTTTTCTTCGCCCCGGTAAAATCTTTGAAAAACCTTGTGATAATTTTCCCTGGCGATTCCGATTCCCTGATCCTGGATTTCTATTCTAAAAAAAGATACCATTTTGACAGTACGTATCGTCACGGTTGTCCCGGACGGACTGTATTTGACCGCGTTATCCAGTAGATTGATCAATGCCTCACACAGCCACTTTCTGTCAAGCGGAAGGACAAGGTCCTCGATCTTGTCTTCCTCCTCCATCTCGATTTCGATCCCCTTTTTCTGTGCCTTTACCCATACACGGTTGACTGCTTCCAGAATCACGTCAAAGATTCTGCCCTTTGTAAGCTTCAGCTCAATCATTCCGGTTTCCATCCGGGAAATATTCACAAGGGCTTCCACCAGCTGTCCCAGACTTTTCAGCTGTTCTTCCAGTCTGCCTTCAAACTCCCGGCGTTCGTCCTTTGTCAGGTCCTTGTTTTTCAGCACCTCAAAGCAGGAATTAAGCGCCGCCACCGGTGTCTTCAGCTGATGGGAAATATCAGTAACCAGTGCTTTCGTCTCCTGCTTCTCCTGCCGTGCCTGTGCTTCCATCATTTCCACATAGCTTCCCAGAGAATCCAGCTCATCCAGAATCCGGTCCTGGCTTTCTTCCTCTTCATACCAGTCCATAAGATCCTGGCGGTAATCGCTCTCCCGGATTCTTGCAATCCCGTCTGCCATCCTTTTGCTCTGCTCCTCAGTCTCCTTCTTGTGCCTGCGTTTTTCGTAGAAAACAACTGCCCCATATCCAAGATAAAGAACCACAGCGCCGCCGGCTGTCCATCCGCAGTTTCTCAGGAAACGCCGTCCTTCCAGGCTGTCCCTGACGTGCTCATATCCGTAGTCTCCGAGAACATCCTGCACTTCTTCTGCAGTCAGATCTCCGTCCTCTTTCAGGATTTGAAACACCTCTTCTTCCGGATTGTCCGCCAGAAGCAGTCTTGCCTTGACAGCCAGATTTTCCTGATACAATTCATACTGCCAGAACACAATCACCGCCGTCACAGCGGCGGTCACCAGCAATCCAAGAATCAGTTCCGTCATACACCGCTTTGTCTCTTTTCTCATGCTCTGCTTCCCTGCCTTTTCTGGCAGTCCTGATCCCAGATGTAACCCAGTCCCCGGACATTCCGGATATACTGAGGATGTGAAGGATCCGGCTCAATCTTTTCACGAAGCCTTCTGATATTGACTGCCACTGTATTTTCATCCACAAATTCACCGTCCACATCAAAGAGCTGATCTAAAATCTGTCCCTTGGACAGAATCTGTCTTGGATGTTCCAGAAAAAGCTTCAGCATCTTCCACTCGTTTTTGGAAAAAGAGACTTCCCCATCCCCTTTCTTTGCACACATCCTGGACATGGAAAAGAGAAACGCTCCGGATTCGATCTCATCGGCAGCCGCTTTCTGATGCCGCTTGAAAAAGGCATTCACCTTCAGGACAAGCACCGACAGGCTGAAGGGTTTCGTGACGTAATCGTCCGCCCCTGCCTCATATCCCATAACCTGATCCATCTCCGTATCCATCGCAGTCAGACAGATTACATGTGTCATGCTCTCTTTTCGGATCCGCCGGATCAGATCCAGACTGTTGCCGTCCGGCAGATTCACATCACAGATCATCAACCCTGGCTCCCCTTTCCGGAACAGTTCCCAGGCCTCCTTGATCGTTCTGGCACTTTCCACCTCGTATCCTTCTTTTTTTAACGTAAATTCAATTCCCCTGTTGACACTTTCCTCATCTTCCAGCAATAAAATTTCTGCCATGTCTTTCACTCCTGTCCGCTGTTCATTTTTTCTGTGCTCTCATCGCCAGAAATGTCGGGATTCCATGTTCGTGAAGATTTCCCTCTCCATTGGTATCTTCGTACAAATGCGTCAGACAAAAACCTGCTTCCAAAAGCCCGCCGATCTGTTCCTCTGTAGTGTGAGAGAACTGAATGCCATCGCCATTTTGCATGGCCTCTTCATAAAGCTTCCGGTCCTTCAGCGGATTGTACGGAAGCCCATGAGCCAGGCGGGTCTCTGTCTCGTCAAATATATAATTGATCCCGTTATCCACACCGGCAAGCAGAATCCCATCTTTTTTCAACACACGATAACATTCTTTCCATACCGGCAGAACTTCTTCCACATAGCAGTTGGAAACCGGATGGAAAATCAGATCAAAGGTCTCATCCGCAAATGGAAACGTCTTCGTCATATCCGCTTTGACGATCTCGATATCGTATCCCTCCCGCTTCGCTACCATTTCTTCACTTGCAAGCTGACGTTCCGAATAATCAAGCACCGTACAGATTCCGCCAAGCGCCGCAAAAATCGGCATCTGCTGACCTCCTCCGGAAGCAAGCCCCAGAATCTTCTTCCCCTTTAATTCCGGAAACCAGGACTTTGGAACCGGCTTTGTCGGCGTCAGCACCATGTCCCATTCTCCCTTTACAGCCTTTTCGTACACTTCATGGGAAATCGGGGTGCCCCAGATCCATCCTTCCTCTACCCACTGATCGATTGTTTTTGCATTTTCCTTTGTGTAGTCTTTCTCATGCATCTTGGCTTTTCCCTCCCTGTTTCTCTATGATACCACAGACAGCACGGCGAAGAAAACAAAAAAACTGACAGGCTCTCCCGTCAGTTTCTTTTCTATTTCACTTTTTTAATTTCCTCCAGACGGTCTTCCATAGCAAGCCTCATGGCAAATGCCGCACCATCTTCATCATTGCTTCTGGTCACATAGCCTGCCGCATCCAGGATCTTCTCATGGGCATTTCCCATAGCTACTGCCGCACCAAACCCTGCCTGAAACATAGACAGATCATTCAAACTGTCACCAAGCACCATTACATCCTCTTTTTGATATCCCAGCATCTGCGTATACTTCAGGATAGCCGGCCCCTTCTGCGCCTTTTCATCGGTCAGCTCCAGGTTGTTAAAAAAGGAAGAAGCAACCGCAATCCCCGGAATCTTTTCCACTTCTTTCCAGATTTCCCGGATGATATCCCCATTTTCCGCATTTACAAATACCTTATAAATCGGAATGTCCAGATCCAGAAGCTCCCTCAGGCTTCCCACCTGGCTCATCCGCTTTATCATCTGCTGAAACTGTTCAGAACTACGGATTTCCTCATCACTGTTTCCCCCGAAAAACATTCTGGACTCTTCCAACAGCTGCCCCTCCAGATCATCCGTATCCGTCAGCACCAGATCCTTCCCCGTTGTACAAAACCGGATTCCTGCCGGATACTTTCTGACACAGGACAGAATCCTTTCAAAACATCCAACATCCATCGGTATAGTCTGCAGAAGCGCTCCATCCTCACTTCGGATCTCAGCCCCACTTCCCGTTATCCAGTCACAGTGCAGCGGAAACTTCCGCAGCGTATCCCTCGCCGAAGGAAAATCTCTCCCCGTTGCAATCATAAAACGAATCCCGGATCTTTGCACATCCTGAATCGTCCGATACGTCTCCCCGGACAACGTATGCAGTGAATTCAGTAAGGTTCCATCCATATCTGCCGCTATTACTTTGATCATCTCGTCTCTCCTTGTTCCCTTCCGCATATTCGTCCTCTTAATCTTATCATAGCAGAATACAGCATACAATCTACATTCTGCCCATGATTTCCCACTCCCTCACCGATTCTGTCAGCAGATTATCCATCACCTCGACACACTTCAACGGGGACGTGTACCGGTGCATCGGAACCTGTCCCCAAAAGTGTTAACTCCTATCTTTCCGATAGAGTTTCTTTAGATTTTGTACTTTGCCGAGTCGTTCGGCAGAGGTGGATGACATGCGTTCGGAGAGGGCGAGTACCATGGCGTCGATCATGGCGACGGCGGTCGTCATGGAGTGGTATTCTTCTTTTTCTCCGCGGTATACATATATGTTGATGTCTGCTCTCTGGTCGCTTGGTGCATAGAGTCTGCTTGTGAAGGCGAGTGTCTGGTATCCTGCTGTCTGTGCGTAGTCCAGGATGATGCGTCCTTCGGAGGATACTTTGGAGTAGCTGAAGATGATGACAAGATCTCCTTCTCCTGCGTGGGCGATGCCTTCGATTACTTCGGAGCCACCGGATGGTACCATGGTCACGTCAAAGCCGAGTCTTCTTAGGCGGAAGAAGAAGAGTTGTCCTGCGGATGCGGATGCGTTTTTTGCGTGGATATAAATCCGTCTGGCGTTCTGGATGGCAGTCAGTGCCTTGTCCATTTCGTCAGCATCAATCTGATCCTGTGTCCGTTCGAGGCATTCCTGCTGATAGGAGAACCATTTCCGGATGTCGAATCCCTGGATTTTCATAAGGGTCCCTGCGATTTTTCTTGCGGGTCCTTTTCCGACTTTGCGTGCAGCGACATGATTTTTCATGTCCTTGAAGTCTGTGTATCCGATATGTCTTGCAAATCTGGAAATGGTTGCCTCGGACAGGTCCAGACGTTTTGCGAGCTGTCCGATGCTCATGAAGAGAAATTCATCTGTGTAATTTTCGATAAATTCCATGATTTTTAAATCTGATTTTGTATATTTACTGTCCTCATCCGGCATCAGCCATTCCATTGTTCTTCCTCCGTAATCTTAAGTAATTTCTGAAATTCTTCCCGGATTTCCTGTATACAGGCCATAGTGTCCGGCCCTCCTGTCTCAAAAGCACCTCCTGCTTCTGTGACCAACAGGCTGCCTGCGGCATAATCCCAGATTTTCAGGTTTTCTTCGTAAAAGCCGTCCAGTCTTCCGCATGCCACATAGGAAAGTTCCAATGCCGCGCTCCCTATTCTGCGGATGTCCTGGCAGGCATCAAATACGCGGCGCATTTTAGCAAAATTTTCATTCGCGTGTTCTCTGCATCCCGGCGAAGTTCCCATGGCAATCAGACAGTCATCGAGGTGTTCTTTTCCGCTTACATGAACCTGGATGCCATTTAAAAATGCTCCGCCTCCAATCTCTGCCGTAAAGCATTCGTCATGAAATGGATCGTACACAATTCCAAAGCAGATCACTCCGTCTCTTGCATAGGCAAGGGAAATCGTGCTGTGCCGGAAATCGTGTATCAGGTTGGTTGTGCCGTCTACCGGATCCAGAATCCAGACGTCTCCCTCTTCCGGAACTTTCGGATGTTCCTGTTCTTCACCCAGAAATCCGGCCCCTGGATCTAGCTTTTTTAACTCCTCGAAGATCTGTTTCTGGACACGGATATCTACTTCGGTCACGTAGTCTTTTCTGCCCTTTTCCCGTATCCTGTCTGCTCCGTTTCTTCCGGTCAATTCTCTTCCGTTTTCCCGGACAATCCTGACCGCTTGTTCAAATAACTCTTTCATCGTTCTTCTCTCCCCCTCTTTCCACTGCATGCCGCAGATCCGTGCTTATGCCCGTTCGTCCACCAGTACAGAAACATAGTTGCCGCCGGATGCGTAGATTTCTTTCAGCGCTTTTTTCAAAAGTCCTGCTGTCCGTACCTGGAAGGATGCACAGTCGGATACAACGATTTCGTATGCGCCTTTCTTCATTTCTTCGTACAGATCTGCGACAGAAGACGTCTCTTTTTCAAATTTCGTCCGGATGCATCCATACTGTACCGCCTGGTGCGTATCGCTTCCGCTTACTACCGGAATGCCCAGCGCCTTTCCAAGCCGGAAGGTCTCCTCCTCGGTTCTTTTCCTGTCCTGTGCCACGTCTTTCCCGTTTAAATCCAGGAAATGAAGACGTCTCAGCTGTTCTTTCGGAAGCTCCGGAATGTACCCTCCTTCCCGGAATGGATGCCCCGCTCCTACTATTATAGGATATTCGTCAAATAAATCCATCAGTTTTTCAAACGGAAGAAACGTTCCTTTCTCCTTATGTGGTTCCAGCCTTCGATTCAGCTCCAGAATGTCTTCCGGTGTTCCAATGGAAAGAATATGTCCTCCTTCCGCGATATCGGTTTCCATCCCTGCAAAAATCCGAAGTCCGTCCGCCGTCACGAGCGTATCCCTTTCTCTTCTGCACCTGCTCATCAGATACCCGTAAAGCTCATCGAACTGCAGTGTATTGAAATGCTCGGTCAGACAAAGTGCGTCCAGTCCCGCTCCTATGGCCTCCCCGAAGAGCCAGTCTGTGTAAACCGTGGAAAACGGCAGCTTTTTGGCCAGTTTTCCATGGGTATGAAAATCAAGATACATATGTGCCTCCTATTATATCATTACCATAATCAGTACAATGACCGCGATCCACAGAAAAGACACTGCCGCAAACAGCATGTCGTTGTACGTTATTTTTAAAGATGAAAGCTTCATCTTCTTTACCTCTTTGTTCACCGCCGCATACCGGTATCCCTTGATCTCCAGCGCCTCCACCGTTGTCCGGGACCGTTTTGCCGTATTGAGCATCAGCGGATAAAAGGAATGAATAATCACCTGCACCTGATAAATCAGATAGCGGATCTTTCCCATCATCCCTTTACTGTCCGGCGCGTTTCCGCGGAGCCGGTAAGATAAGAGGACATTCTGAAATTCCTCCATCAGCATCGGAAGCATCCGGTATGCATAGGAAATGGAGAAGGACAGCTTCTCCGGACATCCGTACCACATCAGCCCATTCGCCAGCCGGTCTGGATCCAGTCCGGAGAAAACCGTAATCGATGCAAGGGAAACGGTTGCCACCTTCAGTGTCAGAATAAGGAGCGGCACAACCGTCTCTACATTTCCTCCAAAGAGGAGGGAAACGACAAACAGGTATCCTGTCTGGGAGAATACGCCAAGTCCAAACAGAGCCATCACCAGTCCCGCCACCCGCGCCATAAGCGTTGTCACTGCAACCATAAGGAAGCATCCAAGCAAAAAGACGAGATTGTCCATAAACCACGGCACAATGGCAAAGAACAAATACCAGACAAGCAGTACCCGCGGATCAGTCTTTGCAATGATGGTATCATCATTTCCGTATGCATTTTTCAAAACCTGATTTCTAAGAAAATCCATGGAAAACTTGTCCAGAATGTTCTCAGACATTTTTTTCATGATCTGTCCCATCTTATTTTCCTCCAAATTCCTGTACAAACTCATCTACTGTGTAACAAAATGCGTCCGCCTGAATCTCCTGCCCCAGCGTAAAGATTTCCGGCGGCCGAATTCCGGATCTTCGTACTACTTCCGGATCCCCGAAGATCTCATCCCTCGTCCCATCCGCAATCACCTGTCCCTGGCACAGTACAATGATCCGTTCTGCCCATTCGCAGACCAACTGCATATCATGCGTCGCAATCATGACAGTCTCTGTGATATCCTTGATATCATTGAGGGTCCGCATAATTTCCTTCCTCGTTGCAATGTCCAGATTGGCCGTCGGCTCATCCAGAAGCAAAATTTCCGGATTCAGCGCAATGCCGATAGCAAGAGAGGCTCTTCTCATCTGCCCTCCTGAGAGCAGCCGTCCGTCCCGGTCTTTTAATTCTGTCAGCCGGAACCGTTCCAGCAGTTCCTGCGTCCGTCTTTCCCATCCTTCTTCATTCCGGACCTGCATGGCAAAGGATATATCCGCCTCAATCGAGTCCTTGATAAACATATCTTCCGGATTCTGATATACAAGAGATACATACCTGGAAAGCTGCTCCGGCTTAGTATCTTTGATCGAGTTTCCTTTCAGAAGAACTTCCCCGCCAGACGGGCGAATCAGTCCGGTCATCATTTTCATCATCGTGGACTTTCCGGCTCCGTTGGAACCGATCAGTGCGATCTTCTCTCCCTTATGAATTTCCAGGTTCAGTCCGTCAAATACCTGAGCCGCTTTTCCCTTTACCGCCCGGTAAGAAACAGAGACATCCCGAAACTCCACCATCGTTTCATTCCAGAATCCGGACGCTCCTTCCCGGCCTCCCCGGTGTCTGCAGTGCAGCCCGCCAAGAATCCGGATTCCGTCTTCCATGCTGGACGGAAGCATTTCCGGCCTTGGAATCACATGCATTTTTACCATTTCATAGGCGGCCAGTGTCACCTGAGGCGGGAAAATATTACAGGACTGAAGCTCTTCCACACAGTCCAGCGCCTCCTTTGCTGTTTTCGTCCATTCCACATGTCCATCCTTCATTAAAATTACATGCTTACAGTATTCGGCAATGTACTCTGTGTGGTGCTCGATCACAATGATGGTCTTTCCATATTTCTGATTCAACTCCCGTAGAATCTTATAGATCAGGTCTGCATGATGTGGGTCCAGCTGTGCAATCGGCTCGTCCAGAATCAACACCTCCGGCTCCATGGATACCACCCCTGCCAGTGCAAGCAGATGAGTCTGGCCTCCAGAGAGCTGCCAGATATATTCCTGTTCTCTTCCTTCCAGCCCGCAGCGTTCCAGGGCTTTTCTTCCGCGTTCCTTGTAATCCGGCATGGCATAATTCATGCAGGCATAGGAAGCATCGTCCAACACGGTCGGCCGGACGATCTGATTTTCAAAATCCTGATACACATATCCTACTTTTCTTGCCAGTGTTCCGATATCGGATTCCTGAACCTTTATCCCGTCTGCCGCCACGCTTCCGCTGTAGGTTCCCGTGATAAAGTGCGGAATCAGCCCGTTCATTGTCTTGCACAATGTGGATTTGCCGCAACCGTTGTTTCCGACAATCGCCACAAAGTCCCCTTTTTCAATTTCCAGGTTCACATCGTTTAATGTACTCTTTTCTGCACCCGGATACGCAAATGTCAAGTGTTTGATTTCCATGATATTCATAATTATTTCTTGCTTCCTCTTCCGTATTTATGCGTTCTCCATCGTGCTTCCGCTTCCGGACTCCTCCGCCCGTTTCTTCATGACAAGCAGAATCACAACTGCAAGGGCCGCGGCAACTACCATGCCTGCTGCCAACGCCGTGCCGCTTTCTGCCCATCCTGCTTCCCAGTCAATGAGAGACATGCCGCTTTCTGCCAGCATTTCGGATGCGATCGCCGCCGCAAACGCCACAAGCGCTCCGATTACCACTTTGGCATTGATTGCTCCAAGCGCCGTCTCCTCTGTCCTCGGCTGCATGCCAAGAAGCGGTTCGATCTTTCCATAAAGTCTTGGTACAAGGAAGATCGTTGGAAGCAGGCAGAAAAGAATGCCGGAAAATAAGATATCATTGAGGCAGGCAAATCCTTCTGTTGCAAACACACTCTGTGGAAGTCCCGGAACTGCCTCAAAATCCGATACCGCAAACTGTACCTTCAAAATATCCACGATCGTTCCCATTACCTGCTGCAGAATCACTCCCGTCATAGATGCAATTCCCACCATCATTCGGTTCTTCGGATTCTTCACAAGACGTCCCGCAATGTAAACACCGATTGTAACTGTCACAAACTTCTCCAGTTCGCCAAGCCCGCCAAACTGTCCAAGCATGATCTCACTGAATACCAGCTCTCCAGTTGCCGCGCCAAGTGCTGCGGACATCGGGTCAAACAAAATTGCAAGAACCAGCGGAATAAACAGGAAATATTCCACGGAAAATTCCACAATTCCGACCTGGAATTTCGGAATCAGTTCGGTAAATAAAGTAGCAAGTCCATAAAGTGACATTGTAAGGACAAAAATCATCAGTTTCTGTGACTGTGTTGCCGTTTGTTGTTTTGTAGCCATTTCTCTTTTCCTCCTGAAAAATATCTCACGCTTTTTACAGGATTCAGCATAACAGTCTTAAGTAAAATTTTCTTTCATCCTTTGGTTAAATGTAAGTAAATTTTCTTTCATCCTTATTTTTAGAAATTTTATTTTCTTTTTAATCATCATTCCATTTATCTTTTCCGCCTCCTACCATCGCCGGTCACAGACGAATCTTCCATACCTTCACTCGATTCTTTTTCAATATAATCAAGAGCCCGAAGTTTCATTCACCTTTCTGAAACTCCGGGCTCTTACAAGCCTGTAATTATGATTTAAAATCGTTTTCTTTTTGCCAAAACTACTCCTATTATTGCTGCAAGTGCTGTAATTCCAGCCCCGATCCACGGAAGAACAGAATCCTGGTCTCCTGTCTTGACAGTCTCCGAAGAATTATTCATGCCTGATGTCTGCCCGTGTCCAGATACAGACCCGCCCGGTTTGGAAGTACTGCCTGTGTCCGATCCTTCAACAACAGTTCCATTTCCGGAATCACCATGATTCGGTATCACTGGTTTTGTAGTCTGATCATTCTCATTACCTTCCGGTTTCTCCGGCTCTTCCTCTTTCAACCCTTCGATTGCGCTTTGCAGGGCATTCCGCGCCTGATCAACCGTTGCCTGATCTGCCTCTTCCTGATCCAGCACCTTTTCCGCTTCTGCCAGTGCGGTCTGGAAGGCTTTCCGGCTTTCTTCCGTGTATCCAGTCAGATCTTTGTCTTTATTGGACTCATACAGACTCTTTAATCCGGTAAAATCCACCGTTCCTTCTTCCTCATCCTGAATTCCTGTTGTCACAACGAACGAATAGACATCCCTGTAATTTCTCGCATTGCTCTTTTCATGGTTCACAAGTTCTACCGTATAGGTTTTTCCTTTTTCCAGACCGGTAAGTGCCTTTGATGTCTCACCAGAGGCAATGGTCTGAACTTCTTTTCCATTTAACAGCAGTTTTGCCGGTTCGACATTTTCATTGGTCGGAAGCGGCCAGGAAATCGTAATGGATGTATCATCCGTCGTGATTTCATACGGGTTCCATGTAGTGCTGATCTCATTTGCAGTCAAAATTGTCTTGTAGACCGTCAGATTATCAAAGTACATATCTGAAACACCGTGATTGTAGGAAGCATCTGCTCCAATTACAAAGTTCAGACCTTCTCCAAGAGACTGTCCGGCCAGTGCGCTGATATCCCTGCTTTCCGTCTTTTTACCATCGATATAAAGTACCATCTGTCCATCACGGTCAAAGGTTACGGCAACTGCATGCCATTTTCCATCTGCAAGAGTTCCTGCAGGAGCGGCTGCACTGTTTCCGCTGGCACCGCTTGCTGTCATTGACATTCCGGATGTTCCGTCAGTATTGCCAAAGACAATGCCTGACTGTCCGTCTTTTCCTGCCTCTTTATTTGCCAGCACCGTTCCTGTCTCACTGCCCTCGGCATTTGCTTTGTACCAGAACATGAGGGTGAAATCATCCTGTCCTAGATTCAGATTCTTTCCAAAATCAATATACTGCTTTGCTTTTCCATCTTCACTATTTTTGATATGAACTGCTTTGCCGCCGTCTACCCCGGTGACAAATCCGACATTTCCGCTGATTGTTCCATTATTTCCATTTCCGGTACTGTCCGCTGCCGTCTTATCATCAAAAGAAACATCCATCACTTTTCCTGCCGGATAGGAAGATCCGTCTGTTTTAATCGTGTAGGAATAGCCATCCACCCACTCGTCATTCAGATAATCTCTCATGTCCAGACGTACTTCATCTTCATAAACCGTTACATGGAAACCGAGCTGTCCTCTTCCCTCGCCATAATCATTACTGTTCATGCCCGGCACATCCACCATGGTCCCGTAGTCTTTCTGTACTACTTCAACGGCGCCGATTCCATCATGAATATGTCCATTAAACATGATGGTCTGCGGATATTTTCTGAGAATTTCCTTTAACTGATGATCCTGTACTCCAACCGGCCAATCGTTACTATTGGCATAAGTATCATAGAGCGGCTGATGCAGAACGACAAAAATCGGTTTATCTGAAGATGCATTTTCTGCCATCGTCTCGTCCAGCCACTGCAGTTCTTCCGGTGACAGATAGGCACGGTCTTTTGTATCCCACTGTGTATTCATAACGATAAAATGGTAGCCGTCGATCCATTTATCATAATAGGACTGCCCCTGAGGAGTATCTCCCATGTAGTCCTTGTTATAGGTTAAATAACGTTGCTCGACTTCATCTCATCCGCTTCTCCATCTGACATCATGGTTTCCAAGTGCCGTCAGAATTTCGAATTGATCTTTATACTGACCGATAATATTAAAATATCCCTTTGTTTCCTCTTCTGTTGCATAGTTACTGTAGTCTCCGCAATTCAGTACGGCGGAAACATCTGAAGCGTAATCTTCGCTGATATCATCCATGGCATCCAGCAGCTTTTTATTCGGAGACGCATTATTATCCGTTCCGCTGATATGGGCATCACTGATCACTTCAAAGCTCATCACTCCATCATCCGGTCCCATAAATTGATTGTAAGCTGTTTTCAATTCTTCCTGAAGAGACTGGATTTCCTGAGGATCTGTGATTCCTTCTGCTTTTTTCCTGATTTCATTGATTGCATTCTGGAACGTTTCTTTCTTAGACTTGTCCGCATCGGAGGAATCAATCAATGCTTCATACTGTGCCAGCTGAGTCTGAAGTACATAAGGCGCTGTATATGCCCGGATTTCTTCCTGAGACACCATACCTTTATACACTTTCAGTTCATCGATCATACCATCCTGCAAACCGCACTGATAATTTCCGTCCGCTCCTACAACAAAATTTGTCACATCAATGGTTTTTCCTGCCTGAGAGCTGATGGATTCGGATGCTGCTTCTTCTCCATCCACATACAGTGTCATATTGCCGGTTCTGTTAAATACCGCTGCAATATGATGCCATACTCCTTTCTCGGTGGCTCCGCCATAGCGACTTGTATCAATACGTTTGTCTCCATCCTGTGCACGGAAATTTAAAGTCAATCCGTTTTTCATATCCCCGATGGCAAATCCCGGATTTGCTCCCGTCGACCAGTCTTTATTGCTTATGACCGCTCCCTCTTTCGGAAGTGTTCCATCCGCCTGATACCAGAACATAATCGTAAAGTCGTCAGCTCCAAACTTCAGACTGTCCGGTGTTCCAAAATCAATATACTGCTCTGCCTTTTTATTTTCTCCGGCTATTTCTTCCAAATTCTGAATATGAACGGCCTTTCCGGATACACCATCTACAAACTCCACATTTCCATTGATTTTCCCTTGCATGTTATTTACGGTGTCCACCGCATTGTCTTCATCGAAACTGACATCCAACACCTGCTTTACCGAACTCTCTTCCTGTCCGCCAGCCTCTGACAGAAGCGTCCGAACCTGTTCCTCACTCAGCACTTCTTTGTATACCGACACTTCATCGATATAGCCATTCTGAAGTCCATAATCCCCGGTTCCGTCTGCTCCGATTGTAAAATCTGCCACATCAATGTTGTTCTGCTGATCAGAAATATCTACCTGAGCCGCCCCGTTCC
This sequence comes from uncultured Sellimonas sp., assembly GCA_904393575.1. GTDB lineage: Bacteria > Bacillota > Clostridia > Lachnospirales > Lachnospiraceae > Sellimonas. The sequence goes on along the minus strand of CAJFMZ010000006.1, from coordinate 10,766 downwards.
CGTATCCGTTTCCATTTGCCGGCTGTCTGCCGTCAATATAAAGTGTCATCTTTCCATCCCGGTCAAAGGTTCCCGTAATAAAATGCCACTTCCCATCTGTAATCTCGCTAAAACGGTCTGTTTCCTTCCGTCCATCTCCTCCGGCGCGGTAATTCATATTAATTCCCTGGTTCATGTCACCGAAGTTCAGCCCCTCGTTGTTCCCGGAATCCCAGTCTTTATTACTGATAATCGCCCCTTCTTTATGGCTCGCATCCGACCGGTCGGAACGGTACCAAAATGCAATGGAAAAATCCTCCGTACCAAACTTCAGATCATCCGGGTGGCCAAAACTGATATACTGCTCTGCTTTCTTGTTTTGCCCTGCGATATCTGAATCATTGACAATATGAACCGCTTTTCCGGATTTTCCATTTACAAATTCCGGGCTGCCATAAACAGTCCCATTATTTCCTCTTCCTGTTACGTCCTTTGCTGATCCATCATCAAAAGTCACTTTCATAACCGGATCCGGCAAATTTACACTCTGACTCTCCCCACTTGCATGTAAAGGGGCAGCTGGTACAGATGCTGTCATCACCACAGTCGAAACTCCTGCCAATACCTGCTTCCATCTTTTCCCCATTGTCTTTCTCCTTTCATTACTTAAACAATTCATAACTTATATTATAAAGAGCATTTTGCTTGAAATCTTTAAATCAATGTATAGAAAAACCATAATTTCAGTAAAAACTGCTATAAAAAATAAAATTTGAGTAAAATTTTTAAAAAAGCATCAAAATTCCAACAAATACACACAAACTTAATTCAGTCAGAAAACTTCATATTTTTCACAGTATTAATAGAATTTTTATAATTTTAGAGAAAATTTTTTCACTCTTTCCCGATGAATCATGATATGATAAAACCAACTTATCAATTATTTCATTCAAAAGGAGGTAAGAAACTATGAAAGGCTATGCAATGCTGAAAATCGGTGAATCCGGCTGGATTGAGAAAGACCGGCCTGAATGCGGACCCCTTGATGCGATCTGTAAACCGCTCGCTGTTGCAATCTGTACGTCTGATGTCCATACGCTCTGGGAGGGCGCGATCGGAGAACGCCACAATATGATTCTGGGCCATGAATGCTGTGCCGAAGTTGTGGAAGTCGGTTCTCTTGTAAAAGATTTCAAACCTGGAGACCGTGTCCTTGTACCGGCTATCACACCGGACTGGAATTCTCTGGAGGCACAGGCAGGATACTCCATGCATTCCGGCGGAATGCTGGCAGGCTGGAAATTTTCCAACTTCAAAGACGGCGTCTTCTCCGAATTTTTCCATGTCAATGATGCAGATGGAAACCTGGCGCATCTTCCATCCAATATCGATCCGGTAGATGCCTGTATGCTCTCTGACATGGTGCCTACCGGATTCCACGGCGTAGAGCTTGCTGATATCCAGTTCGGCGATACGGTTCTCGTCATCGGAATCGGACCTGTCGGCCTCATGGCCGTTGCCGGTGCCAACATGCGAGGTGCTTCCCGCATTATCGCAGTCGGTACAAGACCGGTCTGCGTGGAAGCTGCCAAAGGATACGGCGCTTCGGATTTCATCAGCTACAAAGACGGCACCATCGAAGATCAGGTTCTTGCTATGACCGATGGCAAAGGGGTTGATAAAGTAGTCATCGCCGGCGGAAACTGCGAGACCTTTGAATCCGCTGTCAAAGCGTTGAAACCAGGCGGAAAGATCGGAAATGTCAACTATCTGGGAAGCGGAACCTACGTCAACATTCCGCGTGCTGAATGGGGTGTCGGCATGGGTCACAAGCAGATCAACGGCGGCCTGATGCCTGGGGGACGTCTCCGCATGGAAAAACTCGGCGCACTTGTTTCCGCCGGCAAGCTGGATGTACACCCGCTCGTATCTCATGTATTTGACGGATGGGATCATCTGGAGGAAGCTCTCTTCCTTATGCGGGACAAGCCAAGAGATCTGATCAAACCGGTCGTTAAAATCGAAGACTAACTATGAAATCGGAGGATATTATGAAAATACTTGTCGTTTCCGGCTTTCTCGGCGCCGGGAAAACTACATTTATCAAAGAAATGGCAGAAAAAACCGGACAGGATTTTGTCGTAATGGAAAATGAATACGGAGAAGTAGGAATTGATAAAACTCTCCTGGATGAAGGAAACGATATCAATATCTGGGAACTGACGGAAGGATGTATCTGCTGTTCCATGAAGTCGGACTTTGCATCCTCCATCCTGACGATCGCCAACACACTGGATCCGGAATACCTGATTGTAGAACCGACTGGCGTAGGTGTCCTTTCCAATGTCATTCATAATATCCAGCAGATCGAATACGAACGGATTTCTCTCTTAAGTCCCGTTACGATTGTAGATGCCAACTGTTTTGACCACTACATGCGGGACTACCGTGATATTTTTGAAGATCAGTTAAAAGCCGCCGGCACCATCGTAATTTCCAAACGGAGTTTTAGCTCACCGGAAGAAATGGATGCGTTTCTTGCCAAAATCCGGGCCGTCAATCCCGACGCCCGGATTCAGGCAGAACACTACAGCCACATGGAACGATCCTGGTGGGAAACCCTGCTGAATACTGGTTTAAATGGAACGTCCATCGCTCCGGAAAAGATGGAAACCCCAAATCTGCTCTCCCTTGGCCTTACCGGCATTTCTCTCCCAGGTCCCAATCATCTGATCTGGTTTCTGGAACAGCTGATTCGCGGAGCCTACGGAACGATCTGCCGGGCTAAAGGATTCATCGATGTGGGCGGCACACTCCTGCGTTTTGATGTGGTGGACGACCGTTACTCCATCACGGGATTTGAGGAATCAGAACAGCCAAAGAGCATTTTCATCGGCCCGAAAATCAAACGCCGGGAACTGCGCAAACTACTAATCAAAGAATTGCGGAAATCTTCATAGCAATATGGAAAAGCTCTCCGAACCGACATGCCCCGGTCTGAAGAGCTTTTTCATGGTTTTCTATACGTTCTATGTGACTTCATCACGGACTTCTTCCTTTCAATCCTGCATAATAAAGCCACAAAAACAAAGGAGGATTCCACCATGAAATTTCATCTTGACGAACGATTAGTTGAACATATGAAAAAATCCAATCATAAAAACATCCTGATTACCCCAATGATGTGCCACACATGAGGCGGTTCCCGTCTGGATATATCGGCAAGGTTTGTCGATTCGGAAGAAACAGCCATTCTGAAACGTGAGCATTTCTTAAGTTTTCCTCACGAATTCGGGGAGATTTTGATCCGAAGAATTCCGCAGCGTGTGGAAGAAACCGTAACCCTTGGACTCTCCCGGTTCTTCCGGCAGATCACCGTTCAGGGCATTTACTCCGCATAAAAAACTTGTATGCTGAGGTGCGGATATTCTGCAATTGGCAGCACCAGATAAGGCTCCTGCACAGAGTTCACACTCTGTACCGGCGCCTTCCTTTTTAATCCGTATACAAACTGATCAATTTTTCCTGATATCCTGCCCTTTTTTCTTCTTTCATTCGTTCCACTGCCGGAAGCAGGCCGGGATCCGTAATTCTCTCCAACATTTTCAGTCTTCTATCGGAAATCGTTTCCTTCGACATTGCCTGGTCATAATCCTGACTTGTCATGTGCCAGAAGATCATTTCTCCCTGGTAATATTGTTTCAGCTTTTGTGCAATCAAAAGCCCCTCCGGGTCAAAGTCTCCGGCATAGTAAATCCTGACGCTGCTCCTGGCAAGCAGATCCAGCAGAAGAAGAGAACTTAGCCTTGGCTGTCCATTCATACACATACAGGAACGCGTCCCTTTCCATTTTCCACAAAGGACAGAAAATACCGACGGATTCTCCACAAGAACCAGTTCCTTTTCCCTGCATTCCACCCTCTCCCATCTGGCAATAGAGGCAAGCGATACCTGCACGGCCTCTTCCTCTTCCAGATATCCGGATATCCCTTGATGGAGCTTTCCATCTTCTTTCCACGCACGAATGCCAAAAACGGTAGTGTAATTCGATACATCATCTTTCAAAATTCCTGCCTGAAGATACAGTTTTTGCGTTCGAAGTGCCGGGAAGATATTCTGATTCGGATGGGAAGACTCTTTCCTGCTGCTGTTTTTTCTACTCTGATTCCGGCTGGCAAACCAGTTTAAAATCAAACCAAGAAGCGCACTGTCCTGTTCTCCCCGATCAAATGCGTGCGGATTTCCCGTCACCTTTGCCGCAAATACAGCCTGATATTCCACGTTTCCGCTCCAGTACGGAAGCGCATTGATCATCCGAACCACCAGCAAAACCTGTTTTCGAATCTCCTGTTCGCTGTCTCTTGACTCACCACAACGTTTCTTCAAATAGCGGTATATCTCCTGCGAGCATGCCAAGACATCAGACCTGACACCTTTCTCCAGTACTTCCTCAAGATTCTCAATCCAGACAACCGCAGGCGTTCCTGCTGTTTCCTCCTCTGCCTGTTTCAGGATTTTCTTCCACATCTGTTTATATAATCTTTTTTCTTCTCTTTTTGCCTCCGGCTTTTTATTGAAATAGATTTCCAGGACTTTCTCCGGTGAAATTTCACCAAACCGGCTGTTTTCCCAGGCTTTTCTGAATTTTGCCGCAGAGACCGAGACACTCTTTTTTCCATGAAAATTTTTTCCAAAAAAGCCTTCCAGTTCCTCTCTCTCCTGCTCTGTCAGATTCCGCAATTCTACTGTACCGGTAAACATCCCGTAAGATTCATATTTCTTCCAGAATCCTTTCAGCAGTCTCCCAAATACTTCCCGCCCTTTCAGGTATGCGCAGCATTCTTCTTCAAGCTCTGGCTGCCCGCTGTTCCATTTCATCTTCATCTTCCATTAATTCCCTTGTCTTTCCATTCCAAAGATACGGCATTACAGTCACAAACTTTGCGTTTTCCGGGCGGATCAGCTGATAAATCGCAAGAGCGTCCAGTGTGTCATAGTCTCCCCAAAGTACCTGGGAATTAATCAGAAAATCAAACTGGAATTCCGCCATCAGCCGGAACATGTCTCTGATATTCCGGTTATCCACACCTGCAAATGCTTCATCCAGAGAAATCAGCCTTGGGGCGTCTGCTCTTCCGCCCTCATATTTCGCAACTACAGCCGAAAACAGCGGCACATACATTGCCATCGCCTTTTCACCTCCACTGAACGTACCAAACATACTGTTCGTCAGTTCTCTTACCTTTTCACCGCCTTTTTGAAAGAACAACTGGAATTCAAACCATTTCCGGTAATCCAGTGTCTCCTTCATTACCTGATAGAAAGAAACCATTCCGCCGCTGTCTCTTGCGTTTTTCTGCGCCTCTTCTACTTTTGACCGGAAGTGCATAGAGAGTCTGTCCGCCTCCTCTTCTCTCATCAGCCGATAGTCTTTTTTCAGAAGTTCTACCAGTTCTTTCGTATCAAGCTGTCCTTCTGTTTCTGCCGTCCGGCTTCTCCAGCGGAGGCTGAGTTTGAGCCCGCTTGATGTATTCATCGCTCCCATCAGGTGATTCATATTTTCCACCCAGGAAATGGAACTGTTAATCTTTCCGCGGATTTTACGGCTGATCGTATTTGCCAGGATATCTTCAAAAAGTTCTCTGTCTCCTTCCCGGATCAGTTCTGTCAGGTCTTTAATCTCTTCCTCCAGATATCCGAGGAGCTTCCCAAATGGTATAACGGCCCCTTGATATCTTGCTGCCATGTCAACCCTCTTCGGAGACGGCAGCCCTTCTTTGACCTCCCTGTCTCCAAACAGCTCTGTCTGCATCGGCTGATAGTCATTTAAGACACCGCGATTTTCAAAATAAACCTGATTCAGTTCCTGTATAATGCTGTTTCGATCCATTTTTTGACAGTCTGCGCTCAATGCTCTTCTGACTTCTTCTGGCTTTTCCTCAAGTTCTGACGAAAATCCTGCGTATCCAAGAATCAGTTCCTCCCGGAAACAACTCTTCAAATATTCCGCTCTGTCCTCGAATTCCAGTTTTTTGTCCTTCAGTTTCTCTATCTGCTCCCGGATTCCCCGAATCTGTTCTTCTTTCTGTGCCTTTTCTTCCACACACTTTTCCAGTCTTTTCGGATAGGCATTGAGCCATATAATGCACGCATCCAGACGCTCTTTTATTTTCTCATAATCAGTCAGCTTCAACTGTTCCCTGACCGAATCATATTCCACCTTTTCTTTATTCATCTGCCGTTCTACGATTCCAATATCGTAGCGGATCTGATCCATGTCAAAGTCCAATCCTGATAGCTGTTCCTCCAATTCTTTTTGATAACGAATCATCTGGATATATACTTCATGGCCGGCTTTTAGCCTGTAGAAAGCTTTTTCATATGCTCTGGAAGCAGCATCCGCTTTCTGAAAAATAGCAAGCCGGCATGCCAGATACAGTTTATCAGCAATCTCTCCAGCCTTCGTTTTCAGGACTCTTAGTTCTGATGCTGCTGTTCCAATTTCTTCTTCCAGCCTTCTGCCTTCTTCCCGTAGTTTCTTTTCTCTTTCTTCGGCCTCTGTCAGCATTTTCCAGGAAGCACGCAGATCCTGATCTCCCGGAAGCGCCTGGTATTCTCTCTCCAGAATCTCCAACCTCTTTTCCAGCGCCGCTGTTTCCCTTTCCAGACATTTCATCTCTTCCTGGAGTGTGTTCAAGTGTTCTTCGCACAGCCGGATTTTTTCCTGCCGGTTTCTCTCTCTTGCCTGTGTACCAAGAAAACCTGCTTCATAATTCCCCGTTACAGTTCCTGTCAGTACACCGATCTGGTAAATTCCCTCTTTCGATACAAGTGTACTTTCCGGTGTCCCTTCCCCATATGCAATTCGTCCTAAGATATTTGTGATTGTCCTATTAAAGAAAAGATCGTTTACCGTATCGTTAAGATCCAGTACGGAAAGAAGGCTATGCTCCACTTGCCCTTTCTGTACAAACAGATACCGGTCGCATCCTTCCGTATCAAGATGCAGTACCTGGTCTTTATATCCTTCATCGATTACGAGTGCATCCAGAATGCCCATATAATTTAAGGCCTCTTCCAGTCGGTCGCATTCTTCTTTGCTCAGATTCTGTCCAAATTCAATCACTTTATAAAATTCCTGATATGGAATCTGTTTTTCCCGGAGCACCCGGCGGTTTTCCAGGACTGCCTCACTCCTGTCCGGTTCCGGTTCTTTCCTGTTCTGCCAGTCAGAAAGTTCTTTCTTTGTTTCCTCATACTCTTGATTCAGAACCTGACATCTCGCCTGTCGTTCCCGCTTTTGCCGGTCAAGCTCTTCCCGCTTTCTCATCCAGAGATCCGCCGCCTGTCTCCTGACTTCCGCAAAATCTGAATGCTCTCCATAGTGTTCTGCAAACTGGGACATTTCTTTCAGTATATCCGGCGAAATGATCAGTTCTTCATTGTTTCCTGCCCAGCTGTACAGCGCCTCTTTCCATTCATTTTGTACCTGAATCAGCAGATTCTCCTGTTCCTGAACCTTCCTGGCCGCCAGATCTTCTTCTCTTTGATGGCGCTCCCTGTTCAGACGCATCTCCTCCAGCCGCCGCTCTTTTCCATCGACTGTCCGGAGAATTTCCAGTCCTTCTCCAATCCGTTCCTGTACCGTATCCATCTGTTTTTGATGGCTTTCGAATCCAAATGGATCTTCTATATTCTGTAATAATTCATCCGCAAAAAAGCTGTGTTCTGCAAATGCCATCTCCTCAGCTTCTTCTCCCATCTCTTCCAGAAGCTGTTCTATCTCTCTTTTCTTTTCATAAGCCTTATCTTCTTCCTTCTTCTTTTTCTCCTCTGTCTCAATATAAGTATCCTGCTTGCCGGCAAGCTGTCCCTTCTTTTTATGAAGCTGACTTTCCTGATCAGAAATCCTTTTCCCCAGTTCGACCTCTCTCTCTTTCAGACCGACAGCATCACTTTTTTTCAAAGAATCTCTCTCTTTTTCCATGGTCTCTCGTCCGGCATCCAGTTCTTCCTGTTCACCGGCGAGTTCCTGCACCCGCTCCTGATACTCCCGAAGCATCTGCTCGTATTCTGTCTGCTCTTTTTTTGTGTCATTGAGCCGCTTCGCTGCTTCACAGTAATTGTGCGCTTTCTCATACAGCACCAGCCGGTTGTACTTGTCAAATACCCTGTTTATCTTCTCTGCAGCCTGTTTCCCTTCCTGGCGGGCTTTCAGATTCATGTTCATGGTATCCATATTTTCAATTGCCTCTGACATCGGAAGCAGATCCTCATCTGACAGGGGTTGAAGAGAATCACTTAAAATTTCATTGATAATGGACGGCTTAAAGTCTTTTGACAGTTTTGGCGTACGCAACTGAATCAAAAGATCAATCATCTCTTTATATTCTTCCACATTTTCAAATCCGAAAATCTGGCGGTTTACATATTCCATATATTCCGCCTGCCGCTCTATTACCCGGCCTCCGTCTCCAATCCGGTTTTCCAGTTCTCTTTTGGAAAGAGTTACCTTCTCATCCAGTTCTTTATAAAGCCAGAAATCCTTTCCGATTCTTCTTCCGTCCGTGATGGCAAAATACCATTTATCCAGCTGCTTCCCCTTTCTGGCACGAAGCCCCATTCCGATCGTCAGATACGTCTCGCTGTCACATCGTTTAAATTCCAGATAGAGATAGCCTGTTCTCTCTTCCCTCTCATCTCCCTCTTCCAGAAGATAACTGCTCATCTTTCGGTCTCTCGATCCAAAAGGATCCAGCCGCTCCGGATTCATATTGCCGTCCAGCAGAAGGGGAATCACGCTTTGCATCGTTACTGATTTTCCCGATCCATTGGAACCTCTGAGAAGCATTCTCCCTTTCGCAAAGGAAAACTCCTGCTCGTCATAATACCAGAAATTGATCAATCCAATCTTGTTCGCCTGCCATCTACTGTTCATCTTCATTTCCTCCTGCGTAATCTGCCGGGTATCTTCCCTGTATCTTTCCCGCTGCCGGATAGACAAAAACCATGTGCTCCTTCTCCTTGACCCGGATGAAGCTCCATGTCCTCATCTCTTCCATCATGATTTCTACATATTCCCCTTCCTGGATTTCCCGAAACTGTTTGGTAAATCCACTTCCATAGGCTCTTTTTACTTCTTTTAAAATTCTCTCAAACTCTACCTGATCTACCCTGATCGTCTCATCCGGCTCTACCTTCCAGTTTCCCTCTTCCACCTTGCGCCTTACTTCTCGGCACACAAGCAGAATCATATCTGATACGGCATTATTCCCCGGAAACAACATTCCAAGCCTGCTTCCCTCCTGCGGCAGAGCATAGGCGCTGCCTTTGTGAATATGCAGATCACAGTCCAGATTTTCATTCAGATCTTCTGCCAGACGTCTTCCATAGTATTTCAGATATTCAAAATCTTCCGGCATTCCCTCACTCCTGTACATTCCCGGTGAAAACAAAAGGCGTTTATATACACGATGCCGCCTTGCAAGCCCCCGTTCTTCATCTACACCAAACCACTCGCTTTCCAAAAAGTCCTCCGGCTCAGAATAGGACATAATATCCGTAGAAAAATTTTTCATAAAATACCTGGATGCACCTGTATTTTCATAGAGGACCTGCCCACTTTGATCTTCCATGAAATTCTCATCATTCCCGTCTGTCACCTGAATCATCCCCTGCGTCTTTGCATAACGCATCACCTTCACCAGCCTTCGCCTGTGCGTGTACAACGTCCAGTCCACCTTTTCCACCGGCATATTGGCTGAAATATAGTCTGTCAGCATAGAAATCGTAAACTGGTATTCTGTATCTTTATCTTCCAGAAACATTAACAGCACACAAAGAAAAGCATACTCTTCCCTGGATGTAAACTCCCTGATTCCCATCCATTCTTCCGGCACGGCCGGGATCTTTTCCATTTTGATCAAAAGAGAATTGGCAATAATCTGGCAGCCCATTTTTTCTGTTGCAAACTTCCGTATTTCACCGGCTGCATCTCTCAGCCTGTAATACAGTTCTTTCTCTTCTGCCTTTAATACCCATCTTCTATTCATTAAAATTTCAAGTTCTTCTCTCATTCTTCATCCTCTTGAAATACAATACTGATTTTTGGCATAGTAAAATTTCCATCTTCGCAGTGAACCACACACTTCTCTGCCGCACGTGTCATATCCAGCACAAACCTTCTGCCGTCATCGGTTCGTGCAGAATACTCTGCATCTTCCATTGCATCTGACAGCCATCTTAGCAGGATCTCTCTGACTCTTGGCTCGATCACGGGCAGATCAAAAAACTCGATTCTCCCATTGTGTATCAGCTTTTCTGCCTTTTCCCGATCTTCTTTGATCTGCCTGAGCATCTGCTCACGTACCCTGGCTTTTTCTGTCCCATGATCACGAAGTCCGCTTCTCACGCTCTTTTCCCGATATGTCCGGATCCTTGGCTTCAATACGAACTCCTCCGGTGTTTCTTCATACACAGCCGTATTCATACTGTCTGTTTCACGTTCCTTTTTTACATTTAAGTGGAACGGTCTCTCCAATCCAAAAATCATCGCCGCCATCTTATGAGCCTGCCGCACATCCTTACAAGCCATAAAGATAGCTGCCGCCTTTTTATATTCTTCCTTCCGGTTTGCTCCAAGAGCATTCCTCTCACTGATCTGTGCTGCGTATCTGGTAATTTTTCGGATAATTTCATTTGTAGCGTCAAATAATTTTCCCGCCTCATTCTCCTGTCCGTTCTCCGGAACAAACCAGTCATAGATACTTTGAAATCTTCCATGGATA
>CAJFMZ010000005.1:35223-35955 GCA_904393575.1 uncultured Sellimonas sp. | reverse complement strand
ATTTCTGGAGAGAAACAGCGCGGAGGTGGATGATGTGATCCTGGAAGAATTCAATCGCGAAAAGTATGAAGAAGATCTCTGGAATCAGGCGAAAGAAGAAGGAAAAGCAGAGGGAAAAGTAGAGGGAAGAATCGAAGAAAAAAGAGAACTACTGGTCCAGCTATATCGTGAAAATCTGCTGACTCTGGAACAGGCGGCAGAGAAGTACGGTACAACGGTGGAAGAATTTAGAAAGCTCTTATAACTTTGAAAAAATATTACTTAGTGCTATAATAGAAATGTTGGGAATACTTCGATCAGGAAACAGGAGGTACATAACATGAAAGTATTAATGATCAATGGAAGTCCAAAGAAGAACGGAAATACATCGATTGCACTGCAGGAGATGGAGAAGATTTTTGCAGAAGAAGGGATTGAGACGGAAATCCTGCATGTAGGAAATAAGCCGGTCAGAGGATGCATTGACTGTGGGCAGTGTTATGAGAAAGGAAGATGTGTTTTTGATGATGTGGTAAACCAGGCGGCGGAAAAATTTGAGGAATGCGATGGTCTGGTAGTAGGTTCCCCGGTCTATTATGCATCAGCCAATGCGACGCTTGTGGCATTTCTGACACGATTATTCTACAGTACACATTTTGATAAAACGATGAAAGTCGGAGCGGCAGTAACTGTTGCCAGAAGAGGCGGACTGTCTTCGACTTTTGATGAACTGAATAAATTTTTTACTATTTC
>CAJFMZ010000005.1:0-35159 GCA_904393575.1 uncultured Sellimonas sp. | reverse complement strand
GGGACTGCAGTCCATGCGTACGCTTGCACGGAACATGGCATTTTTAATGAAGAGTATTCAGCTTGGAAAAGAAAAATACGGTCTTCCTGAAAAAGAGTCCTCGGTCATGACTAATTTTATTCATTAGATAAACTTGTAATCATTGACATTACATCACGGGCAGGATAAAATAGTACCTGTAAAGGAGAGGATTGTATGCAGATCTCAAGCAGGTTCACGCTGGCGATTCACATCTTTGTCTGTATCGATGTGTTTGGAAAGGAACGCAAAGTGACAAGTACGTTTCTTGCAGAGAGTACCAATGTCAATCCGGTGATTATAAGAAATATTCTTTTGCAGCTGAAGGCCGCCGGACTGGTCCATGTGGCAAGAGGAGCCGGAGGGGCTGTGATTGCCAGGCCGCTGAGTGAGATTACGCTGCTCGATATTTATCATGCCGTGGAGTGTGTGGGACACGGAACCTTGTTTCATTTTCACGAAAATCCGAATGCCGGCTGTCCTGTGGGAAGGAATATTCACAGGATTCTGGATGATAAGCTGGAACGGGTACAAAAGGCAATGGAAAGGGAGCTTGCATCTATCACGTTAGAGGATGTCAGGCGCGATACGGAGAAATATCTTTCCGATGGAGCCGTTGCGGAATAGGTGGAATCACATCTATAGAGCAATGGCTCTCTTTTTATTATACTGTGAATCAATATCGAAGGAGACGGAACGAAAGAAAGGAGAGACAACGTGGAGGCAAAGGAAAGGATCAGAAAGGATATAGAGGCACTGTATCTTGGCAATCTGAATACGGTAGAATTTGATCTGAATCTGCCGTCAAAAGGGAAATTCGGTTCAGACATTAAATGGAAATCAGGACATGAACGTTTTCTGGATGAGCAGGGACATGTAAAGAGACCGCCATATGGAACCGGAGACCGGACCATTTCTCTTTGGGGGGAATTTTCCTGTGAAGGCGTACAGGTGACAAAGGAATACAAAGTCTGTATCCTGGAGGAAAAGCCGCAGATTGAAGTGGCGGAAGTCAGACCGCTGAAAATGGAGGCTCAGAAGGAAGCGGTATGCTATCTTCCTTATGTGGCGGTGATCCGCACAAAGGATGGAAAAACACTGGCCCACAGGGTTAACTGGAAACAGGGAGACCGCCGGATTTACACGCAGACGGGACAGGTGGAGGAAAAGGGAGAGCTGGACGGACTGGACGTTCCGGTTTCCTGCTCAGTCAACGTATGTGAGAGTCTGAAAAAAGAATATATGGATACGGCTCCGGTGATGGAATACTTTGATCATGGGGAAGCGGCATTGGAAAAGGACAGTCGGTTTTATACTGCACAGCAGGAGATGCAGGAGTTTCTGATGCAGACAGATGATGATCAGATGCTTTATAATTTCCGGGCAGCATGTGGGCTGGATTTGCACGGGGCGGAGCCGATGACGGGATGGGATGCGCCGGAGTGCCATCTGAAAGGACATACAACCGGCCATTATCTTTCCGGGCTTGCGCTTTGTTATAAGGCGGGACGGAATGAGCGGATCAAAGAAAAAGCCGTTTACATGATTCAGGAGCTTGGAAAATGTCAGGATGCGTTTGCAAAGATGCCTGGAATCCAGGAAGGGTTCTTAAGTGGATATACGGAAGAGCAGTTTGATAAGCTGGAAGAATATACCCCGTATCCGGAGATCTGGGCTCCGTACTATACATTACATAAAATTCTGGCGGGACTTCTGGACTGCTATGAATTTGCCGGAATCGGACAGGCCCTTGAGATTGCAGAAAAACTGGGAGAATGGACGTACCGGAGGCTGTCCAGGCTTTCCAGAGAAACAAGGCTGAAAATGTGGGCTATGTATATTGCTGGTGAGTACGGCGGAATGAATGATGTGATGGCAAGGCTGTACCGGATTACGGGCAAAGAAGAGTTCTTGGAGACAGCAAAATACTTTGATAATGACAAACTGTTTCTGCCGATGGAGCAGAAGGTGGATGCTTTGGATAATTTCCATGCGAATCAGCACATCCCGCAGATCATTGGAGCGATGGAAGTCTTCCGGGCTGCAGGGGAAAAGAAGTACTATGATATTGCAGAGTATTTCTGGAATGCGGTGATATCCCATCACCTGTATGTGATCGGCGGAACCGGGGAAAACGAAATGTTTCACGGACCGGACTGTATCGGGGAGCTGTTGACACGGCATACGGCTGAGAGCTGTGCTTCCTATAACATGCTGAAGCTCACAAAAGAGCTCTACCGATATGAACCGCACAAGGAAATGATGGACTATTACGAGAGAACCATGACCAATCATATTCTTGGAGGCAGAGAGCATGGAATCACCGGAGAGACGGTATATTTCACGCCGCTTGGGCCGGGCTGCCATAAGGAATTTCTGCATGAGAATTCCTGCTGTCATGGAACCGGGCTGGAGAGCCATTTCAAATATGCGGATATGATTTATTCACACCAGGGAAGAGACGTCTATGTCAATCTCTTTGTAACATCGACGTTGGACTGGGAGACAGAGGGAATTCACATCCGGCAGGAGGCTGCGATGGAGCAGCCGGGCAATGTACTTGTCACGACGGAAAGCCGGGCGGGATTTTGTATGTTGATCCGGATTCCAGACTGGAGCAGTGAAGAGGGTGCACTCTGGATCGATGGGGAAAAGCAAAAGGAGATCCAATCACGAAAGGGATGGATGCTGGTCGAGGTACCGGAAGGAAGACATGAGATCCGAGTGGTATTCCCGTGCGGTTTCCATGTGGAACATACCCCGGACAGACCGGAACTCTGTGCTCTTCTGTACGGACCATATGTACTGGCGGCATTAAGTGAGCGACAGGATTTTCTGGAACTGGATCTGGATCCTCAGAAGGCGGAAGAGAAGATCAGCAGAGACGGACTGGAATTTCATTACCAGGATCTGACGTGGAAACCACTGTTTGATATTGATGAGGAAGCGTTCCAGGTATACTGGAAACAAGTGGACAAATAAAGAACCTGCGCTTTTGGAGTGTAGAAAAGGCAGGGAGAGCCGGATCAGATATCTTGTTTTGATCCGGCTCTTCTTTTGTGAAAGTTTCAGTAAAATCTCCTGAAAAAGTTACAATTACAGGTGAAAATATATGGGGAGAATTGACATATTGCACAGTAAATGTTACGCTATATACAACCTATAATATAGCTTATAGCATCAGGAGGAAATATGAATCTAATTTTTGAACTGGGACGGGCACAAAGGCTGACCGAGGATGTGGAGAAGCTGATTGTCATGGAAAAAAGAGAGGTCACAGCCTATAAAAGCCTGGAAGGAAAACGAAAAGACGGATATCACTGCGAGATGGATGAACAGTGGCAGGACTATGAGATGGGAACGGCCTGGAGTCAGGTAGACGCCCACAGATGGTTCCGCACATCCATTACGATTCCAGAGTCTATGGATGGACAGCATGTGGAGTTTTTGATTACAACGGGAAGAGAAGGAGAGTGGGATGCGACCAATCCGCAGATGATGTTTTATCTGGATGGACGCCTGATTCAGGGAGTGGATGTGAACCACAGGGAAGTCACCATTTCGAAGAAGGCGAAAGGGGCAGAGCAGCATGAAATAGCGATTCTGGCCTACAGCGGAATGGAAAAAGGAGATCTGGTGATCCACACCTATCTTCTGGCGGTAGATGACAGAGTACAGAGACTTTATTACGATCTGCTGATTCCGCTTCAGAGTGCTTATGTGCTGAAAAAGGCGGATGAAGAAAATTATCGGAGAGTCCTCCAGAAGATGGCTCCGGCACTGGATGCACTGGATTTGCGGGATGCGTATTCCGGGCGTTTTTATCGCTCGATAGAAGAGGCGGAAGCGATCCTGAAAGACGCTTTTTACAGGGAGGAGCGGGACTGTCCGACAGTCAGTGCGATCGGTCATACCCATATCGATGTGGCGTGGCTCTGGACAGTGGAGCAGACAAGAGAGAAGGTACTGCGAAGCTTTTCAACTGTACTGCGGCTGATGGAACAGTACCCGGACTACAAGTTCATGTCCAGCCAGCCGATTCTGTATCAGTTTGTCAAAGAGCAGGAACCGGAAATGTACGAGAGAATCAAAGAACGGATCCGGGAAGGACGCTGGGAAGTGGACGGAGCCATGTGGCTGGAGGCGGACTGTAATCTGACAGGAGGAGAGTCGCTTGTCCGGCAGATTATGAGGGGACATCGCTTCTTTCAGGAAGAGTTTGGAAAGGAGAGCAAATCTCTGTGGCTTCCGGATGTGTTTGGATACTCGGCGGCCCTGCCGCAGATTCTGAAAAAGTCCGGTATCCCGTATTTTATGACAACGAAGATTGCATGGAATCAGTATGATCAGCTCCCAAATGACACTTTTATATGGAAAGGAATTGATGGATCGGAAGTATTTGCGTTTATGCCGACGACCTGTGATTATGATAAGGATCAGGGGCTGAATATTTCTTTTTCTGATACGAGAAATACGACAACCTACACGGGGATTGTAAATCCTAATATGGCACTTGGCACCTACAAGCGGTTCCAGAACCGGGATCTGACGGAAGATACGCTGATGCTGTTTGGATTTGGAGACGGCGGCGGGGGTCCGACAAAAGAGATGTTGGAAAGCGCGGAACGACTCAAATACGGCATCCCTGGAATTCCGAAGATCCGTCAGGAGTTTGAACAGGATTATTTTGACCGGACTTATGAAAAGATTCATGATCTTCCGGATATGCCGACCTGGGACGGGGAGCTGTACTTTGAATATCACAGAGGTACCTTGACGTCCATGGCAAAAAATAAACGGAGCAACCGGAAAAATGAGATCCTCTATATGCAGCTGGAAACAGCCTCCTGTATGGCAGGACTTGAGAAGGATGAACAGCTCCAGGATGTACTGGAGAAAGGATGGGAGATCCTTTTGATCAATCAGTTTCATGACATTGTCCCTGGATCCTGTATCAAGCCGGTTTATGAGCTGACAAGCCGGCAGTACCAGGAGATCGAGGAGGCAGGAAAACGAGAGCTGGATCAGATTGTATCCAGAGCCTTTGAGGCGGTTTCCATGCCAAAAGACGGGGTGCTGGTGATGAATACTCTTGGCTATGAGCGGGATGATCTGGTTATGGTGGAAGGAGACCGGGCATTATCTGTCCTGACAGACGAGCAAGGACGGCGCGTGCCGATGCAGAAGACGGCGGATGGCAGGTATCTGCTCTATGTAGATCACATACCGCCTCTTGGGTATAAGAAGCTCTATGAGACAGGAAAAGAAGCGGATATCTGTACGGGAAAAGACTGGGATTATACTTTTGAAAATCCATATTTTGTAGTAAAATTTAATGAGAAAATGGAGATTACGTCCCTGTTTGAAAAGGAAGCAGAAAAGGAGATGATCCAGGAAGGAAAATGCGGTAATGTACTGCGTACCTATGAGGACCGGCCGATGCAGTGGGATAACTGGGACATCGATATTTTCTATCAGAGAAAGCCTTATGAGGCGGACTGGTATTCGCCTGTAAAAGTTGTGGAAAACGGAGAAGTCCGGATGGTTCTGGAATTTTCCTGCGGTTTCCTGGATTCGACGGTGACCCAGCAGGTATGTCTGTATCATCATATTCCGCGGATCGATTTTCATACAAAGGCAGACTGGCAGACGCATCATGTGATTTTGAAGACCCATTTTCCGGTGGATATCAATGCCACGAGAGCGGCATACGAGATCCAGTTTGGAAATGTAGAGCGTGAGACTACAAACAATTACAGTTGGGATACGGCAAAATTCGAGGCGTGCGGACATAAGTGGGCAGATCTTTCGGAAAACAGTTCCGGGATCAGTCTGCTCAATGACTGCAAGTACGGATACGGGATCAAGAAAGGCGATATGAGCCTGACCTTGATTAAATCCGGAACGTACCCGAATGAAGATGCCGATATTGGGGAGCATGAGTTTACCTATTCCATTTATCCTCATGCCCGCAGATGGCAGGAGGCCAAGACCGTAGAGATGGCTTATAATCTGAATGCACCGATGCCGGCAAAACGGACAGACAGCCACGAAGGGTGCGGACGGGAGTATGAGAGTTTCCTGAAATGCAGCCAGGTGAGCTGCTTTGTGGAAGTAATCAAAAAAGCAGAGGATGGAAACGGCGTGATCGTGCGGATGTACGAAAATAAAAATAACCGGGTCAAGGCACGTATTCAGGCTGCGGTTCCGATGGCGCATGTCTATGAATGCAGCCTGCTTGAGGAGAACGAAGAAGAGCTTGCGGTCAGCCAGAATACATTTGAAACTGTGTTCAAACCATATGAAATCAAGACGTTCCGGCTGGTGTTTGCATAAATCAGGGCCGGGGAAAGGGAAAAGAAATGATGAAAGATTATACACAGACATGGGGAGTCAGCGGACTGGAAAGAAAGGTATCCGATCTGATTGTAAACGAAGTCATGGACTATGCAGATGAGATCACAAGGGATGCGATGGGCAATCTGATTGTCCTGAAACGGGGAAACGGAGAACAGAAAAAGAAGATTATGTGCGCGGCACACATGGATGAGATCGGGCTGTGCGTAGTCAGAATTCTGGACAATGGTCTTCTGAAAGTCAAACAGGTGGGAGGAGTGTCGGCTCTGTGTTCCTTTATGAACCGGGTGCGTTTTGAAAACGGCACCATTGGAACCGTAGGTGTGACAGAGCATGTGGAAACGGTCAAGCCAAAAGAGATCGACAAACTCTATATTGATATCGGCGCCATGTCCAGGGAAGAGGCGGAGCGTTATGTAAAGCCGGGTGACTGTGCGGTATTCTGCGGTGACTATGTGGAACTTGCAGGACACAATGTCATGTCAAAGGCATTTGACGACCGGATCGCCTGCTATATTCAAACAGAAGCGCTGAAACGGATCAGGACCTGTTATCACGATTTGTATTTCGTCTATACTGTTCAGGAGGAAGTGGGACTTTTTGGCTCTACGACTTCCGCGGAGACGGTAAAACCGGATCTGGGCATTGCCGTCGATATCACCGGATCTTTTGACGTACCTGGTGATGAACACGGAAATCCGGTGCTGGGGAAAGGTGCGGCGATCAAGATTAATGACAGCAGCGTCATCTGCGACCGGGATCTGACGGAGGGGCTGATCGACTGTGCCCGGAAAAATCAGATTCCGTACCAGAGAGATGCCCTGGCGGCAGGAGGAACTGATGCAGGTGCCATCAACAAATCCGGAGGAGGCGTCAAAGTTCTTGGCATATCCATTCCGACCAGGTACGGACATACGCCGAACAGTATTGTCAATCTGGATGATGTGGAGGCCTGCATCCGTCTGCTGGAATGCTATCTCCAGGAAGAGATTCCGATTGTGACTCAGGAAAAAATCAAATAAAACAGGAGGCTTTGAGAAGATGAAACGTTCAAAAATCAATCAGTGCATCAAAGAGATGGAAACGTTGATCCGGGAGCATGGATTTGAGCTCCCGCCGTTTGTCGGCTGGACGCCAGAGGAGTGGAAGAGCAAAGGTCACGAGTACGATGAGATCCGTGACAATATGCTCGGCTGGGATATTACGGACTATGGACTGGAAGATTTTGACAAGGTCGGATTTTCCCTGATTACCATCCGGAACGGAAACCAGCATAACCCGAAGTACAAAAAGGTGTATGCGGAAAAGCTTCTGATGCTCAAGGAAGGACAGCATTCTCCGATGCATTTCCACTGGAAAAAGTCGGAGGATATCATCAACCGTGGCGGAGGGATCTTGATTATCCATTTGTACAATGACGATGGAGAAGGGGGACTTGCAGATACGGATGTGACGGTGAATTCTGACGGAAGATCCTATCAGGTCAAGGCGGGAACCGGAGTGCGTCTGCATCCGGGCGAGAGTATTACGCTCTGGCCGCATCAGTACCATGATTTTGATGTGGAACCTGGGACAGGCGATGTACTGATCGGAGAAGTGTCCATGTGCAATGACGACAACGTGGACAACCGCTTCTATGAGAAAGTAGGCCGTTTCCCAAAGATTGAGGAGGATGAACCACCGTACCGGCTGCTCTGCAATGAATATCCGGACGCGCAGGACGAATAGCAGCATGGAACCAGACGGAAAAAGGAGGAGACAAGCAATGGATTATACAGCATTAAGAGAAAAGATCCGGCAGATGCAGGACGAGATCATTGGCGGTATTCAGGACTGTATCAGGATTGACAGTGTAGGCGGGGAACCGGAAGAAGGAGCCCCTTACGGCAAAGGCCCAAAGGAAGCGTTGGAGTTTGCGTTGAATCTGGGGAAAACACTCGGATTCAGAGCTGTCAATGTGGATAACAAGGCTGGTTATGTGGAGATGGGAGAAGGCAGTGAGATGATCGCTGTGCTCGGACATCTGGATGTTGTTCCGGTAGGAGATGACTGGAAGTACCCGCCGTTTGGGGCGGAGATTCATGATGGTGTTCTCTACGGAAGAGGCGTGGCAGATGACAAAGGACCGACCATCGGAGCCATCTATGCAATGAAGGCCATTCAGGAGCTGGGACTTCCGATAGACCGCAGGATCCGTGTGATTTTTGGAACCAATGAGGAGCGCGGATGTGACTGCATCAAACATTACGTGGAGGCAGGACAGGAAGCACCAGTGCTTGGTATTACACCGGATGCGGAGTATCCGTTGATTTTCTTTGAAAAAGGAATGACTACGGTGATCGGAGGAAAGAAATCTCCGCAGCAGGGTGGGATCCGGGTACTGGAATTTCACGGTGGAACTGCCGGAAACATCGTACCTCTCCACTGCAGACTCGTGTTGGAAGGGGAGCATGAAATGGAAGTTCATCCGGGGTTATCTGTAGAAATTGAAGATGGAAAGACAATCATCGAAGCAGAAGGAGTCAGCGCTCACGGAAGCAGGCCGGAGCTTGGGGAGAATGCGGTCATAAAGCTGATGGCTGCAGTCCGGGGGCTGGGAATCGGAGGAGATTTCCAGAAACTTGCTGATTTTGTCACAGAGAAGATCGGTACGGAGACGAATGGTGAGACGCTTGAAATCTGTTTCCGTGATGAGGAGACTGGAGAGACCACGGTGAATCTGGGAGTCATCGATTATACAGAGGAGGAGATGAGCCTCAACCTTGATATCCGTTATCCAAAGAACGGAGATGCAAATCTGGTGTACCAGAAGATGAAGGAGGCTCTTGCATCCTACGGCATGGAGATTCTGGAACACAGGACGACAGAGATGCTCTATGTGCCAAAAGACTCGGAGCTGGTACAGAAGCTGATGGAAGTATATCAGGAAGGTACCGGAGAAAAGGCGGAACCGAAAGCAATCGGCGGAGGTACTTATGCAAAGATGTTCAAAAACATGGTGGCATTTGGCCCGATGTTTCCAGGAGAACCGGATGTGGCGCATCAGCCGAACGAACAGATGACGGTGGAAAATCTGATGAAATCCATCGAGCTGACCGCTGCGGCCATGGCGGAGCTTGCAAAAAAATAGAGAAGAAATTCATAAATATAGAATGGAAAGAAAGGAAACAGGCAGAAGACAAAGGACTTCTGTCTGTTTTTATTTATGCAAAAACACGCATGAATTTTACATTCTGTAACAGAAACTTAACAAAAAACAGAGCGTTGGATAACCGGGATTTCCCACAAAACTCGGAGAAAATGGCGGAAAATCAAGGGAATTTTGAAAAAAATATTTTTAACCTGCATTTAACCCAAAGTCAATCAAACATTGATGTTGAATAAATATAATGCTTAATGTTGTGAAAGAAATGTGGGAAAAAGAGTATAGAAGATAGAAAGGGAGGAAAAGAGCCGTGTCAGAAATTACATTGAGAAATGTATGCAAATCCTATGACAAGGAACATTACGCGGTAAAGGATTTTAATCTGGAAATCCATGACAGTGAGTTTGTTATCTTTGTCGGACCGTCCGGCTGTGGGAAATCGACAACACTTCGAATGATTGCGGGGCTGGAGGAAATCACGAGCGGAGAACTTTGGATTGACAAGCAGCTCTGCAACTATGTGGAACCAAAAGACAGAGATCTGTCCATGGTTTTTCAGAATTATGCATTATATCCGCAGATGTCTGTATATGACAATATGGCATTTGCTCTTCAGATCCGGAAAGTTCCGAAAAAAGAAATTGATAAGAAAGTGCATGAGGTGGCAGCCGTTCTAGGTATTGAATCCCTCTTAAAACGAAGACCGGGACAGCTTTCCGGTGGACAAAAGCAGCGGGTTGCCATCGGAAGTGCCATTATGAGACAGCCAAAAGCATTCCTGATGGATGAGCCTTTATCCAATCTGGATGCCAAACTGAGGGCGCAGATGCGGGTTGAGCTTGCAGATTTACATAAGCGGCTGGGGACAACCATTATCTATGTCACTCATGACCAGACAGAGGCCATGACGCTTGGAACGCGCATCGTTGTCATGAAGGACGGATTCATCCGCCAGGCGGACGCACCAAGAGCCATCTATGCGGATCCGGCAGATCTGTTCGTGGCAGGATTCATTGGTTCTCCTTCCATGAATTTTATGGAGGGGACCATTCAGAAAAACGGCACCGGCGTTGACTTCGTTCTGGCATCCGGACAGAAGCTGGAAGTTCCGCAGGGGAAAGCGGCGCTGCTGGCAGGTCAGTATGCGGATAAAAAGGTGATTCTCGGCGTCCGGCCGGAACATTTTTCGGAGACTTTAAAGGAAGAGCACGCCAATCTGGATGCGTCCAGATGCAGAATGACCGGGACGATTGTAGTCAGGGAAATGCTTGGCGCAGAATCCATCTTCTATCTGAAAGAACGCCGGGCCGGCGAATATGCGGCACGTCTTTCGGTAGATGCGTCAGGGGAACCGGGAGATGAAATGACATTGTATGTGGATATGAACCGGGTACATTTTTTTGATGCAGATACAGAGAAAAATATTTTTTATCATGGAGGTCAGCAATGAAACAGTTGATGGAGAAAACGAAAGGCAGAAACGCATATTTTTATTTAATTCCCTGCTTTCTGGTATTTGCGGTTTTCCTGTTTTATCCATTTGTGAAAACCATTTACCTGAGCCTGTTTCTGACAGACAAGCTTGGACAGGCAAAAGTGTTTGTAGGGCTGAAAAACTATGCGGATCTGCTGACATCGGAATCATTTTATAACAGCCTTTTTGTGACAGTCATTTTTGTTGTAATCGTTGTAATCGGCAGCATGCTGATCGGTCTTGTAGGTGCAGTACTTTGCAGCAAGGCATTTCCGGGAATCCGGGTTTTTAGTACCTCCTACGCACTTCCGATGGCGATCGCATCCAGCGGCGCGGCGATGATTTTCAAGATTATCCTGAACCCGACGATCGGTATTCTGAATAAACTGACGGGTCTGGATATCAACTGGATCGCTGATCCGAAGTACGCACTGATCTGTGTGGCAGTGCTTACAGCATGGCTGAACAGCGGAATCAATTTCCTGTATTTTTCAGCCGGGCTTGGAAATATCGATGAGTCCATCTATGAGCGTGCTTCCGTCGATGGTGCAAACGGTATTCAGAAATTTTTCCGTCTGACGCTTCCGGGATTAAGCCCGATCATGTTCTATACACTCGTAGTCAATATTATCCAGGCATTCCAGTCCTTCGGACAGATCAAAATTCTGACTGCCGGAGGTCCTGGAGAAGCCACGAACGTAATCGTATACTCGATTTACAGAGATGCGTTTTTTAACTACCGGTTTGGAAGTGCGGCGGCACAGTCCGTTGTACTGTTCCTGATCATCATGGCATTGACGCTTGTGATGTTCAAAATTGAGAAGAAAGGAGTCAAATATTAAGATGGCTGGGATGAATAGTACAATTACGATGGAGTACGACTCATACAATGCAGAAGAAGTTGAACGGCTTCACCGGCTGATGAATGCCCGTGCTCTGAGAAAGAAAAGAATCCGTAAAGTGGTACTTGTGGGACTGAACATTGTCTTTGCATTGTTCATACTGTTTCCACTTCTGTACTCGATCAGCGTTTCTCTTATGTCGGGAGAAGAGCTGTTTACCATGGACATGAATATCCTTCCGTCCCATCCGACCCTTGATAATTATGTCCGTGCGTTTACGCAGGTTCCTCTTGTAAGGTTTATTGTGAATTCCTTTCTTGTAGCAGGATGCATTACACTTGGTCAGGTCATCACCTGTTCGCTGGCGGCTTTTGCGTTTTCCTTTTTGGAATTTAAAGGCAAGAACTTCCTCTTTATGCTGGTGATGGCAACCATGATGGTTCCGGGAGAGGCGGTCATTATTTCCAACTACCTGACAGTCAGCAGCTGGGGAATCCTGGATACCTATCTGGTATTGATTCTTCCGTCTTTGACATCCGCAATGGGGATCTTCCTCTTCCGCCAGTTTTATATGACCTTCCCGATTTCGCTTTATGAATCGGCAAAACTGGATGGATGCGGGAACTTACGGTTTATTGTAAAGATTCTGATTCCTCTGACAAAGTCCGCAATCGGGGCCATGGCCGTTTATACGTTCATCAATGCATGGAATATGTACATGTGGCCGCTCCTGGTAACAGGATCCGAAGAAATGCGTACCGTACAGATTGGTATCAGTATGCTGAACAGTGTAGACGCCCAGTCCATTACGCTGATGATGGCAGGTGTCGTAGCGATCATTGTTCCGTCTATGGTTATTTTTATCGTAGGACAGAAACAGCTCATCAGCGGAATGTTTTCAGGTGCAGTCAAAGGATAAGACTGATCTGTTCACATATATCACAGGAAGTCAGATGCCGGTCCTGAATGATCAGAGGAACCGGCGGAAAAGAAAAGGAGTAAACATCTATGAAAAAACGAGTAATCGCAGCAATGCTTGCTGCTTTGATGACTGCTTCTGCCCTTGTGGGCTGCGGCAGCGGCAAGACAGCCTCCGAAATGAATGGACAGACTGCAGAAGGAGGAGAACAAAGCGGATCCGGTGTGATCACAGACGATTTCAAAAATGTTGACACAAAGGGGACGACTATTACATTCTGGCATTCCATGGGCGGTGTCAATGGCGAGGCTATGGATTACCTGGTGAACAAATTTAATGAAGAAAATGAAGACGGGATCAAGGTAGATGCCGTATACCAGGGAGAGTACGATGATACGATCAACAAGCTGAAAAGTGCGCAGATCGGAAATATGGGTGCGGATCTTGTGCAGATCTATGACCTGGGAACCCGTTTCATGATCGATTCCGGATGGGTCATCCCGATGCAGGAAATGATCGATGCGGATGGATATGATATTTCCCAGATTGAACCAAACGTGGCAGCATATTATACGACAGAGGACGGAACCATGTACTCCATGCCGTTTAATTCTTCCACACCGCTTCTGTACTATAACAAGGATATGTTTGACGCGGCTGGAATCACAGATATCCCGTCCAGTCTTCCGGAAATCGCCAAAGTAGGTGACGCACTGAAGGAGAAGGGCGGCGCCCAGGAAGTCATCGCGATCAGCATTTATGGATGGTATTTCGAACAGTTCCTCTGCAAACAAGGCCTTGATATGGTAAACAATGGAAATGGCCGTGAAAAGGCAGCGACCAAGGTTGAATTTGATGAAAATGGCGGCGGCCTGAACATTTTAAATGCATGGAATGACCTCTATAAGGAAGGCTACGCTCCGAATGTGGGACGTTCTGGAAGTGATACGGCAACCACAGACTTTACGTCAGGAAAAGCCGCAATGATGCTTGGCTCTACAGCTTCTCTGAAACAGGTGCTGGAAGACAGCGGCGGACGTTTTGAAGTGGGAACCGCTTACTATCCGGCAGTCAGCGAAGATGACAAAGGCGGAGTTTCGATCGGAGGCGCATCCCTGTGGGCTCTGAATAATAAAGACGAGAAAAAAGCCGCTGCAACATGGAAATTTATCAAGTTCCTCATTTCACCGGAGTCTCAGGCATACTGGAATGCCCAGACAGGATATTTCCCGATCGTTACGGCAGCGCAGGATGAGCAGATCTTCAAAGACAACATTGCACAGTATCCACAGTTCCAGACAGCACTGGATCAGCTGCATGATTCCACACCGGAATCCGCAGGAGCACTTTTAAGTGTGTTCCCGGAATCCCGTCAGATCGTTGAGACTCAGATTGAAGATATGTTAAATGGAAATGTAACGCCGGAAGAGGCGGTCAAAAACATGGCGGATGAGATCAATGATACGATAGAAGAGTACAATCTTGTAAACGGCTAAGGGATAAAGAAGGATGGATGTACATCCGGTTATTTGGAAAAGCGTGTCTGAAACAACGTAAAAGGATTTCGGCACGCTTTTCTTTATCGTCAGAATATGAGATTATGATATGAATAGAATACAGGAGGGATGCATCATGAAGCATGTAAAGATTTTTGCACACAGAGGAGCAAGCGGATATACACCGGAAAATACACTGGCGGCTTTCAGACTGGCAGAAAAGCAGGGGGCAGATGGGATTGAGCTGGATGTGCAGCTGACAAAAGACGGAGAAGTGGTGGTCATACACGATGAGAAAATAGACAGGACCGGCACAGGAACCGGATTTGTCCGGGATTACACGCTAAAAGAGCTCAAGGAACTGTCCTTTGACAATCATATGGAAGCATACAAAGGGGAGAAAATCCCAACCCTGGAAGAGGTGCTTGAGCTGGTAAAGCCGGGAAACATGGAAGTCAATATTGAGTTAAAAACAGGAATTTTCTGGTATCCGGAAATTGAGAAAAAGACGATGGAAATCGTAAAGAAGGCCGGGATGGAAGACCGGGTCATTTATTCGTCCTTCAATCATTACAGTGTCCAGGAAGTGAGACGGCTGGATCCGGAGGCGGAGACGGCGTACCTGTACGGAGACGTGATACTGGACGTAGAACAGTATGCAGCCCGGACAGGGGTACAGGGACTGCATCCTGCGGTATATCACCTGTATATGTCGGATTTCCTGAAACGTTATCAGGAGAGCGGACTGAAAGTCCGTGTCTGGACGGTGAACCGTGAAGAGGATATGAAATATTTTATCGAAGCGGGACTGGAAGCCGTAATTACGAATTACCCGGATACGGCAGCTTTCATCCGCGGGCAGGTGGAACATGCTGAAAAATAAGAAACTCTTTCTTCTGGATATAGATGGTACCGTCTGCATCGGACAGAGACTGATCAGCGGTACCAGGGAATTTCTGAAAGACGTCAAAGACAGCGGCGGGCAGTTTGTCTTCATTACCAACAATTCCACCCGCAGCATCGAAGATTATATTCGTTCCTTTCAGAATATGGGAATCATGACAGATTACTCCAATTTCATTACGGCTTCTTTTGTCACGGTACAGTACTTGAAAAAGCATTACGATGGAGCATTGATTTATGTGATGGGTACCAAATCCCTGCTCAGGGAGCTGAAGCGCAATGGAATCCGGGTGACGACAGACTGTCTGGATCCGGAGATTGCCTGTGTCCTTGTATCCTACGACAACCAGCTGACCTATGAAAAGCTGCAGGATACCTGCCAGATTCTGAGTACCCGGCCGGAAGTCGGATATATCGCCACGAACCTGGATTATGTCTGTCCGATCGAATTTGGTTATGTACCGGACTGCGGAGCCATCTGCCAGATGCTGGAGCATGCCGTGAAAAGACAGCCGGAATATATGGGGAAACCAGGGCCGGCCATGGTAGAGTACTCTCTGAAACTGAATCATTTTTTCAAAGAGCAGACACTGATTGTGGGGGATCGGCTCTATACGGACATTTTATGTGGACACAGGACCGGTGTGGAGACCGCCCTGGTACTGACCGGAGAGACGACCCGGCAGGAGGCAGAGGCTTGTGAATATGGTCCGGATTATCTCTTCTCCTCCATTGAGGAACTGGCAAAGATGTGGAGAGAAGCCTGAAATTGTTCAAAATAGATAAAAAATAGAAATGAGTTGACGAGGAATTGGAAGAAGTATATAATGGTTGCAAGGAACATGACAGGGAGAACAGGGATGGCGAAACCGATCAAAAGAGTTTCTTTACAATCAGAAATTATCAAGTACATTCAAAGCTATATAGAGGAACATGATCTGAAGGAGGGTGACAGGCTTCCTTCCCAGGGACAGTTCATTGAGATGATGCAGGTCAGCAGGACGGCGCTTCGGGAGGCTGTGAAGACTCTGGAGGCGGAAGGCATCGTGGAAGTGAAGAACGGGAAAGGCATATTTGTAGGAGACCGCGGGAGAAAGACAACGGCACTCGAATCACTGATCGGTTTTACGATGGAAAGAGAGTCTCTCATCGAGGCGCTGGAGGCCAGGAGAGCGATGGAGACAGAGCTGATGGCCATGGTCGTGAGAAATGCCACAGACCAGGAGATGGATGAGCTGGGAGAGATCACAGAGATCCTCATGAAGAAGGTCTGGGCTAATGAGCGGGATACCGAGGAGGACAAGGCATTTCACGAGAAGATTTATCAGATGTGCCACAACAAGGTATTCTATGCGATGCTGAAAGTACTGGATGATTATACGGACAAGCTCTGGCAGTTCCCTCTGGATATCGAAGATCCGTTTAAGGCAAGCATGCCGTATCACGAGACACTCTACCAGGCTTTGCGAGAGCGTGATATCAAGAATGCACAGAAGATTAACAACAAGCTTTTGGACTGCGTATATGATGACATTGCAATAGCACATCAGTAAGTGGATCCGTTGCACGATACTGATGTGTAAATTTATAAAAATTTAAGCTATACTATAGCATATAGATTATAGATGACAGGTTATAGCACATAATGTGGCGAGGAGGAAGAAAGATGGAGAAATCGACCGGGATGATTCTGGAACATACAGGAGAGGAATATGACCGTTACTACAATGCGATTGTGCCGCCGATTTTTATGAATTCACTGAATATTTTTCCGACAGTGGACGCTTACTACGATTCGGATAAGCGGGATATCCATACCTACTGTTACGGAAGGGTTCAGAATCCAACAGTAAGAATTCTGGAGGAGAAAATCACAGAGCTGGAAAAAGGAAGTGAATCTTACGTCTTCTCTTCCGGAATGGCAGCGGCGACGGCGGCAGTGCTGACAGCATGCTCCGCAGGCGGACATGTAGTCTGCATCCGGACAGCATACGGACCTCTGAAAGACTTTCTCATGAATTACTGCAGAGAGCATATGCAGATAGAAACGACTCTGGTCGATGGAGACGATCCGGCGGAGATCCGGGAGGCCATGAGGGACAACACACAGCTTCTTGTACTTGAGAGTCCGTCTTCGGTAGTATTTCGGATACAGGACATTGAGAAAGCAGCCAGAATCGCACATGAAAAAGGATCACTTGTCTATATTGACAATACATTCTGCACCCCGATTTATCAGAATCCTCTGGAGATGGGAGCGGACTTTGTGATGCATACCGCATCCAAATATCTTGGAGGACACAGCGATATTATCGGAGGAACCCTGACAGTCAGGGATCCGAGGCTTGGAGAAAAGGTACGCACCATGAGAGAACAGCTGGGAAGCATCATCGGGCCGATGGAAGGATGGCTCATGATGAGGGGGCTTCGGACACTGGAGGTCCGGGTGAAGGAGCATGGAAAGACCGCACTTGCCGTGGCACAGTATCTGGAAGCACACCCGAAAGTAAGAAAGGTATATTACACAGGGCTTGCCTCTCATCCACAGCACGAGCTGATTGAAAAACAGCAGTCCGGACATACAGGACTTCTGAGCTTTGAACTGGACTGCACGACCGAAGAAGCAAAAACATTCTGCCAGGCCCTCCGGATTTTCAAAATCGGAGTATCCTGGGGAGGCTTTGAAAGTCTTGTGACAATGCCTTATGCAAGAGAAAACGAAGAAACATGCAGGAAAATGGGAGCCGGACAGAATGTCATCCGGATCCACTGTGGACTGGAAGGGACCGAAAACCTGATATCTGATCTGGAGCAGGCATTTGATCAGGTATTCTGATAAAGAGAGGAGAAGACATGCCGATCGTATTTCACAAAAAGACAAAAGAGTTTCACCTCTATAACAGTGAAATCAGTTACATTTTCTGTATTTTGAAAAACGGACAGCCGGGGCAGATCTACTACGGAGAGAAGATCAAAGACAGGGACAGTTTTCAGCATCTGATTGAATATTCCTTCCGGGATATGGCACCGTGTACATACGAAGGGGACCGGACCTTTTCCATGGAATATCTGAAGCAGGAATATCCGTCTTACGGACATGGGGATATGAGGTATCCGGCCTATGAAATTCTGCAGGAAGATGGAAGCAGGATTACGGAGTTTGTCTTTGAGGATTATGTAATCCTGAAAGGGAAGCGGAAGCTGACGGGACTTCCGGCAGTATATGCGGAGTCCGATGAAGAGGCAGAGACGCTGGAGATTTATTTGAGAGACCGGGTGATGAATACCAGGATGATTTTGTCCTATACGATCTTTGAACAGCTGCCGGTGATTCTTAGAAATACACGATTTATCCAGGAGGGGGAGAGCTGTATTACCCTGGAACATGCCATGAGCCTGAGCCTGGATCTTCCGGACGACAGGTATGAGATGATCACTCTGACCGGCGCCTGGGCAAGAGAGCGGTACATAAAAAAAGCTCCGCTTCATGAAGGAGTGCAGGCCATTTACAGTATGCGGGGACACAGCAGCCACCAGTTCAATCCGTTCTTTGCTCTGAAAAGACCGGAGGCAACGGAAGATACCGGAGAAGTAATCGGGATCAGTCTTGTTTACAGCGGTAATTTCCTCGGACAGACAGTGGTGGATACATTCGGCGTGGCCAGAGCCATGATCGGGATTCATCCGGAAGTTTTTTCCTGGACATTGAAAAAGGGGGAAATTTTTCAGACTCCTGAGGCCGTGCTTGTCTATTCAAACAAGGGGCTTGGAAAGATGAGTCGGACATTTCACAGGCTGTACCACAGACGTCTGGTAAGAGGATTCTGGAGAGACCGGGTGCGCCCTGTGGTGATCAACAACTGGGAAGCCACTTATATGGACTTTACAGAGGAAAAGATTCTTAAAATTGCGGAAACGGCCAAAGAGCTGGGTGTCGAAATGATGGTACTGGACGACGGATGGTTCGGTCATCGGGATGATGATACGTCTTCTCTTGGTGACTGGTATCCGAATCCGAAAAAACTGCCTCATGGCATTCGAGGACTGGCGGAAAAAATTGAAAATATGGGAATGAAATTCGGACTCTGGATTGAGCCGGAGATGGTCAATAAAGACAGCAGGCTGTATGCAGAGCATCCTGACTGGGTGATCGGCGTCCCTTACCGGGACTCCTGCCACGGAAGAAATCAGTATGTGCTGGATTTTTCCAAAGAGGAAGTGGTGGAGTATATTGGAGATCAGATTTCCGGACTTTTAAAGGAGGCGCCGATTTCCTATATAAAATGGGACATGAACCGGAGTATTTCGGAAGCATTTTCCCAGGGAAGGAGCCGGGAAGAACAGGGTAAACTGTTCCACAAATATATTCTGGGTGTGTACAGTCTGTATGATCGGTTCACAACGGATTTTCCGGAAGTACTGTTTGAATCCTGCGCCAGCGGCGGCGCCCGATTTGATCCGGGGATGCTCTACTATGCGCCGCAGTGCTGGACATCCGATAATACGGATGCGGTAGAAAGGATCCGGATCCAGTACGGTACATCCCTTGTCTATCCGCTGAGCTCGATGGGATGTCATGTGTCGGAAGTTCCAAACCAGCAGACGTTCCGGAACACACCTCTTGCCACAAGAGCAGAAACCGCATATTTTGGCTGCTTTGGCTATGAGATGGATTTAAATACACTGACAGAAGAGGAAAAGCAGGAAGTCCGAGAACAGATCCGGTATTATAAGCGGATCCGGAAACTGATTATGGATGGAGCGTTTTACCGCCTGGTCAGTCCTTTCGAAGCAGAGGAAGCGGCCTGGATGGTTGTATCCGAAGACAAAAAGCATGCACTGGCGGGGTATTACCGGATGCGGCAGCCGGCCAATGCACCTCTGAAACGGCTGGTACTAAAAGGGTTGGATCCGGACATCCGATATCAGATCCGGGAAACCGGACTGGAGGCAGGCGGAGATGAGCTGATGCATGCCGGAATGGCAATTTCCGACTTTGCCTGTGGAATCCGGAAACAAAAGGAACGTCAGGGTGACTATCAGTCCAGATTATTTGAGCTGACAGCGGTTTCCTGATTAGAAGAAGGGGGTCAAGCAATGAGTAAGATCATTACCTGTGCGATAGCGGGTCTGGGCAACCGGGGAAACGATATCTACGGCAATTATCAGTTTGTGCATCCGGAAGAAATGCAGGTGACAGCCGTGGCGGATCCGGTAGAAGGCAAGCGGAAGGCAGCGATGGAACGGTACGGACTATCGGGGGAACGTTGTTTTGTTACTGCTGAGGAAATGTTGAAACAGCCGCAGCTTGCGGATGTCATGGTGATCGCAACACAGGACCGGCAGCATGTGAAACAGGCCATAGAGGCAATGAAAAAAGGATACCATATCCTTTGCGAAAAACCGATTTCACCGGATATTGAAGAGTGCAGACGTCTTCAAAAGGCGGCTCATCATTACCAGAGAATCGTAGCGGTCGGACATGTACTGAGATATACCCCGTTTTATACAAAGATCAAAGAGCTGATCGATGAGGGGGACATTGGAGAGATCATTTCGATTCAGGCTATGGAACAGGTCACCTACTGGCACCAGGCTCACAGTTATGTAAGAGGAAACTGGAGGCGTGCCGGGGAGACAAGTCCGATGATTCTGGCAAAAAGCTGCCATGATCTGGATATTTTTGCATGGCTTACAGGAAAGCAGTGCAAAAAGGTTTCGTCCTATGGAGGTCTTTCTCTTTTCCGGCCTGAGAAAGCACCGGAAGGAGCAGCAAAACGGTGCCTGGACGGATGTCAGGCAAAAGATGAATGTCCGTATGATGCCGAGAAGATTTATATCACGAATGAACGAACCGGCATCCGGACGGTAATCCGGGAAGGAAAAAGAGGGGATGCGGCATGGCCGTGTTGTGTTCTTTCACCGAATGACCTTTCGGAAGAAGCAGTCAGGAATGCATTGAAAACAGGTCCTTATGGCAGATGTGTCTATGCATGTGATAACGATGTGGTAGACCATCAGATTGTAAATATGGAATTTGAAGATGGGATCACTGTCGATTTCCAGATGACCGCATTTACAGGGGAAGGAGGACGGACGATCCATATCTGTGGAACAAAAGGAGACATCAAGGGAAATTTAAGCAAAAATAAAGTAATTTTGACACAATTTGGAAGGACACCGGTGAGCTTCGAAGTCGCCGAGGGTGACATGAGCGGGCATGCCGGAGGAGATAACCGTCTGATCCACGATTTTCTTGAGACTGTCCGGAAAGGAGCAGGAGAGGAAACATTAAGGACAGGGATCGATGTGTCGATTCAAAGCCATTTGATTGCGTACGCGGCAGAAGAATCAAGGACACACGGTGGAATGACGGTTTGTCCGGATAATTTGTAATACATACCTGCAAAACAGGAAGACGCAGGTAACGCACGAAAAGACAACGCAAAAAGAAAGGAAGGTAACATTATGAAAAAGAAAGTTTTGGCAGCACTTCTGACAGCAGTCATGACCTTTTCCCTCGCAGCCTGCGGCGGTGGCGGCGGAAGTTCATCAGGAGGATCCTCAGGGTCTGATTCCGATGCGATGAAAGTTGCAACGGTTATGACGTCCGACCCGGATACACTGGATCCAGGACGTGCAGACGACGAGCAGAAGAATGCAATCGTGCTGGAATCCCAGGAAACATTGTTCCGTCTGATTGACGGAGAACTGACTGAGGCAGGATGCGAAAGCTATGAGACCTCAGATGACGGACTTACCTGGACATTCCATTTAAGAGACAATAAGTATTCGGATGGAGAAGATGTAAAAGCAGCGGACTATGTAAACTCTATCCGCCGTATTTTCGATCCGGAAGTCAACTGCCACAACGCCGGAATCTTCTACTGCATCGCAGGCGGTGAAGCATTCAATACAGGCGAAGGATCCAAGGAAGATGTGGGAGCAACAGCGGTGGATGACAAGACTCTTCAGATCACCCTGGTTGAGCCGATCCCGTACTTCGCACAGCTCCTTACATTTGCAAATGTGACACCGGTACCGGAGTCCAAGACAGAAGGCGACAAGAACTCTTCCTATGGAGCAACAGCAGATGAACTTTCCCAGTGCGGACCGTTCTATGTAAGCGAATGGACAAGAGGATCCAAGGTTGTTCTTCAGAAAAATGAGAATTACTGGGATGCAGACAATATCAAGATCGATGAAATTGAGATGACACTTGCTCAGGATGAAAATACGAGGCAGCAGCTGTTTGATCAGGGACAGATCGATGTACTTAGAAACATTGACTCGGAATATCTGGATCAGAAACAGTCAGAAATCGATGCAGGCAATATTCAGCTGATCTCCGGACCTCAGCCGAGAAACTCCTACATCTGCTTTAACAATGAAGACCCGAACGGCGTATTTACAAACGAGAAAATCAGAAAAGCATTTGCAATCGCATTTGACCGCGAAGCATATGCAACACAGGTACTTGACAGCAACAAACCGGCATACGGCGAGATCCCGCCTGGAACAGCAATCGGAACAGATGAATTCCGTGATCTTTATCCGGAACCGATGAAAGAACTTCTTGACCAGGATGCAAAACAGCTTCTGGAAGAAGGACTGGAGGAAATCGGAAAGGCAGGAGAAACACTGGAAGTTACATTCTTACAGAAGAATGCGGACAACGATCAGAAAGTATTGGCAGAGTTCTACCAGAATCAGTGGCAGGAAAAACTCGGTGTCAAAGTAAACATCGAGACAGCATCTGACAACTCCTCCTTCAACAACCAGGTATCCAAAGGGCTCTACCAGGTATGTGAGACAGGTTGGGGAGCTGACTACAATGACCCGATGACATTCATGCAGTGCTATACAACAGGCGATGGAAACAACCCGGCATTCTTCTCGGATGCAGAGTACGATGAGCTTGTAAATGCATGTAAGACAGAGCAGGATATGAAAGTGCGTGGAGAAAACTTCGCAAAAGCAGAAAAAATCCTGACTGTAGATAAATGTGGTATCTCTCCTGTAACATACACATACAGCAACACACTGGTAAGCAAGAATCTGAAAAATGTCTATATCAACGGTGCAGGCGGACCGGCAGTTGAATTCCGTGACGCCTATGTAGAACAATAGACGATATCATCATCACTCTGACAGCGGGAGGTAACATTTGCTTCCCGCTGTTCTGGAAAAAGGAGAGAGGAGGAAGAAAATGGTAAAGTACATTCTGAAGAAAATCGTATACATGATTGTCACGCTCTGGATTATTCTGACAGCTACGTTCTTTCTGATGTATACCATGCCGGGTGATCCGACCCAGGCATCTTCAAAAGTGCTTCCGGAAGCAGTTCAGGAAAACCTGAAAGCAAAATGGGGACTGGACAAACCGGTTACAGAGCAGTATGTGATCTATCTGAAAAACCTTCTTCAGGGAAATATGGGTGAGTCGTACACGACGCCGGGACTTACAGCAAACCAGGTGATCGGAGAGAGATTCCCTGCATCCCTGCGGCTCGGAATTCAGGCGGTGATTGTAGGACTGATCCTTGGGATCATTCTGGGAGTCCTGGCAGCCTTTAACCGCGGAAAGTGGATTGACTTTATTACCATATTTATTGCGATCCTGGGAGTCTCGATCCCAAGTTTCGTATTCGCGGCACTGCTTCAGAAATATGTGGCGGGAGGTTATTTCCCGATTGTAGGATGGTCTACGCCGGGCATGGGAATCCCGGAGATTTTCCAGTATACTGCCCTGCCGACCTTGTCCGCTGCGATCAGCGGAATTGCGACTTATTCCCGTTATATGAGATCTTCGGTACTGGACGTGCTTGGATCCGATTATATCCTTCTGGCCAGATCCAAAGGATTATCCAGATTTCAGATCATCCGGCGCCACATTATGCGGAATGCGATTACACCGATTATTTCCATCGTAGCACCGCAGGTGGCATCCATCGTAACGGGTTCTTTCGTTATCGAACGAATCTTTTCGGTACCGGGACTTGGACGTTACTATGTAGACAGTGTCAACGGACGTGATTATCCGATGATCCTTGCCACGACCCTGTTCTTTTCCATGATTTTCATCGTGTGTATGGTCGGCATGGATATTCTCTACGCGATTGTAGACCCTCGCGTCCGCAAGAGCATCATCGAAGGCAAGTAATAGGAGGGAACGGAAAGTGACAGAAGAAAAAGATCTTATGACAGAAGAAATGTTTCAATGCGTTGGCGTTGATGAACAGTCCTCCGAAACACTTGTCAGACCAAGTATCTCTTACTGGCAGGATGCCATCCGGAGACTGAAGAAGAACAAGGTTGCCATGATCAGCCTTGTATTCCTGATTTTTATGATTTTAATGTGTATTTTTGCACCTTATATTTATCCGCATGCATACAACGAGCAGAACATCGAATTTGTAAACCAGGGACCGACCAAAGAGCATATCTTCGGTCTTGATGACCTGGGACGTGACATCTTTGCAAGAATCTGGGTAGGCGGACGTGTCTCGCTTGCCATCGGAGGCGTGGGAGCAGTCATCTCTCTTGTAGTCGGCGTGCTTTACGGCGGAATCAGTGGATTCTGCGGAGGCATCGTAGATGATATTCTGATGAGAATTCTGGAGATCCTCTGCGGCATTCCATACATGGTTGTCGTTATCGTTGTTTCTCTTTATCTTGGGAAAGGAATGACATCCCTGATGATCGCCCTTTGTATGACAAGCTGGACCGGTCTGGCGAGACTTGTCCGAGGGGAGATCCTGGAACTGAAAGAAAGCGAATACGTTATGGCGGCTAGAGTGCTTGGAACCCCGTCCTTTAAGATCATCACAAAGCATCTGATCCCGAATACCATGAGTGTCATCATTATCAATACAACATTTATGGTGCCAAGCTTCATCTTTTCCGAGGCGTTCCTGAGCTTTATCGGAATGGGAGTGCAGCCTCCGATGACAAGCTGGGGAGCCATGGCGTCTCTTGGACAGCAGCAGATGACATATTATCCGCATGAGCTGATTTTCCCGGCAGTGGCAATTTCTCTGACCATGCTGGCATTCAACCTGCTCGGTGACGGACTCCGGGATGCATTTGACCCGAAACTGCGCCAGTAAGAGAGGAGGAAAAGGAAGATGAGTGAACATTTATTGGAAGTAAAAAATCTGAAGGTCTCCTTTCATACTTATGCCGGGGAAGTGCAGGCTGTCAGAGGAGTCTCTTTCAAAGTAAATCCGGGAGAATGTATGGCTATTGTAGGAGAGTCCGGATCCGGAAAGACTGTAACGTCCAAAGCGGTTCTGGGGCTGATTGCAACGCCTCCGGGAGAGATTAAAAAGGAAAGTGAAATTTTGTTTGAAGGGAAAGATATCCTGAAATTTTCGGAGAAAGAGTGGAGGGGCTTCCGTGGAAAGGAAGCAGCCATGATTTTCCAGGATCCGATGACCTCCTTAAATCCGACTATGAAGGTCGGAAAACAGATTATGGAGAGTATCATCCTGCACAATAAAGTATCAAAAGCAGAAGCCAGAAAGCAGGCGGTAGAACTGCTCCGGAAGGTCAATATTCCAAATCCGGAGGACAGGCTGAACCAGTACCCATATGAATTTTCCGGCGGTATGAGGCAGCGGGTTGTCATTGCGATCGCCCTTGCCTGCAATCCGAAGCTGATGATAGCGGACGAGCCGACGACGGCTCTGGATGTGACGATTCAGGCACAGATTATGAAACTGTTAAAAGAGATTCAGCAGAAGAACAACACGGCTGTCGTGCTGATCACTCACGATCTGGGAGTTGTAGCGGGAATGGCAGAATACATTACTGTTATGTATGCAGGATGTATTGTAGAGCAGGGAACGGTGGAGGAGATCTTTGCCAATCCGCAGCATCCGTACACCAATGCACTGTTAAAAGCTGTTCCGAACATGGAAAACGAAAACAAATCCGAGCTGCAGATTATTCCGGGGACACCTCCGGATCTGGTAATGCCTCCAAAAGGATGCGGATTTGCAAGCAGATGCAAATACTGTATGGGTATCTGTAAGGAAAAGGCTCCGGATTATACACAGGTATCCCCAAGTCACAAGGCGGCATGCTGGCTGCACCACCCGATGGCAAAAAAGGTGCGGGGAGTGGAGAATGTAAGGGAGGTATTTGCAGATGAGTAATGAGAACAGAGAAGTACTGGTCCATGTGGATCATATGAAAAAATATTTCCCGGTACGTAAAAAAGGCGTGCTCAAGGCAGTAGACGATGTCTCCTTCGATATCTTCAAAGGGGAGACGCTTGGACTGGTAGGAGAGTCCGGATGCGGAAAAACCACATGCGGTCGTACTGTACTGGGCCTCTATCCGGTTACAGAAGGAACGGTAGAGTATGCGGGCAAAAATGTGACCAATCTGAAGAAGAGCGAACTGTCATGGTTTAAAAAGCGTGCCCAGATGATTTTCCAGGATCCGTATGCATCTCTTGACCCTCGTATGACAGTCGGAGACATCATCAAAGAAGGAATGGAAAATTTCGGCCTCTACCCAAACAAAGACGAACGGGAAGAAAGAGTCTATGAACTTCTGCGCCTGGTCGGCCTGAACAAAGAGCATGCGACCCGTTTTCCGCACGAATTCTCTGGAGGACAGAGACAGCGTATCGGAATCGCAAGGGCACTGGCCGTGGACCCGGAATTTATCGTCTGCGATGAACCGATTTCGGCCCTTGACGTGTCCATCCAGGCACAGGTAGTCAATCTCCTGGTCAAACTGCAAAGAGAGCTGGGACTGACCTATCTGTTTATTGCTCATGACCTCTCTATGGTCAAACATATTTCTGACCGTGTCGGTGTAATGTACATGGGACATATCGTTGAGCTTGCATCCAGTAAGGAACTGTATGCCAATCCGCAGCACCCTTATACAAAAGCACTCTTAAGTGCGATCCCGATCCCGAATCCGGAAAAGGAAAAAAACAAGGTTGTGCTCCCGCTCGAAGGAGAAGTGGGAAGCCCGATCAACTGTGGGCCGGGATGCCGCTTCGCAAGCAGATGCAAATATGCGACAGAAAGATGCAAAAATGAGACACCGGTATTAAAAGAGATCGAAAAAGAACACTTCGCAGCATGCCATCTGTTCGACTAGAGACGACAGATGGGGCTGCCAAATCCCGGCGGGAGCAGTGAAAACTGCTCCTCTTTTTTTTCAAAAAGTCGAATAATGAAAAGTGAATTGAGTTTTTACAAAAAGGGTATTATGATAAAAGAGTAGAATACAGCAAAATCGGAGGTGCTTGAATATGGCAGATACAAGGCAAAACTACGACGTGATCATCATAGGGGCGGGACCGTCCGGAATCTTCTGTGCATACGAGCTGATGGAAAAGAAGCCGGATCTGAAAGTCCTGATGCTGGAAAAAGGACGTTCGATTGAAAAGAGAACATGCCCGAAGAGAAAGACGAAGGTCTGCATGGGATGTAAGCCATGCTCTATTACGACCGGCTTTGCAGGGGCAGGAGCGTTTTCTGATGGGAAATTATCTCTTTCACCGGAAGTCGGAGGGACACTTCCGGATATTTTAGGTTATGAAAAGGCAGAAGAGCTGATCCGGGAGGCGGACAGCATTTATCTGAAATTCGGAGCGGATGAGAAGGTCTACGGGCTGGAGGATATGCAGGCAATCGAGGAGATCCGGGCAAAATCCATCCGTGCCAATCTGAAGTTGATTGAGTGCCCGATCCGGCATCTTGGAACGGAAGAAGGATATAAGATCTATACACGGCTGCAGAAGCATCTGCTGGACAGTCATGTGGAGATTCGTTTTATGACGATGGTACAGGATATTCTCGTGGAGGAGGGAAGGGCCATCGGAGTGGTTACAGATACGGGAGAAACATTCTATGCGCCGGAGATCGTTGCGGGTGTCGGCCGGGAAGGCTCAGAATGGTTTGCAAATATCTGTAAGGAACATGGAATTGAAACACAAAATGGAACCGTTGACGTAGGTGTCCGTGTAGAGGTGCGGGACGAGATTATGAAGGAACTCAATGAAAAGCTCTATGAGGCAAAACTCGTCTACTATACACCGACATTTGACGATAAAGTGCGGGTGTTCTGCACGAATCCATCCGGCGAAGTGGCAACGGAATACTACGAAGGAGGACTTGCGGTTGTCAACGGCCATGCCTATAAATCCAAGGATATGAAGACGAAAAACACCAATTTTGCTCTGCTCGTATCCAAGAATTTTACAGAACCGTTCAAAAGTCCGATTGAATATGGCAAGCATATCGCACAGCTTGGAAACATGCTCTGTGATGGAAAGATTCTTGTGCAGAGATATGGAGATTTCAGAAGGGGCAGGAGAACAACACCGGAACGTCTGGTGAGGAACAATCTGATTCCGACTCTGAAAGATGCAGTGCCGGGAGATCTGTCTCTTGTATTTCCGCACAGGATCATGGTGGATATTGACGAGATGATCAAAGCACTGGATAAAGTGACACCGGGAATTGCAAGTGATGAGACGCTGCTCTATGGAGTAGAGGTGAAATTTTATTCCAATAAGGTGGTGACAGATCAGACATTCGAGACGAATATCAAGGGATTGCGTGCCATGGGAGATGGAGCCGCCATCACAAGAGGACTGCAGCAGGCTTCCGCAAATGGACTTTATACGGCACGGTGTATTCTGGAAAAGATGGAACAGGCCGGGGTGTAACAGGATGAGGCGGGATAACAGGCCGGTTGTCATGAATTTTACCGGCATCTATGAAAAAGAGACTTTTTACCGGAGTGAAAAGATCTGCTGGATTGACTGCAGGGATGTGCACGGGACAAACTGCTACTGTGACGAAGAGGCAGAACAGATTTTGACAGAGCGGATCCGCAGCTTCCCGCCGGAAGGAATCCACTTTATTGATTCCGGAAACTATCATTACATGACGAAGCTCTGGACGGACAAAATGAAGCGGCCCTTCGTTCTGATCCTGATTGACCATCATCCGGATGCACAGCCTTCGCTGTTTGAAAATCTGCTTTCCTGTGGATGCTGGGTTGGCCGGATGCTGGATGAAAATCCGTATGTCAGGAAAGTAGTGCTCCTGGGTGCGGAAGACAGCCTTGTGGAAGGGCTGCCGGAAAGATACAGAAACAGAATTGCCTCGTACAATGAGGAGGCGGTCGTTCACGATCAAATCTGGAAGGAATTCAGGGAAAAGCATATCGATGCGCCGGTGTATCTGACAATCGATAAAGACATTCTGGATCCCTCGCAGGTGAAGACCAACTGGAATCAGGGGAAGATGAAGCTGGCAGACTTAAAGAAAGTCATTCGTCTGATTGTACAGCATGAAGAGGTGGCAGGTATTGATATCTGCGGAGAATGCACCGGTTCTGTTCTGGAAGAAGCAGAGTGCGGCGAGGTAGAACAGGATGACAGAGTCAATGCCAGTCTGCTGCGTATTTTAGAGCGTTGAGTAAAGAATTTAAAAATCATGCCTTATTTTAAATCAAAAAAAATGTTATACTATATATAAATAGGTAACGAAAGGAATTGATTGAAGAGAAAGGCGGGAGCGCATGTTTAAAATTGGAGAGTATGTTGTATATGGTCATAATGGCGTTTGTCAGGTCACAAAGATCGGGCCGGTGGAGACGGTGGCGAAAGATAAAGACCGACTGTACTATACGCTGATTCCATTTGGGGAGACAGGTAGTACGGTATTTGCTCCGGTAGACAGCCAGAAGATACCAATGCGAAAGATCATCAGCAAAGAGGAGGCTATGGAACTGATTGATGGTATGGAAGAGATTGGTGTTCTTGGTATTACGGAAGAGCGAAAACGCGAGGAGACATATAAAAACGCACTCAAGACATGCGACTGTAAGAGTCTGATCAGTCTGATTAAGACGATTTACCGCAGAAAGCAGGAGCGTGAAGCGCAGGGAAAACGTCTGACAGCGGCTGACAGCCGGTATTTCCGGACAGCAGAACATGCTCTTTACGATGAACTGGCTGCGGCACTGGAAATTGAAAGTGAAAAAGTCAAAGAAGTGATTGCAAAGAGACTTGGTGGGGAACAGAGCTGAGATTTTACCAGCATTTAACCAAACAGGCGGGACGGATTTAACGGTTCTCTTTTATACTGGTATCAACCTGTATGAAAAGAGAGAAGAAATGATGGAAAAAACAATCACGTTTTTTGTCAGCCGTTTTACCCCGATGAAACTGGAAGAAACGATCACTGTATCCAGGACAATGAAGCGTTTGACAGTCACATCGGAGACGGACTGGAAAGGATATATAGTAATCAGAGATGAAAAAAACAGGATCCGGCTATTGCGGATGCGGGGATATGGGGATGAAGATATCGTGATCGCAGGACATGCTTCCCATACATCCCCAGGCGGCGTGCCGGGACCTGTCGGAGCAGGCAGATGGAAGATCTGCCTGTATCTTTTACCGGAGTTTTACGAAACAATTCCGGAGGGGGAAACCATCCCTCTGAGAATCCATATGACAGGGGAAAAGAGAAAACTCCAGGAAACAATGGGATCCAAAGTCTGGGTGGACAGACACTACCGGGAACAGCTCTGGCTTGGATATTATAACAGCAAAGAATTCTACAATAGCCAGGACGGCTGGTATCTGGCGGCTCTTCATACGCGTACCAGGATGTCCGGAGGAGAATGTACAATCCGGGAGGCGGTCAAGGGGGCAAAAAAGGAGGGCATAGATGTATATGTTCCGACTGAGAAAAATGTAGTTGCTACCGGATGGAAGGACAGTTCTCTGATGACGGTTCCGGGAGTAGAGATTTCGGCAGGAGGTACGGAATTTGGACTGATTGGGATCGACAAGATGCCGGAGCGGCTTGAGGAGATTCTGGAAACCAGTGATACAGAAGAGAGCCGGCAGTATCTCTATGAGACCGTAAGAGAAGCGGTGAAAAGGGGATGGATCCTGAATCTGGAACATCCGTTTCGAGATGGAGACGAATGGGACCAGAACGTGATTCCGGTATCAGCACTGACCTGCCTGGACCTTGGAGAAAGCCAGGAGGAGTTCCGAAAGACATCGGCGTTTCTGGATCAGATGTGGGAACAGGGCCGGCGTATCTGGGCAGTCCGGGAAAAGGGGACGCTGGTACATTGCGAGGCACTGACGCCGGAGGTTTTTCTCGATAATCTTCGAAAGGGACATATCATCTGGGCCGGGAACAGAAAGTCGGAACTGAAAATCCGGTCTGATGGTCAGAAGTATCTCCCTGGAGATGGACTGATGGATCAGGACAGAAAAATCAAAATCCGGTTATATATAGAATCCGCCGGGAAGCCGGAGGCTGTCGTGGTACACAATGGAAAGAGAATCCAGATGGACATCGTACAGACTCAAAGCGGATGGAAAGGAGAGAAAGAAATCCGGTTTTATAAAGGAACGTGGAACTGGGCAAGGGTTGAAGCACTGCATCCCCAGAAGGGTCTGCTTTTTTACAGCAGCCCGGTCTGGCAGGGGGAAAGAGTGCCTTCTGATGAGAGACCGGGGATCAAGACGCCGGAATGATAAGAGGAAAAGAAGAACAGTTTGTTTTCAAGTATGAGAACAGGCTGTTTTTTTATTTGGCAAGATTATAAGAGTGCGGTTATAGAAAAAATGAATAAGAAAAAAGGGATTTATAGAAAATGTGCGAAAATTACAAAAATCAAAATTGAGTTTGTAGAATAATCATGATGAAAAATTTTATCCAAAAGTTAAAATGAAGAAGTATGCAAAATATTAATCATGAAAGAGTGGAGTAAGTGCGATGTTCAAAGTAAGTTATTTTATGGAAGTGCTTCCTGTTATAGCGAGTAAGGTAAACGTTACTTTTGAGCTGACGATTGCGGCAACGATTTTTGCGCTCCTGGTAGGTGTAGTGATCGCAGTCATAGGCTATTATAAAGTACCTGTTTTAAGCCAGCTTACAAGAGTGTATGTTTCGGTTATGAGAGGAACACCGGTTGTGGCACAGCTGTATTTTTTCTATTACGGAATTGCGCTGTACAGTAACTTTGTAAAAAATATGACGCCTCTGGTGGCGGTAGCGGTAGTTATGAGTCTGAATATGGGAGCGTTTATGTCAGAAAGTATCCGGGGTGCACTCCTTTCTGTAGATGAAGGCCAGAAAGAAGCGGCATATTCTCTGGGAATGACCAATCTTCAGCTGGTGGTCCGGATTATTATTCCGCAGGCTGTACGGATTGCCCTTCCTCCGCTTTTTAACGATGTCATCAATCTGATCAAAATGACGTCACTGGCATTCATGATTGGCGTTCCTGATATTATGGGAGCTGCCAAGATTGAAGGAGCCAAAACCTTCCGTTATTTTGAAATTTATGCGGCGGTTATGCTGATTTACTGGATTATTGTTTTTGTTCTTGGAATCGCTCATAAATTTCTGGAGAAGAAATGTGCCAGCATGTATTAATGTGCCGGAGAAAAAGATCT
The DNA here is from genome assembly GCA_904393575.1 of uncultured Sellimonas sp. Classification (GTDB taxonomy): domain Bacteria; phylum Bacillota; class Clostridia; order Lachnospirales; family Lachnospiraceae; genus Sellimonas. Next base: position 2,538 of record CAJFMZ010000005.1, on the reverse strand, counting down.
TAAACGGAAAGACCGTTTAGATAAACGTATTATTTTTAAGAAAGAAGAGGAGTAATGATTATGAAGAAAAGAGTATTGGCTGTAATGATGGCAGCAATGATGGTAGTACTTACGGCAGGCGGCTGTGGAAACGGGGGCGGATCTGATTCCGATTCCGACAAGTCCTCTGGTCAGAAATCCGATGATAAAAAAACAGTAACCGTTGTGACATCCGGAACGGGAGAACCATATTCTCTGTTGTCAGACGATGGAACATGGACAGGAATCGACGCTGATATGTGGGCTGAAATCGAGGAACGTACCGGATGGGATGTGGAAGTAAAACAGGCTGCATTTGATGCGATGTGGGGCGAACTGGATACAGGACGTGCTGATGTCGTAGCAAACTGTACAGCAGTAACAGATGAAAGAACCGAAAAATACAATGCGACGATTCCATACTATGGAGATGCACAGTGCATTATTGTCAATGATGAGGACAAAGATCTGCAGACGGTTGAGGATCTGAAAGGACTGACCGTTGGATGTACGAATGGACAGGCAGCACAGAATATCATTCAGGATCTTGCAGACCAGTATGGATTTACAGTCACTCTTTACGAAGACAGTGCAGTAGGAATGAATGATCTGATGCTTGGAAGAATCGATGCTTATGCAAATACAACTACCAATGTAAACCAGTTTATGCATAACAATGAAGAAGCGGATTTCCGTTTCTTTGATGAAAATCTTCTGGCAAATAACGTTGCCTACTTCCTTCCGAAAACAGATGAAGGCAAGGAACTCTGCGATGAATTAAATGACCTGATCCAGGAAATGCTGGATGACGGAACAATCGCAAAAATTACGGAAAAATGGATGTATGCAGATATGACACAGCTGATTCAGGAAGATTAAAAGATGATGGAAAAGGAAAAACAACTGGTAAAAATAGAACATCTTTACAAAGAATTTGATAAGGATACGAAAGTTCTGAAAGATATCAATCTTACAATCAACAAAAATGAAGTAATTGCAATTCTGGGACCGTCCGGAACGGGTAAGTCCACGTTGTTGAGATGTCTGAATTATCTGACTGAGCCGACAGCGGGCATTATTACTATCGGTGATGTGACGGTAGATGCGAAAAATCATACAAAAAAGGAGATTTTAGAACTTCGTAAACATTCTTCCATGGTATTTCAGAGCTACAATCTTTTCAAAAATAAGACGGCACTGGAAAATGTGATGGAAGCACTGACACAGGTCCAGAAGAAACCCAAAGCGGAAGCGGAGAAAATTGCCCTGGAACTGCTGGGGAAAGTAGGAATGCTGGAGAGAAAGGATTTTTACCCTTCCAAACTTTCCGGCGGACAGCAGCAGCGGGTAGGAATCGCAAGAGCACTTGCGGTGAATCCAAATGTACTGCTGTTTGATGAGCCGACTTCTGCACTGGATCCGGAGCTGGTCGGTGAAGTCTTAAATACGATTAAAAGTCTTGCGGAAGAAGGCACTACCATGATTCTGGTAACGCATGAGATCGGATTTGCCAGAGAAGTGGCTACCCGTGTCCTCTTCATGGATGGAGGACAGATCGCTGCGGACGGAACGCCGGAAGAAATCATTGATCATCCGGACAATCCAAGGATTCGGCAGTTCCTGAATTTTGTAAATCGAAAGTAGACATAGAAATGGCCTGCACAGATCCAGTGCAGGTCTTTTTCTAAAAGAAGGAGATTGGACAGTGGAAGAAAGGTTATTTGAAAACAATGCAAATGTGGAAGAAAGAATCAGAGACCTGGCGGAAAAAGAGGAACCGGATCTTATACGGATCCGCAGAGAACTGCACAAGGTCCCGGAATTAGGAGTGGAGCTTCCGGAAACATATGAAATGATCCGCAGAGAATTACAGAAGATTCCAGGAATGGAACTGATTGAACATGCTGCGGAAGGATATGGGCTGATTGGAATCATGCACGGAAAGCTTCCCCATGGGAAGACGGTGCTCCTGAGAGCGGATATCGATGCGCTGCCGGTAGAGGAACCGGAAGGGCATTCCTGTCGTTCAGAGCATCCGGGATGTATGCACGCCTGTGGACATGATGGTCATGCAACATGGCTCATTGGAGCGGCCAGAATTCTCTCAGCCATCCGGGACAGCTGGGGCGGATGTGTCAAGTTTGTGTTTCAGCCGGGGGAAGAAGTCGGACAGGGAGCACGGGCATTGATTGAAAAAGATCATGTACTGGAAAATCCAAAAGTAGATATGGCATTTGCCGCACATGGATGGCCGTCCGTGGAAAGCGGGAAAATCGGAATCGCAAGAAGATATGCGTTTGGATGCGTGGGAGGATTCTCTGTAAAAATCACAGGGAAAAAAGGACATGCATCCTGGCCGGAGGAGACGATAGATCCGATTGCTGCGGCCAATGAGATTTACCAGCATATGCCGTCTGTTCTTGCAAGAAAAATCTCCGGAACAGAAGCGAAAGTTTTTTCCGTTACCTACATGCAGGCCGGAGATACGAAGATCCATAATGTGATTCCGGAAACATGTGA
>CAJFMZ010000004.1 GCA_904393575.1 uncultured Sellimonas sp. | reverse complement strand
AAAACATGAGATTTAATACACAAAAATACAGACAGCTGGAATTGTTTATTAAGACAGAACCTGGGAAGACAGGCAGACTTCATATGATTTCCGGAAGCGCCCGTAAGATGTTCAGGATTGACCAGTACAGAAAATGGATGCGGATTGCTGTCAACCAGGGGACGACCTACGAGGTGGCGGCAGAGGACTGTGAGATTTCCTATGCCTATTTAAGCGGATGTGAACAGATCATGGAAAGAGGAATCTGTCTGATCCAGGACGGCAGATTTTACGATAGAAGCCAGTGGGGCGAGTGGTACGATACGCCGATCCGCAGTCAGTTTCATCTTTCACCGCTGAAGGGGTGGATGAATGACCCGAATGGATTTTGCTTCTATCATGGGTATTATCATCTGTTCTACCAGTTTCACCCGTTCTCCGAGGAATGGGACAATATGTACTGGGGACATGCGGTCAGCCAGGATCTGATCCACTGGGTGCACCTTCCGGTATGCATGGAGCCGCAGCAGGAAATCCTGACTCACCCGGAGCTGATCGGAGGCGCCTATTCCGGGACCGCACTGATCGATGAGGAGCAGAAACTTAGACTGTTCTTTACCCGCCATATCGGAAGGCGGAAGGACCCGCAGGACATGCTGGAATATCAGGTGATGACGGAGAGCCGGGACGGACTTTCCTGGGAGCGGGAGATCCGGATGATTGACGGACCGGAAGATTCTGAGATTCGGGATTTCCGGGATCCAAAGGTCTTTTTTGAAAACGGGGAGTACAAGATGATTCTGGGAACGAGGACAAAAGAGCATCCTGCAGCCGCCCTCTATAAGTCCTACAACCTGGTACAGTGGACACATTGCCAGAATATATTTGAAGAACAAAAGGTGGAGGGCAGTTTTCCGCTGGAGTGTCCGGATCTGTATCCGCTGGACAATCAGTGGGTGCTGACGGCCGGATACTGCGGTCATGTGGATGCGCATGGAAGAAAGAACGGGACATATTACCATATCGGCGAATGGTATCAGGATCAGTTTCATGCAGAGACCACAGGACTCTATGATTTTGGGGCGGACTTTTATGCGGTGCAGACCATCAACACGGAAATCGGAAGAGTTGCTGTTGGATGGATCAGTGACCCGGCAAAAGAGCATGTCAAATCGCCGAACGGAGCATGTGGAAGCATGAGCATTCCACGGGTGCTTCATATCAAGGATGGAAGACTTTACCAGAACCCGATTCGGGGGATTTACCAGCTGATCCGTTATCCGGTCTATGAAGGCAGCGGAGAGGATGTGGAGCTGTCGGGCATCGAGGGAAATACCTATTATGTGAAGCTGGAGCTGGAGCAGCCGGCAGATTTCCGTATGACACTCTATAAGTGGAAGGACCGCAAGCTTTATCTGGAACAAAAAGACGGCCAGTGCCGTTTCCGCACGGTCGGGGAAGGCGCGAAAAATATTCTCTATCCGGCGGATTCGGATCCGGTTACCACGGTGGAAGTCTTTGCGGACCGGAATGTGTGCGAGGTCTTCTTGAATGAAGGACAGGCGGCAGGCGCAAAGAAGTTTTATCAGCAGTCCGAAACGGGGAATTTTGAATTCCATGTGCAGGAAAAGGGAGCGGTAAAATCGCTGATCGTAGAAAAGATGGAAGGAATATGGTAGGAAGATGAAGATAAAAGCAGTACTCTTTGATATGGACGGGGTCCTGATCGATACGGAAAAATATCTGACACGGTTCTGGCGTCAGGCGGCCAGGGAAGCCGGGTTGTCTCTGAGCGAAGAAGAATCGTATCAGTTCCGCAGTTTTTCCAGCAAGTATGCAGCACCGTGGTTTGCAAAGACCTACGGCACGCAGTACGATTACTGGGCGATCCGGGAGCGGAGAAAAGAACTGATGAAGGAACATCTGGACCAGTACGGCATTGAGAAAAAGGAAGGTGTGGACGAGGTGCTTCACACCTTGAAGGCCGCAGGATACCAGACGGCTGTGGTGACAGCCACAGATGAGGAGCGGACGAGAAGCTATTTAAGCGAGATTCATATTCTGGATCTGTTTGACGATATTGTCTGCGCCACCATGGTAGAGCGGGGGAAGCCCTTCCCGGATGTGTATGAGTATGCCTGTGAGAAAATCGGAAGAAAGCCGGAAGAATGTGTGGCGGTAGAGGATTCGCCCAACGGAGTACGGTCAGCCGCAGATGCGGGATGCCGGGTGATCATGGTGCCGGATCTTACACAGCCGGATGAGAGCCTTCTTGCCATTCTGGATCAGAAGGCCGAGTCCCTAAGGGAGATTCCACAGATGATTGAAACATGGAACGGACAGGAGAAGTAGTCGTTCAGGGAGGAGCGGTCATGGGAACATTTCGGATCATTCAAGGTGACATTACAACATGCAGGACGGATGCCATTGTCAATGCGGCCAATCCATCTCTTCTGGGAGGAGGGGGTGTGGACGGCGCCATCCACAGAGCAGCCGGACCGGAACTTCTGGAGGAATGCAGGACTCTGCACGGGTGCAGACCTGGCGAAGCCAAACTCACAAAAGGATACCGCCTGCCGGCTTCCTGTGTGATCCATACGCCGGGACCGGTATACCAAGGAGGCAGGGCCGGTGAGTCCGAAGTACTTGCCGCCTGCTATCGGAACAGTTTGAAACTTGCGGCGGAACACGGTTTGCGTACAGTGGCCTTCCCGTCCATCAGTACCGGGATTTACGGATATCCGGTTTCTCTTGCGGCCCGGACAGCGGTCCGGGAGATTCTGACCTTTCTGCGGACGCAGAGCACGGTTCGGGAGGTGACGATGGTCTGTTTTGATGCGGGGACGAAAAAGGCCTACGAGGAGGCGTACCGGGAAATTCAGCAGGCTGAATTTACGATCCGGAGAGCCGTGGAGGCGGATCTGGCGGATATTCAGGCATTGCTGGCGAAGACAACGGCCATGATGGAGAATCCGGACTGGTTTTATGAAGGTGGAAAAGAGTTTGTAAGGACCTGTCTCAAGGAGGATGAGACAGCAGGATATGCGGTTACGGCAAGAACAAAAAAGGAAGGAATTCTTGCCGGCTGTTTTCTGGTGGAGATTCCGGGGGACGTTTCCTACAATCTGGGACGTGATCTGGAATTTACAAAAGAACAGTTGATGGAATCCGCCCATATGGATACGGCGGCCGTCGATCCCCTTTACCGGGGACACCAGTTGCAGGACCGGATGATGGAGGCCTGCGAGGAAGAGATGAAAAGGCGGGGAATCCGTTACCTTCTGGCAACAGTACATCCGGACAACCCCTACAGCCTTGCCAACGTACAAAAGCGAGGGTATGAGATCCGGGCCACAAAAGAAAAGTATGGAAAATCGCTCCGGCATATTTTGTGCAAGGAAATCGGAACAGGGAAGCCCTTCTGAAAGAAGAAATAAGATAAACAGGCAAAAGCCATGGGACTGACAAAAGAGCCCATGGCTTTGTTTTTCAGGACAGGGTATCCGTTTTCACACTGTTTTTTGCGATGGAGATGAATTTTTTCAAAGTAGGATTGTCGTTCCCTTTTTTATAGAAGAGTCCGTAGGAAAGGGAAGCGGCTCCGGTCAGCGGAATGTAGCAAAGTCTCCGGTCAGGAAACCGGGACTGAGGAAGAATGCAATAGCCGTAGCCTGCCCGGACAAGAGTCAGGGCCGCCTGAAGATTGTCGCAGAAATAGATGGATTCCGGCGGCATGTACCCGGCGATGCGGTTCTGATACTCGGAGGCTTCCGAGGGAAGGGCATAGGAATTGCAGAAGACAAGCCGTTCCGAAAAGAGATCCTTTTCCGAAATCTCGTCCTTTTCGGCAAAGGCATGGGTCCGTGGGAAAACACAGCACAGCGGCGTGTGAAGCAGCTCATCGTACACCACAGATCCTCTCAGAGGAACATCATTCTGAAATCCGATCAGGAGATCGATCTCCCCGTGGTAAAACAGGTTTAATAGCGACCGGTGGGAGATGATTCTCAAAAACGGGTGGAGGGAAGGCATCTCCTTGAGACAGATATCCAGGACGCCATCGAGAAAATCGAGATGGGCTTCGCTCCCGCATCCAACGGAGATCATCTGCATACTGGTTTCTGTATGATGATGCAGCTTGGCGGTGGCGTAATTCAGCCGCTCTACGACCTGCTTCGCATCGTCTAAGAAGCTGATTCCCGCAGGAGTAAGACGGACGGTACGGGTAGTGCGGTGGAGCAGTTTGGCGTCCAGCTCTTCTTCCAGAGCGTGGATCTGCCGGGAGACAGCGGACTGGGTAATATTGAGCGATTCAGCGGCTCTTGCAAAGTTCAGATTTTCCGCCACCTGAATAAATGTTTTCAACTGCTGAGTGTTCATAGGCGTTCCTTCTTTCTATTAATGCGTTTATTGCATCAATGATACCATTTTTTCAATTTTCATTCAAGAGAATTTATGATTTAATATCATAGGAGACAGTTAGGAAGCTGACAAAAGAAAAGAGCTTCCGACTCGGCAAAAGAAATACAAAAACGGTAAGAAGTAACTAGACAGGAGGTTTTTGCAGTGAGAAAAGTAATACAGCAACTGGGAAAGTATAAACGGGATACTTTTCTGTGTATTGGACTGACCGCTCTCGAAGTAATTATGGAAATACTGATGCCTTTTGTTACGGCCATCATTATTGACAGAGGACTCCAACAGTCCAATCTATCTGTGGTATACCGTTATGGCGCCCTGATGGTCGTTATGGCATTTTTGAGCCTGACATTTGGAGGACTTGCCGGAAAGAACGCGGCGAGTGCATCATCCGGGCTGTCTGCAAATCTGCGTGAGGCAATTTATGCCAATATCCAGACGTTTTCTTTTTCCAATATTGACAAGTTTAGTGTGCCGGGACTTGTAACCCGTATGACAACGGATATCACCAATGTACAGAACGCATATATGATGGTGATTCGTGTGGCCGTCCGGGCACCTTTGAATCTGATTTTCAGTTTTGCCATGTGTCTGATCATCAACAGGCAGCTCAGCAGCATGTTCTTGATCGCGGTCTTCTTTCTGGTCATAGTCATCGGCTCCATTATGGTGGTGACATTGAAGATTTTCCGTCAGGTTTTCCGCAGATACGATGACTTAAATGCCAGTGTCCAGGAAAACGTAACGGCCATCCGTGTCGTAAAAGCCTTTGTGCGTGAAGACTATGAAAATGAAAAATTCGCAAAAGCGTCCAAGATGCTCTATGATCTGTCAGTCAAGGCAGAGGGGCTTCTGGCATTTAACAACCCGGCCATGATGGTTGCGGTATATTTCTGTATTATTTCCGTATCCTGGTTTGGCGCACAGTTTATTGTGGGCGGTACGTTAACGACCGGTGATCTGACCAGTCTGTTCAGCTACATCATGTCCCTTTTGATGAGTCTGATGATGCTGTCCATGGTTGTCGTAATGATCAGTATGTCCATGGCAAGTATCCGTCGTATCAGCGAAGTGCTTGATGAAAAGGCAGATCTGACGGATCCGGAGAACCCGGTCATGGAAGTGGAAGACGGACGTATTGACTTTAACCATGTGAATTTCTCATATAAACATGGAAGCGGAAAAAATGCGCTGTCGGATATCGACCTGCACATAAAGAGCGGAGAGACGATTGGAGTCATCGGAGGAACAGGTTCTGGAAAGAGCAGTCTTGTGAATCTGATCTGCCGTCTTTATGATGTAGATGAGGGATCGGTCTGCGTAGGAGGCGTGGACGTCCGTAAATATGATACGGAAGTACTGAGAAATCGGGTTTCCGTGGTACTTCAGAAAAATACACTGTTTTCCGGAACCATTCTGGATAATCTCCGATGGGGAAATCCGGATGCAACGGAGGAAGAGTGCATCGAGGCATGTAAATCAGCATGCGCGGATGAGTTTATCGACCGGATGCCGGAAGGATATGAGACCCGGATCGAGCGGGGCGGAGCCAATGTCTCCGGAGGACAGAAACAGCGTCTGTGTATTGCCCGTGCCCTTCTGAAAAAACCAAAGGTACTGATCCTGGATGATTCTACCAGTGCCGTGGATACAGCAACGGATGCCAGCATCCGTGCTGCGTTTGCCAAGAAAATTCCAGGAACTACAAAGATTATCATTGCGCAGCGTGTTTCCAGCGTGGAGTCCGCAGACCGGATTCTCGTCCTGGAAGAAGGAAGAATTGACGCCTTTGACACTCACGAAAATCTTCTGAAATACAATGCAATTTACCAGGAAATTTACAACTCACAGCTGGAAGGAAGCGGAGACTTTGACCAGCCGGCATAATCAGAAAGGAGGAGAACAGCATTATGAGCGAAAAGAGCAATGAAAGACCATCAGGATCCAGGATGAATACGGCTACCAGGCTGATCAGCCGGGTCATTCGATATATGCTTCACTATTATAAAATTCCATTTTTGATTGTGGTCATCTGCATTTTGATCACCGCTGTGGCAACGGTTGTGGGGGCCACATTCCCTCAGACTTTGATTGATGACTATATTACGCCGATGCTTAAGAGCGGCTCCAGGGACTTCAGCGGACTTGCCAAAGATCTGGTGCAGCTTGTCTGTGTTATGGGAACCGGAGTCATTACCGCCTTTTGCTATAACCGGATTATGGTTAATGTCAGCCAGGGTACCATGCGGCATTTAAGAGATGATCTGTTCCGCAGGATGGAATCTCTGCCGATCAAATATTTTGATACCCATGCACATGGAGACATCATGTCGGTATACACCAACGACGTGGATACCCTCAGACAGCTTTTGAGTCAGAGTATTCCACAGATCATTAACTCACTGATCTCCATGACAGCCACCTTGATCACCATGATCATTTTAAATCCGGCACTGACCATTATTTCGATCCTGACCGCCTGTGTCATGTTGACTGTGACAGCCAATTTTTCCAAACTGTCCGGAAAATATTACATCCGTCAGCAGATCGATTTGGGAACCGTCGACGGTTTCATCGAAGAAATGCTGGACGGACAGAAGGTAGTCAAAGTATTCTGTCACGAAGAGCAGGCAATGGAGGATTTCCACAAAGTCAATGAAAGACTTCGGCACAGCACCAACATGGCGAACCGGTACGCAAACCTTCTGATGCCGATCAATGCCAATATCGGATGGATCAGTTATGCACTGGTAGCGATTGTGGGAGCGATTCTGGGAATCAATGGACTGGCAGGAGTGACCATCGGTACCGTTGTTACCTTTGTGGGACTCAACCGGAGCTTTACCAACCCGATTACCCAGGTCAGCCAGCAGATCAACTTCGTTGTCAATGCGGCAGCCGGAGCACAGCGTGTCTTTGAGCTGATGGATCAGGAACCGGAAAAAGACGAAGGGTATGTGGAACTGGTCAACGCAAAAGAAGACGAGAACGGCAACCTGACCGAATCTCCTGTCCGGACGAATATCTGGGCGTGGAAGCACCCGCATAAAGCGGATGGAACGGTTACATACCGGAAGCAGGAAGGCGGCGTGGTCTTTGATGATGTGGATTTCGGATATAACGAAGACAAGATCGTCCTGCACAATATTTCCCTGTACGCAAAACCAGGGCAGAAGATCGCGTTTGTCGGCGCTACAGGAGCCGGAAAGACGACCATCACCAACCTGATCAACCGGTTCTACGACATTGTAGATGGAAAGATCCGTTATGATGGTATCAATATCAACAAGATTAAAAAACAGGATCTGAGAAGATCTCTTGGTATGGTGCTTCAGGATACCCACCTGTTCACCGGAACCGTAATGGACAATATCCGATACGGAAAACTGGATGCCACGGACGAAGAATGTATCAAGGCGGCGGAACTTGCAAACGCCGATGGATTTATCCGGCGTCTCCCGGATGGATACAACACCATGCTGACCGGAGACGGATCCAACCTAAGCCAGGGACAGCGGCAGCTCCTTGACATCGCTCGTGCGGCAGTGGCAGATCCGCCGGCACTGATTCTGGACGAGGCGACCTCATCTATCGATACCCGTACTGAAAAGCTGGTACAGGCCGGTATGGACGCCCTGATGAAAGGAAGAACGACCTTTGTCATCGCCCATCGTCTGTCTACTGTTAAGAATTCCGACTGCATCATGGTTATGGAACAGGGACGAATCATTGAACGAGGAACCCACGATGACCTCATTGAGGCAAAAGGAAAATATTATCAGCTGTATACAGGAAACTTTGCGTCCTAAAACATACAAAGATACAGGATACCGCCTGTTTCAGAGAACACTCCGCCGGAGGGAATTTCAGATTCCAGCCGGCGGATTTTTTGAATGGACCTGTTTTGGATGGCATGGCAGAAAGACTGGCCAAAGGATTGCCCCGGAAATAAGAATGGATTACAATAAAAAGAGAAGAAAAAAGAAAGCGGTGAATAGAACATGAACAACAGATTTGACAACGTAAAAAAGAACTTCGGATTCGGATGCATGCGCCTTCCTATGAACGGAGAGGAAGTGGATCAGCAGGAATTTATCAAAATGATTGATACGTTCCTGGATGCGGGATTTAACTACTTTGACACGGCCAGAGGATATCTGCAGGGAAAAAGCGAAACAGCGATCCGGGAATGCCTCGTAAAACGGCATCCAAGAGAAAGCTTCATTCTGACCGATAAACTGACGGATCCATACTTCGAAAAAGAAGAGGACATCCGTCCGTTTTTCGAAAGCCAGCTGGAAGCATGCGGAGTCACCTATTTTGACTTCTATCTGATGCATGCGCAGAACGCAGAGAACTATAAGAAATTCCAGAAATGCCATGCCTATGAGATGGCACAGAAATTAAAAGAAGAAGGAAAAATCCGCCATGTAGGCATCTCCTTCCACGATACTGCAGAAGTACTGGATCAGATTCTGACAGATCATCCGGAACTGGAAGCCGTACAGCTCCAGTTCAATTACGCAGATTATCTGGACAAAGAAGTACAGAGCAAAGCCTGTTATGATGTCTGCGAAAAACACGGGAAACCAGTGATCGTCATGGAACCGGTCAAAGGAGGCAAACTCATCCGTCTGCCGAAAAAAGCACAGGATATCTTCGACGCCCTTCAGGGAGGAACCAACGCAAGCTACGCAATCCGCTTCGCCGCAGGATTCGACAACATCATGATGGTACTCTCCGGAATGAGCAACATGGAACAGATGAACGACAACATAAGCTTTATGAAAGACTTCCATCCACTGACCAGGAAAGAACAGGACGCAGTCAAAAACGTAGCAGAGATCTTCCACGCACAGAAAATGATCTCCTGCACCACCTGCAGATACTGCACCGACGGATGCCCAAAACAGATCCCGATTCCGGACATCTTCAACTGCGTCAACGACAAAATCCAGTACGAAAACGAAAAAAGCAAAAACGACTACCAAACCATCACACAGGACAAAGGAAAAGCATCCGACTGCATAGCATGCGGCAAATGCGAAAAAGCATGTCCACAACACCTCCAGATCCGGCAACTCCTCAAAGACGCCGCCCGGATGTTCGAATAACCATCTTGGGGACATGTACCGATTCACAGGTACACGTCCCCGTAGTTAGAAAAACTGTTGGATTACGTGGAGGATGCCGTCGTCATCGTTGGAAAGTGTGATGTAGTCGGCGACTTCTTTGACGGCGGGCTGGGCGTTTGCCATGGCGACGCCGAGGCCGGCGGATTCGATCATGGTGATGTCGTTGTAGCCGTCGCCGCAGCAGATCATCTGGTCGGCGGTCAGTCCGATGCTTGAGAGGAGTTTCCCAAGGGAATGTGCCTTGTCGATGTTCTGTGGCATGATCTCCAGGAAGAACGGGTCGGAGCAGTAGATGTTGAGCAGTCCGTGAAAATGCGGAATGAGTTCTTTTCTGACTCGTGAAATTTCGTCAGGTTCCCCGGTGACGAGGAATTTGTTGTTTTCTGCTTCGATATGTTCTGTGAAGGGTACTGCCTGCTGGATTGGCAGACCGTTGATCCGGGATTCCAGTTCCGTGTACTGGTTGGTGTGCAGACCGGATAGAATGGCTCCTTTGGAGTAGCCGACAAGGTCGACGTCATAGTGGCTGACAATTTCGAACAGGGGTGCGGCAATGTTTTTTGGAAGGAGCCGGTTGTAAATGATCTCCTGGCTGCGGCAGTCGGTGATTCTGCCGCCGTTGAAGGAAAGAATGTAGCTTCCGAAACGTTCCAGCTCCAGTTCTCTGGCAAGTGGAAGGACGCCTGTGGTAGGGCGTCCGCTTGCGAGAACTACTTTGATTCCATTCTCCTGTATCTGGATCAGTGCCTCCCTGGTAGGAGGGGTGATTTCTTTTTTGGAATTGGTCAGTGTGCCATCGAGATCCAGGGCCAGAAGCCGGTAATCCATCATAGTGTTTCTCCTTTGTCAGTGCTGCCGGTGTCCGGGCAGTCAAATTTTTTTAATGTATCTACAATTTCAGCAAATTTCATGGAATTGGATGCCTTGACCAGGATGGTGTCTCCGGCATGAAATAAGGAAGGGAGTTCCTTCAGAAACTGTTCTTTGTCCGGATAGTAGAGTACCGTATTGCCGGAGGCAATATTTTTGGCTCCCTGGTACATGTTTTCAGCAAGAGGTCCGATGCAGATGATCTGGTCGATGCCTTTGCGGGCAGCGTATTCCCCGGTCTCGAAATGCAGGCGGTCCTCGTTTTCTCCCAGTTCTTTCATATCTCCCAGGACAGCGGTGCGGTGTCCGCATGCAAGAGAGAGTACATCAAGGGATGCTTTCATGGAAGCCGGGTTAGCGTTGTAGCAGTCATCCAGAATCGTGAGAGCAGGTGTCTCAATCAGATGATTCCGGCCGGCTACCGGCTGAAGTGCGTGGATTCCGGCTTCGATTTCTTCCTTTGAAAGCCCGAAAAGGCGTCCGATATAGGAGGCCGCCAGGGCGTTGTATACCATATGTCTTCCTGGGATCGGAATGTCGGCCTGAATCGTGATTTCCGGGAAGCTTTGGCAGGCCGGAAGCTGAATCGTGCAAAGTGTTCCCTTGAGTCCTCTGTTTTCGATGTGGGAGGCGAAAACCGGGGCGGCGGAGTCAATGCCGAAAAACACGGGCTTTTGTCCGTGAACCTCGGTGATGGTCCGCAGCATGTCATCGTCTCCGTTTAAAACCACGCTGAAATCCGGCTGGAGATGGTCGAACATTTCGGTTTTTGCCTTGAGAATTCCCTCCCGTGAGCCGAGATTTTCCAGGTGGGCGTAGCCGATATTGGTAATGACCCCTACATCCGGGCGGGCAATGTCCGCCAGCCGGTGCATCTCGCCGAAATGGTCAATGCCCATTTCCAGAACTGCGATTTCATCTTCTTCTGTCAGCCGGAAGATGGTCAGAGGAAGACCGATTTCGTTATTGTAGTTTCCTTCTGTTTTCAATACCCGGTATTTCTGCTCCAGGACAGAGGCGATCAGCTCTTTGGTGCTGGTCTTTCCGACGCTGCCGGTGATGCCGATTACTTTCAGGTTCAGCTGACTGCGGTAATAGCGCGCCAGGTCTTTGAGCGCCTGTTCCGTGGAAGTCACAAGAATATACGGGTATGATACATCCCCCAGAGGATGTTCGGACAGGGTGCAAAGTGCGCCCTGCTCCATTACCTGTTCAATAAAATCATGTCCGTCTGCCCGTGCCCCTTTGATCGGAACGAAAAGGAAACCTTCTTCAATTTTGCGGCTGTCGATCGCCACGCCGGTGATTTCCCGGTGAAGAAGCTCTTTTGGACCGAAACAGGTGCCTCCGCAGGCGGTGGCAATTGCTGCCAGAGATAACCCTTTCATATATGTTCTCCTGTCTTTGGTAATTACCCGCGGTAACGGGCGTCCATGGATTTTTCAATTAACAGTTCGCAGAGATCCCCGAATTCAATGCCGGATGCCTTTGCCTCTTTTGGCAGCAGACTTGCTGCTGTCATGCCAGGGAGGCTGTTGTATTCCAGGCAGTATATGCGGCCGTCTTCGGTCAGAAGGAAATCGGCCCGGGCATAGACATCGAGCTTGAGTGCTTTAAATGCCTTTTCAGCGATGGCCTGGATCTGACGGGCAGTCTCCTCCGGAATCCGGGCAGGACAGATCTCCTCGGTCATGCCGTCCTGATATTTGTTTGCGTAGTCAAACCACCCGTTTTTCGGGCAGATCTCGATCACAGGAAGGGCCTTGCCGTCAATGACGCCGCAGGCCAGCTCTCGTCCTTTGATATATTCTTCAATAATGATTTCGTCCTCGTAGCGGAAGGATTCTTTGACCGCCTGGTCAAATTCCTCTTCCGTATGGGCAAAATAAACTCCGATACTGGAACCGCCGGAACACGGTTTGACCACAAGGGGAAGGGAAAGTCCGGTGGAGGCGAGGGAATGATCCGGGGCAGATTTTTTCATCCAGGTTCCCTTAGGGGTCGGGATCTCGTTGGCTTCAAAGATCACTTTGGTGATCTCTTTGTCCATGGAAAGGGCACAGCCAAGAGAACTTGGACCCGTATAGCGGATACCGAGGACATCAAAGGCTGCCTGAAGCTTTCCGTTCTCCCCGACATCGCCGTGGAGCCCCATAAATACGATATCAGCAAGCCGGCACAGCTCGATTACATTGGCGCCAAAAAAGCAGTCTGACTTGTCTTCTCTGGATGCCTTGACCGCTGCCAGGTCCGGTTCGGTAGAACGGATACCGGATGCGATGGCAAGTCCGGCGTCCGGTCTGGTAAAGACTGCTTCCAGATCCTCCCCGGCATCCGGAAGCCCAAGAAACGGATCCAGCAGGAAGGCATCGTGTCCCATTTCTCTCAATGTGCGGCAGATTCCGGCACCGGAACTCAAGGAAACATCCCGCTCGGTACTGAGTCCGCCTGCTAATACAATAATCTTCATAAATCAAGTCCTCCTTATAAATTATCCATACTCATCTGATCCAGCAGCTCTTTCTTCACCTGGTAGAGCCGGTCGGACAAGTCCACATACACATTGTGCGGGTAGAAGAGACGCTTTGTCTCATCCCACAGCGTATCTTTTTCCTTCTGACAGTACTCGGCGATTTCCATCACGGACGGTGAATGGTAGACGCATTCGCCATTGATGAACACCGGGACGAGCATCTCCCGCATCGTGTAGGTGCCGCCCTTCAGCTTCGTCTTCTTCCATGTTTCAATCGGGTCAAAGAGCAGCAGATCATCATTCTCATCAAATGTTTCATCCGCAAAGCAGATCAGATCCGCCTTGATCTTTCCGCTTTCTTTTTCATAAATCCGGTAGATCGTTTTATTGCCCGGATTGGTGATTTTCTCTGTGTTTTCAGACAGCTTGATCTTCGGAACAAAGGTGCCGTTTTCATCCTGGATGGCAGCCAGCTTATAGACACCGCCGAAGGACGGGCAGTCCTTTGAGGTAATCAGATGCGTTCCTACGCCCCAGACATCAATGGCGGCTCCCTGCTGTTTCAGATCGTGGATCAGGTATTCATCCAGGTCATTGGAAGCGGAAATCTTGGCGTCCGGGAATCCAGCCTCATCCAGCATCTTGCGGGCCTTCTTAGAAAGATATGCAAGATCGCCGCTGTCCAGACGGATTCCGAAGCTTTTCGAGTGGATTCCCTCCGCACGCATCTCCTGGAAGACGCGGATGGCGTTCGGCACACCGGATTTTAAGGTGTCGTACGTATCCACAAGAAGAGTGCAGGAATCCGGGTACAGTCTGGCATAAGCCTTGAAAGCCTCGTATTCACTTGGAAAACTCATGATCCAACTGTGGGCATGGGTTCCCATAACCGGTACGTCAAACATCTGCCCTGCCAGCACATTGGAGGTGCCGATGCATCCGCCGATCATGGCAGCTCTCGCCCCGTAGAGTCCCGCGTCAGGTCCCTGGGCCCGGCGAAGGCCGAACTCCATGATACCGCCGCCATTTGCCGCATAGACGACACGGGCGGTCTTGGTGGCGATCAGAGACTGATGGTTGACGATATTCAAAATCGCAGTCTCCACAAGCTGGGCCTCCATAATCGGTGCCACCACTTTGATAAGCGGTTCCCGCGGAAAGATGACGCTTCCTTCCGGAATCGCATAGATATCCCCGCTGAAATGGTAGCCGCTTAAATAATGAAGAAAGTCCTCGTCAAAAATATGGAGGCTTCTCAGATAATCCACCGCTTCATAAGAAAAATGCAGCCCCTTGATATACTCGATTACCTGGTCAAGTCCTGCTGCAATAGAATAGCCGTTATTGCATGGATTGGCACGATAAAAGACGTCAAATACAACGACTTTGTCGTGATCCTGCTCCTTAAAATATCCCTGCATCATTGTCAGCTCATACAGATCTGTCAATAATGTCAAATTACGTTCCAACATAGGACACACTCCTTTTTTGCCGCGCGCCATAGGGCGCCAGGCTGTTTTTTCAGCATAATACTGGAAACATTATAGCACTCATCCGGGCAAAGGGAAAGAAAAATTGGAAACTTCAAATTGAAAGACAGGTGGAACTGTTATATAATAAGCTTAAAAAAAGAACAGTTCCAGATGGAAGGAGGAGTCAATATGACCACACGAAAAGTGATAGCAGCAGATATCGGGAGCAGATATGAGGCACCGGGCGCAGAACTGGTTCGTATTGCATGCCAGTTCCAGAGCAGGATTATTCTGAAAAGCGGAGAGATGCATGTGAATGCAAAAAGTATTATGGGGATGATGGCTTTCCGACCGTCAAAGGGAATGGAGATCGAGATTTCCGCAGAAGGCGAAGATGAGGAGAAGGCAGTCGACGGACTGGAATCGTTTCTGAAAAATGAATAGATCGGTATCAGATCAGAATGGTCCCGTGCGATAGAAAAAGAGAAGCATGCCACAGCCGGCATGCTTCTTTGTCTGTAGGAAACAAGATTCCTATCTACACCATCTTTGCGTTTTTATCGATGGTTTCCTGGATGATCTCTTCAAAATAGACAGCCAGATGCTTTCGGGTCTCCTTGTCCAGATCCTTTGGATAGATCGGGCGTCCGTACTCAACGACAACGTGGGTCTTCCGGATAAATGGAAGGTGGGCCTCAAAGATCTGGGCGGTATTGTTCAAACTGATGGGAACGATGGCACAGCCTGTTTTCTCGGCGATCTTAAAGGAACCTTCTTTAAAAGGAAGGAGGCTTAACTCCTCTCCGGTATTCCGGGTGCCTTCCGGGAAAATACAGATGGAAATCCCGCGTTTGATATAGTCGATGGCCGTCAGGATCGTCTTCATACCCTGCTTTGGATCGTGGCGGTCCAGAAACAGGCAGTAGAGGTATTTCATCCATGTAGAGAGAAGAGGAATCTTCTCCATCTCCTTCTTGGCGATATATCCTGTCAGTCCCGGACAACGGGAATACGTCAGCAGAATATCAAAATAGCTTCTGTGATTGCCGATATAGAGGACCGGCTCGTCTTTTGGGACATTTTCAAAGCCGATCACCGTGGCGTCCACACCTGCGATTTTGAGGATGCATCGAAACCCCCACTGGACAATCCGCAGGGAAGACCGGTCGCGCAGTTCCCGGTTTTTCTTTCCGATCAGCCATTCCACAAAAAAGACCGGAATTGATAGAATCAGATAGATCACCAGATAGATGACGACACAGATAAAGCGAATCATAGGATACGCTCCTTTCCACAAAAAATTAATAGACAGTATGTCGAAAAACGACGCACTTACAAAGTAACACTATTATACTATAAAAATGCGGGAAAAGAAATCCAGATTTGGCATTTTTTATGTGAAGTTTGTGTAAGATGATAAAGAGAAACTACAGGATCGCATGATATGGGAAAAAAAGCTGGAAATTTCCGGAACATCATCCTCTTTGGCATTGCGGCCTTCTTAGGTTTTTGCATATCCGGCTGCTCAGTGACGGATCTGGGAGGAACAAAAAAGCAGGAGCTGGATTTTACGGTCCTGGAAAAGGAAGACATTCCAGAAGAATTAAAGACAGAAATTGAAGAGAAAAAGGACGAACCGATGAAGCTGACCTATACGGACCAGGGACAGATGTATCTGGTCAGAGGGTATGGGAAAAAAGACACAAGCGGGTACAGCATTGAGGTCAAAGAGATTTACGAGACGGAAAATGCCGTACATATCCGCACGGAGCTGAAAGGACCAGGAGAAAAAGAACAGGTCATAGAGAAGCATACCTGGCCGTATCTCGTGGTCAAACTGGATTATCAGGACAGACATGTTGTCTTTGAAGAATGAGGAGGTTCCATATGGAGTTGGTAAAAAAACAGGTTATGAAACAGTGGAGCGGGAAGCCGGTGACGGATCAGTTTCTGATCGATGAGGATTACAACGTACCGGATAACAAAACGGATATCAAAAAAGTTATGATCAGCGAGGGAACACTTCGGATCGAGGAGATCCGTAAAGTGGATCATTATGTAAAAATCCAGGGGAAGCTGATGTTTCAAATTCTCTATGTGACAGACGAGGCGGAAGAAAAGATGGCGGAACTGACCGGGCAGTTCCCGTTTGAGGAGATGGTATACACCGAGGAAGAGCGGGGCGACTGGCTGATCAGAAGTACCAGGACAGATGTAACGGCGGTGATGATTCACTCCAGAAAGCTGAATATCCGGACCATGGCGGAGATCGTACTGGTGCCGGAAGAGGCGGAAGAAGGGGAGCTGACCGTGGATGTGGAGGGCGTAGACCGCTGTTTTAGGAAAAAGGAGACGAAAAAGATTCTGAAAATGTTGACTACGATCCGGGATACATACCGGATCAAGGAGGAAATCCGTCTCCCGAAGGGAAAAGAAAATATTGCATCCCTGCTCTGGACAGATATCAAACCACGGAGACTTGACACCAAGCTGGTGACGGACGGACTGATTGTGGAAGGGGAACTTCTTGTATTCGCTCTTTATGAGACGCCGGATGAGACGTTGAACTGGATCGAAGAGCCCGTGCGGTTTGAGGGGCGGATCCCGTGCCCGGGGGCGGATGAGACGATGTTTCATCAGATCGACACGGCCTTTACCGATGAAAATGCGGAAGTGCGGCTTGACGAGGACGGGGAGATGCGGATCATCGGAGTCGAGGCTTCTCTGGAAGCAAAGGCGTCTGTTTTTGAAGAGGAAGAAGTAGAGATCCTGGAGGATCTTTACTCCTTGAGCTGTATCCTGACAGCCGAAAAAGAGACAAAAGAGTGGGAACAGATCGTGATGCAGAATCAGATGAAATGTACGGTTGGCGAGACGCTCTCCCTTCCGGAACTCAAAGACAACATTTTTCAGATCTGCCATACATCGGGCAGCCTGGAAATTGTACGGACGGAACCCGGAGAAGAAGGAATCCGGGTAGAAGGGATTCTTCATATTGCCTTTCTCTACATCAAACCGGACGATGAGATTCCCTTTGACACCTGGCAGGGAATGGTGCCGTTTTCCTGTCTGCTGGAATGCAACGAGATGTATCCGGATATCCGCTGCTCTTTGAATGGCTGTATGGAACAGTTGGATGTCAATCTGCTGGGACAGGGCAAAGCGGAAGTAAAGGCAGCGCTTTCTTTCCGGACGCTGGTAAGAAAACCAGTTTCCATTGAAACAATTACGGAACTGCAAATGGAGGAACGTTCCATGGAAGAGCTGGCAAAACGGCCGGGCATTGTCGGATATGCTGTCAAGGAGGGAGACGATCTTTTTTCCCTGGCCAAACGCTTTGGAACTACCGAGGAGAGCATCTGTGAAGTCAATGGAATAGAAAAGGAAAAAGGTCTGCAGCCAGGGGAGAGGATATTGATTTTTAAGGAAAATTTGAGTATACTATAAGGAAATGTATACAAAATACATAATGTCTGTTTCTTCTATATAAAAGAAAGGCTCTCAAGGGGCAGCCTGGAGAAGAACGGACCATGAGAGAAAAGAGGAAAAGCAAGGAGAGATTGGATGGAACGGATTCAGTTAAAAGCACTTGGAAAGATTAATCTGGGGCTCGATGTACTTGGAAAAAGAGAAAACGGATATCATGATGTCAGGATGATCATGCAGACGGTGTATCTGTATGACGAGGTCACGCTGGAAAAGCGGGAGGAGCCTGGCATCACCGTTTCGTCTAATCTCGCTTTTTTGCCGGCGGACGAAGGCAATATTGCATTTCGGGCGGCCCGGCTTTTGCTGGATGAATTTGGAGAAAAACGAGGAGTTTCCATCACCTTGAAAAAGCACATCCCGGTTGCGGCAGGGATGGCAGGCGGAAGCGCGGACGCCGCCGCCGTGCTCTTTGGGATGAACCGGCTTTTTGGCTGGAAGCTTGGTGAGAAGGATCTGATGGAGCGGGGAGTTTCTCTGGGGGCAGACGTCCCGTACTGCATTATGAGAGGGACAGCGTTGGCAGAGGGAATCGGGGAAAAGCTGACCCGCCTTCCGGCCATGCCAAAGTGCCATATCCTCATTGCCAAGCCGCCTGTCAGCGTCTCCACAAAGACAGTCTATGAAAAGCTGGATGCAGCCAGGATCACAGAGCATCCGGATATCGATGGTATCATCGACGGACTCCGGGCAAAGGATCTTGCCCGTGTGGCAGGATCCATGGGAAATGTCCTGGAAAGCGTGACAGAAAAGCAGTATCCGGTGATCACAAAGATCAAAGAAGAGATGCTTCAAGGCGGAGCCATGAACGCCATGATGAGCGGCAGCGGCCCGACCGTATTCGGCCTGTTTAAGGAACGCAGTATGGCAAAGAAAACAGCGGAACAGATTCGACAGAAGGGATTTGCAAGACAGGTTTACACAACAACCATTCACAATGTACGAAAGAACAGGAGGAACGATTGATGGAAGCAGATTTTGGAGCAGAAATGAATGAGTATCTTCCGCTGCGGGACGTGGTGTTTAATACACTCCGACAGGCGATTTTACGGGGGGAGTTAAAGCCGGGAGAACGGCTGATGGAAGTCCAGCTTGCCAAAAAGCTGGGAGTGAGCCGCACGCCGATCCGGGAAGCGATCCGGAAACTGGAGCTGGAAGGGCTGGTCCTGATGATTCCAAGAAGAGGAGCAGAGGTAGCGGAAATCACGGAAAAGAGCATGCGTGACGTACTGGAAGTCAGAAGGGCACTGGAAGTTCTGGCAGTCAGCCTGAGCTGCGACAGGATCACAACAGAACAGATCCAGGAGCTCAAGGAGGCGGCGGAGGAGTTCGAACGGTCCCTCACATCCGACGATGTGACAAGAACCGCAGAGGCAGACGTCCATTTCCATGATATCATTTACCGTTCCACGGATAACCAGAGATTGATTCAGCTTCTCAACAATCTGGGAGAACAGATGTACCGGTACCGGGTAGAATACTTAAAGCACCGGGAATTCCATCCGCAGATTTCCAAAGAACACAAAGAGCTGATCACCTACCTGGAGTCCAGAGAGAAGGAACAGGCCGAGGAGAAGATCGGCGTACACATTGACAAGCAGGCCATGGCTGTGCTTGAGACGATCCGCCGGAATAAAAATCCGGAAAAAACAGAATAAATCCAGACGATCCGGCAATACTCCCGTTAACATGGAAAAGACAGGAGGATGACGGATCATGAACAGACGAAGAAACCGGATCATGGCAGCGGCAGCTGTCATGATTTCCCTGATTCTGACTGCCTGTGTCTGGCGCACAGAGACAGTCAGTGCAAAGATGGAACAGACACAAAGGCACATGGCAGAAGAGGTGCTGCGCTTCCATGTGCTGGCAAACAGCGACAGCACCAGAGACCAGAAGCTGAAGATGAAGGTAAAGGATGCAGTGGTATCCTGGATGGAAGAGCAGATGGATACAGAAAGCCTTGACCAGACAAAAGCCTTTATCCGCTCCCATCTTTCCGAAATCGAAGCGGTTTCCAGGGAGACACTGAAGGAAGAGGGAGCCTCTTATCCGGTACGGGCATCCCTGGAGTGGACGGCATTTCCGGAAAAGACATACGGAGACATCACCTTTCCCGCCGGAACCTACGAGGCGCTTCGGATTCAGATCGGGAAAGCCCAGGGGCACAACTGGTGGTGCGTCCTCTATCCAAGCCTTTGCTTCATCGACAGCGTCCATGCAGTTGTACCGGACCGCGGGAAAAAGCAGTTGGAAAACGTCCTGACAGATGACGAATATGAGATGGTGACTGCAGCCTCAAAATTCAAGGTGAAATGGTTTTTCTTTGGATCATAAAAAAAGAAAACTGTCCTGGGACGAAAGAGAAAGGAAAACAAAATGACAGAATTTTTAATCAGACGGTTTGTAAAAAATTATGAGCAGACAGAGACTGTTGCAGTACGGACAGCCTATGGCGTCCTGGCAAGTGTGGTAGGCATCCTCTGCAATGTATTTCTTTTTCTTGTAAAAGGGATCGTAGGAATCATGCTTCACAGTATTTCCGTTACGGCGGATGCGTTTAACAACCTTTCGGACGCCGGTTCCTCGATCATTGGCCTTGTTGGGGTCAAGATGGCGGAAAAGCCCGCCGATGAGGAACATCCTTTCGGACACGGGCGGATCGAATACATCGCCGCACTGATTGTGGCATTTATCGTACTGGAGGTGGGATTCACATTTCTGAAAGACGCCATCGGAAAAATCCGGAATCCGGAGGTGCTCACCTTCAACACCATATCTGTTGTGATCCTGATTCTGTCTATCGGAGTCAAGATCTGGATGGCGGCATTCAACAGAAAACTCGGAAAAAAGATTGATTCCAAAGTTATGATGGCAACGGCGGCGGATGCCATGGGAGATGTGGTGACGACAACCGCTACCATTCTGTCGGTCCTTTTTTTCCGCGTAACAGGAATCAACATTGACGGATTTGTCGGCATCGGTGTGGCACTTGTTGTCATGTGGGCCGGAGTGGGCATCGCAAGAGACACGCTGGAGCCGCTGATCGGAGAAGCGGTTCCACAGGAGACCTTTGACGAGATCACCAGATTCGTGGAGTCCTACGACGGCATTGTCGGCACCCACGATCTGCTGGTACATAATTACGGACCGGGCCGAAGCATGGCGTCCATTCACGCGGAAGTGCCAAATGACGTCAATATTGAAGTATCCCACGAGATTATCGACCGGATCGAGCGGGATGCCAGAAAACGTCTTGGCATCTACCTGTTGATTCACATGGACCCGATTGAGACGAAAAATCAGGATGTCATCGAAGTCCGGGACAAGGTGGAAAAAATTGTGAAAGAGACCGCTCCGGAGGCAAGTATTCATGACTTCCGCATGGTACCGGGAGAGCATCGGGTCAATCTGATCTTTGACATGGTGCTGCCTCACGGGTATGATAAAGAAGAGGAGAATGCGCTGCTGCATCGGGTGATGGAAAAGATCCACTATCTGGACGAGCGTTATCAGTGTGTGATTACAATGGAAAAAAGCTTTGTTGCGGAACAAAAGGAAAAATAAAAGAGGGATTGTATGTACGAAATCAAAACAAGAGTCAGGTTAAGCGAAGTGTCGGACAACGGATGCATGACGCTGACCGGAATCATCAACACATTTCAGGATGCAAGCATCTTCCAGTCAGAAGATCTGGGCGTAGGAACCAGGTATCTGGAAGAAAAGAAAAAAGCCTGGGTACTTTCCTCCTGGCAGGTGGAAATCAACCGGTATCCCGCACTGGGCGAAGAGATCAGGACCGCTACCTGGGCCACGGAATTTCATGGATTCTTCGGGGACAGGAACTTCGTCATGAAAGATGAGCAAGGAGAAGTCATCGCCTATGCCAATTCCATCTGGGTATATATGGATCTGGAGTCCGGACGCCCGGCAAAGCCATCCCAGGAGGAAATCAGCCGGTATGGAACGGAAGAGCCTTATCCGATGGAATATGCCTCCCGGAAAGTCCCGATGCCAAAGGAAGGAATACCGGGAGAACCTATTAAAGTCCGGAAATACCATATTGACACCAATCATCACGTCAATAACTGCCGGTATGTACAGATGGCAGTGGAACTTCTGGAAGAACAGGGAGAAGAGACGGATGTGTCCAGACTTCGTGTAGAATATAAAAAATCAGCGCTTTACGGAGATACGCTGTACCCGCTGACAGAAGCAGCGGACGGGGGGACGACGGTCGCCCTGTGTGATGAAAACAAAAAGCCATACGCAGTGGTAGAGCTGAAAGCATAAAGGAGAACAAAAGAATGAAATTGGGCGAAAAGCAAGTATTGACGATTGAAAAAGAAGTGGATTTTGGGGTATATCTGGGATCAGAAGAAGAGCATGTGCTGCTTCCGAAAAAGCAGGTGCCAAAAGGGGCTGAACCGGGAGATCCGGTGGAAGTTTTTCTCTACAAGGACTCCAAAGACCGGCTGATTGCAACGACCAATGAGCCAAAGCTCACCCTGGGAGGGCTGGCGGTCCTGGAAGTGGTGGATATCGGAAAGAACGGAGCCTTCCTGGACTGGGGGCTGGAAAAGGATCTCTTTCTTCCATTCCGGGAACAGACCAGACCGGTCAAAAAAGGAGACCATGTTCTGGTCAGCCTCTATATTGATAAAAGCAGCCGTCTCTGCGCGACGATGAAGGTTTACGAAAAGCTGTCCTGCGATTCCCCGTACCAGAAAGATGACATGGTGGAGGGCATCGTCTATGAACTCAGCGACCGCTTCGGCGTCTTCGTGGCGGTGGACGGAAAATATTCCGCACTGATCCCAAAACGGGAAGTATACCACAACTACCGTCCGGGACAGACGATCCGTGCCAGAGTAGCTGCAGTGAAGGACAACGGAAAGCTGGATTTAAGCGTCCGGGAAAAGGCCTTCATCCAGATGGATGTGGATGCGGCGCGGCTTGTGGAGTACATGGAGCAGCACGGTGGACGGATCCCGTTTACGGACAAGGCATCTCCGGAGACGATCCGGGCCGAATTCGAGATGAGCAAGAACGAATTCAAACGTGCGGTAGGACGCCTTTTGAAAGAGAAAAAAATTGAAATCAGGGAGAAGGACATTGTCCTTGCAGACAAATCAATCATATAAAAGACAAACAAGAAACAGAAAGGAGAAACACAGATGAAAGTACAGAACATCACGGATATCGACAAATTTTTTAAAGTAGTGGACAGCTGTGAAGGAAAGGTAGAACTGGTAACAGGAGAGGGAGACAGACTGAATCTCAAATCCAAACTGGCTCAATACGTATCTCTGGCAAATATCTTTTCCAACGGTGAGATCCCGGAACTGGAAATTATTGCCTATGAAAAGGAAGATATCGACAAGCTCGTATCCTTCATGATCAACGGCTAGGAAAATAAAACAGAATCCAGGCATAGCAGGGGGCGGAAGATCAGATCTTCCGCCCTTTTGATCCATTGTGCAGGAGCGGAATAGAGCAAAAGAGTAGAAAGAAAAACAAAGATTTCGAGGACAAAAATGGAGATTTCGAGGACAGAAGGGCGAAAAAAATCGGGAAATGTAGTACAATTTTGAGGGGACAAAAGATAGTGGGAAGAGGGAACAGGAGTGAAAAAGAATGAAGTGCAGTAAGGTGGAAATCGAAGGAATCAAACTGGCGGTCTCAAGGTTTTACAGAACCGATGCGTTCTTGTGCCGGGAGATCCTGATGGAGAGTATCCGGTGGCTCCTTGGACGGTATGAACAGCGGAAGGAAGAGGCGGATCTCCGAAAAGCGCTTTGCCACATGAGGGTATATGGAGAGCTGGGATTTCCCTATGAGGATATCAAAGACCAGTCAGAGCGGGCCTTCGATCTGCTGGAAGCAGATAAGGAGGTGAGAAAAGCGTTTCGAAAAGCATTCTGCAAAGAAATCGTAGTCAACAAAACAAGAATCAACCGGCTGCTCGGCAGATGGAATCCGGCCCGCCATTCCATGAAGATCACAGAGGCGGTAGAGGATATCATACGGAAAGTGAATGAACAGGAAGAAGGCGACTCCCTTTATCACTGCGGGAGGGAAATAGCCGTAGATGGAGAGGAAGGACTGTGGGAACATACTTTCCGGCTTCAGATACGGAATGGAGAAGCTGTTTTTCACGATGTGAACAATAATCAATACTATCTGCTGTTGAAGGAGGAGACACATGCTTAACATTGTAATTGTAGATGACGATAAACGGATGCAGGATATGATTCGGGACAAAATCAAAGAGACAGCGGACCGATTTCTGAGTACACAACTTCTGGTTTTCCCATCGGGAGAAGCATTTCTGGAGTATGCGAAGACAAAGGAATACGGAGAGGAAGGGGATATCTTTTTCGTGGACATCGAACTAGGAAATGGAATGACCGGACTTGAGTTTGGAAGGCTTCTGCGGAAAACCTACCCGAATCGTGGACTTGTGTTCCTGACGTCCCATACGGAATTTGCACTGGAAAGCTATGAAATCGAGGCAGACCAATATATCCTGAAAACCCAGATGGAGGAAAGACTGCCGCGGATTCTGGAAAAGCTCATGTATCGGATGGGCGCAGAGAAAAATGAATATCTGATGCTGAAACGCGAGGATGAGCCGGAGGAAAAACCGCAGAAAATTTATTTCCGCGAAATCATTTATATCCATAAGAAAAAGATGGGAAAAAATGCAGAATATGTGACATTCCAGGGAACCTTCAGAGAACGGATTTCTTTGAGCAGGTTAATGGAAAAGCTGGACAGTAAGGAATTTTTTCTTGTAGATCGAAGTAATATTATCAGCCTCCGAAATGTCCGGGGAATTCAGGACAATATGATCTACATGGAGGAAGACTACAAACTTGAGCTGAACCAATACCGGATTGATGCTGCAAAGAAAAAAATTGATGATTACTGGAGGGAACGGGAATGGAACGGCAAATC
The DNA here is from genome assembly GCA_904393575.1 of uncultured Sellimonas sp. Classification (GTDB taxonomy): domain Bacteria; phylum Bacillota; class Clostridia; order Lachnospirales; family Lachnospiraceae; genus Sellimonas. The sequence goes on along the minus strand of CAJFMZ010000004.1, from coordinate 12,146 downwards.
CACGTCATAGTACTGATTCTGCTTTCCATCTGTGAGGTATGGATGTGCTATCAGGTATTATACCGGACAGTGCTGGAAAAGAAATATCTGCGGAATTGGCAGAAAGTGTTGGTATGGGGGAATATTCTGGGGGCAGGCATCCTGTTAGGGATCAATCGAAAAATTCTTTTTTTCTCTAGTACTATGTTTGTATTTATTATTTTATCTACATTACTCTGTGCCTGGATTGTAGAGAAAAAGAATATGTTAATTAAGATAGAAATCATTATTCTATTTTATACAATTCTTGCTTTGATGGATTTTTTCTGCGGATTTATCAGTATGGAAATAATCGGAAAACAATTTTGGGAAGAGATTTATAAGTTTTCACAATCCATGGTGCAATGTGTATTGTTTTTGATACCAAGAGCAGGTGTAGCTCTACTTTTGTTGAAATGGCAAGATAAAAACTTGGTTTTGAAAGGGGACAGAAAGACGCTTGCACTCCTTTGTGCCATATTTATAGGAATTTTGAGGATCTACATGGCAACAATGATGAATATGGTAACGGGTGCCAGAAGAGCACAAGGACTGGGAGCGGCAGTTTCGATGGTGTTTGTGAGTGTGTTGACAGCAGGTGTTTTTGTGTTTTTTCATCGTTTTCAAATATTGAAAACAGAAAATGAAATGCTGTCGGAACTGGGAACACTGTCTAAGAATCATATAAAAGAAATGGAAATCATGATGGAAAAAAACAGAATACAGACACATGATATGAAGCATCATCTGCTGATTATGCGTGAGTATGGACAGGAGAAAAAATGGGATCTGCTGATGTCATATCTTAACGAGTTATCGGATGATATTTTGGTATCCCAAAAGGCTATGTGGACTCAAATAGGAATTTTGGATACACTTCTGGAACAGAAAAAGACAAAAGCAGAGTCAAAGGGGATCAAATTTCGCATCCGAGCGGATCGAATTGGAGAACTGCCTTTTTCGGATATGGAAATCTGCGCACTATTCAGCAATCTTTTGGATAACGCAATTGAAGCCTGTGAGAACATTCAGGACGATAGACGGTGGATTGAGATACATATTACACGAAAATCTGAAATGCTTTATCTTACCATTTCCAACAGTATCAAAGACAGACCGTCAGAACAAGAGGGAAAATTGATTACTAATAAACAAAATCATCAGCTGCATGGATATGGGATCAAAAGTGTACAGAAGATTGTCCGTCAATACGAAGGAGACTTTTCTTATCAGATCCGCGAAAGAGAATTTATAGTAACCATTACATTTTGGAGATTAGAGGCAAGGAGAAACGAAATATGAAGCAAGAAGAGTATTTGTATACTGCCGGAGACTTAAAAAGCGAATTAAAAGAAATAAACGGAATACAAGATCTGGAATTGGCAAAAGCAATAGAGCGTTTTACTAATCCAGCTGGAGAATCCTTTTTAACAATTTTCTGTTGCTAATTATTTATAAAGCAGGATGTTCATGTGAGCATCCTGTTTTTTTCGGAGGAATTTATGAAAGATACTTATTTGTGGGAAAGAGATTATAGAAATGATCAAGAAAAACCAGTCAATGATAAGAAAAAACAATACTGGGATCAGCTTTTAGGAGAAGATTTGGTGGCGAAACTTCAAAAGAGATATTCTGCCTTTCAGGCATATCTGGAAGAGCAGATATTTGGGCGAAAAGAAGGGACTTACATGGGAAGCTTGCGTGTGGAATATAGAGAATGGAATGATCCGTCAAATGAGATACGCAGAAACATAGGAGAGACGAAACTGTTCTTTGCAGAATTTTATCAGTCTTTTTTAATAACAGGGATAGAGGAATTAAAACTTCAGTTAAATACTATGAAAGAGAAGATCACTCCGAACGTATATAGAGATTTTGCGGATGAGCTGGCTGTCCGTCTGCAAAACATTGCGCTCCGCACCTTGATTGCGGAAATGCATGGCCGCAAACAGAAGGGAATGTTAAAGGGAGTGGATGCGAAGGAGCAGTATGAGGACTTTTGCAAACAATGTGGAAGTAAAGAGTTTTTCTATCATATCGCAGATAACTATCCGGTTTTGATTCGATGTATCCGGGATCGTATGGAGAGTCAGATTCAGTATTATGTACAGGTGATGCAGTGGTTTCAGGAAGATTATGATAAAATTGGGAAACTCTTTTTTGAGGGAGAAGGTCCTGGCAGGATCACAGGGATAGTATCTGGATTATCTGATCTGCATCATGGCGGAAAAGAAGTATTGAAAATCTGTCTGGAAAATGGGAAGAGACTGTTTTTAAAACCTCGATCTATGGAGAACGAAGAGTTTTTCACAAGGCTTCTGGACTGGATCAGTGAGAGAACGGGAACAAGCCAATATCATTATACAATTTTATCCCGTTGCGACCATAGCTGGTGTGAAATCGTGGAATATCAAAGCTGTGAATCGGAACAAGATATCCATCAGTATTATAGACGGCTGGGAGAACAGCTCTTTCTATGGACAAATTCCGATTACTTCCACAGGAGAGATTGAATCCGGGGATTATGAGTGGATATGGAGGGATTTTACTTTATTTTTCATAGGAATAGTCTAAAAACAAGAAAAATTAAAATTAGAGGACAGAAAATTTAGAGTCATGGACAAAATATTGAAAAAAATAATGCTGATGAATTAAAGTATAACTAACATAAACATAACGGAAAAAAGAAGGAATGAGGTGATACCGGTGTATTTTAAAATTTAATATTAGAATAAATGCCAGAAGGTGGATAAGACTAATGGTTACACAGTAGGCACAACTACAGAAACGCGCGTACAATGTACGGGGCACAATTAATCATTGAAAGAAATGTACTCAAAGTAGAATTAGCTGAAAATAATCAAAATAGAATATTTTTATTGTAAATAGCAAATATATTAAAAGTATTCTAAACATTCTTTTTATTAAGCCATGTATTGCTTCTTAAAGGCGGAATACATGGCTTAAATAATAAAACATAGGGGTGAATCTTTATGAAAAACATAGCAGGAAAAATCATTATTTTAGGATGTGCTGGAATGCTGTTGGTAGGAATGGACGGATGCGAGAAGCAAAAAGAGAAACAAGATAAAACAGTACTGAATGTAATTACAGATCCTTCTATTCAAAAAGAAGTAAATAGTATCGCTGATTTTATGATGAAAACGGAAGAGATCGAGATAAAAGTGAAGGTACTTCCTTCTAAGGAAGAGGGGCGTGATTCGGAAATTCAAAAACTTCAAACACAGATTATGGCGGGGAAAGGTGCAGATGTATATTTGCTGGATACCAGTCCGGATGCGGCGGAGATGAAAACAGAACTATTTGCGAATCCATACCAAACGATGCAAAGTGGAGTGCTGGCTCCGTTAGATAAATATATGGAGACAGACTCTTATTGGGAAGATACGACCTATAATGAGAAAATTTTAAATGCAGGACAGTATGACGGAAAGCAATATATGATTCCGCTTTCCTGCTATTATTATGTATTATCAGGAACAAACGACATTGAAAACATAACAGGGGATACGCTAGGTGAATGGCTAGAACAGGCGGAACAACTGGATGATTCCGGATTAAAAGAAGCAATCAATGGAAGTTTATATTTGACATCAGGACGATGGTTTCAGCCGGCAGCGGATTATGAAGCACAGCAGGTTTTATTTGATAAAGAAAAATGGGCGACCTTTGCAAAAACGTACATGCGGTTCCGACAGGAAGAGATTCCGGATGCGGCAGATAATATGGAAGAGCAATATCAAATTCAGCCGGTTCGCTCATTTATCGGAGGAGAAGAGGCTTTTGCAAAAATCATTCCGGATTTAGAAGGAAGAAAGATGGCGTCCATTATGACCTATGGAGCTGTTGGTATGTCCAGTGATCAGAAAGAAGAAGCATATGAGTTCTTAATGTTGTTTTTAAATGACAAGATAAAGGAAGAAGGAAGCGAAAACGTAGACCAGGTTCTCAGTGGCAGCGCTGGAATTGCGGTGGAAAAAAATGAGATTAAAAACTGGTTATCTGACCGTTCGGAGGCGACAATTTCGTCAGTAGAAGAAAGCTTCGAAGAACTGGACGGAGCATATTTTATTACAGATGCGGAAAGGGCGATGATATCGAATATCCGGGAAACTGTAGAATGGGGAATAGAGCCGGACAACGGATGGGACAAATTCCTTTCGGATTTAGCGGATAAAGTGTGGAAACAGTATGAAATGCAGGTGAAAGAGTAAAGTGAGTACACATTTTGACTTTAGAAGTGAGAAACAAGGAAGTTGAGGTATGATAAGAGCATAAATAATTTCTTGTAAATTCATAACTAAGAGGTTTTTCTGCGATAAGCTTTTTTCGTGAAACCTAAAAGCAGTGAAATAAAAGAATTCTATCCTTCGGGCGCAGCTCCAAAAGGGAATTCCAGACGGCACAGTATTTCCGGAAGTTGTGATGGGAAAATCCGGGTGCGGAAAGACCACACTTCTGAAGATACTCGGTCTGATTGATCGGCCAACGGAAGGTGAGGTACTGTTCATGGAGAAAAATACGAAAGAACTGTATCCGGATGAACTGGCTGATATCCGTAGAAACAGAATCGGATTCGTCTTCCAGGATTTTTATTTGATGGATAGTATTTCGGTGGAAGAGAATATTATGCTGCCGATGATTCTGGGAAAGAAGAAATCGGATGAGATGAAAAAGGTGGTAAGGAAATACGCAGAGCGGTTTGAAATTTCACATCTTCTTGAGAAAAATCCTTATGAACTTTCAGGTGGAGAAAAGCAGCGGACTGCCATCTGTCGGGCCCTTGTAAACAGTCCGGATCTCATTCTTGCAGATGAGCCCACCGGAAATCTGGATTCCAAATCCGAACAGATCGTTGTAGAAGCGTTAAAAAGTATTAATATGGATTTAAAAAAGACGATCGTCATGGTAACCCATGATCCGCAGATGGCAAGCAACTGCAGTCGGATCATTCTATTGAAGGACGGGGTGATTCTGGATACCCTCAACCGGGGAGACAATCAGGATAAATTTTATCAGGAGATTATCAGCCGGATGGCGGATCTGTAACAGGTCCGTAACCATCGTCATAATAGTTAATAATAATAGACGATTTTGATATTGAAAACAAATATTGCGAATGATATGATGTGAATAACATAATAGAAAGAAAATTTAGGAATTTGATATGGAAAATGAGGTGAGACCGATGATGAAGGAATCCGTTGGAAAAGAAAGATCATGTTTTCAGAACAGGACAGCCTGTTCGGAAAGGACTGGTTATGAAAAGGAAGTATCTTTATGCTGCGGTTGCAGCAGTGATTTTGATTTGTATTGGGGCGGCGGTTTTCTTTCTCAGGCCGGACCAAGGGGAAAAGCTGGTGAAGGATTTCCTGAATGAGACATTGACAAAAAGCGAAGAGCAGGCCGGCCTTTATCAGGCATTGCTGGATTCACCGGCTCTCATCGGGGAAGGCGTGGACGCGCAGACGGCGGAAGCATCCGAAAAACAGTCCCGGCAGGCGGAGGAGAAATGGAAAGAGGTATACGGGGTTTATCTGAATGACCAGGGAATGGATGATTTTTCCAAAGCGATGCTTGGCTATATGATGGATCTCTATCAGCAGGATGAGACATGGGAAGTGACCGAGACAACGGTTACCAGGGACAATGACGCGTACAAGTTTCATGTTAATATGACCGTGGGAGAGAACCGGCAGGAAATCGAGGGAAGAGCGGAAGTGACGGACGGAAAGATCAGCAGTCTGGATCTCACGGAGTTATAACAGAGTTTTCAGTTGTTCAGCAGATGCGACTGGAGGTGAAGGGGTTATGAAGAATCGTTCCAAATATCAGAGAAAGATCAGAATCAGCAAGCTGATGTGCAGTATTCTTATGGTGCTGCTTGTATGCTTTATGCCGATTCAGATGGAGGGGAGCCGGACCTTTGGGGTCCGGCTGTTCTGTACTATTGTGATGGAAACCGGATGGGAATGGAGCTATATTCTGTTTGCCGTCTATGGGGTGCTTGCGGTGTTTCATTTCTGGCGGATCCTGCGGATTGTAAGAGGCAGGGAGATTGGATGGCTGTACTGCCTGGAAAAGGTCGCATTCGGAGTGGGGATTCTTACTCCGCCAGTAGCAGCCATGATTTTGTCATCCAGCTTTCAGCCGGGTGGGACTGTAATGTACGTCTATGTAGGGTTTGTGCTGGGCGGGCTTACGTTTTTGTACTGCCGTTCTCAGGAAACGCTGGAAGAGAAGGAAGAAGAGCTGGAAGAGGAACGAAGGAAGGCCGAGGAAAAGCGGCGGCATCAAAAGCAGGCCGACTACTTTCCGGGGAGATATCCAAAGGAATTTTACCAGGTAATCGGGAAGATGTTCCGCTCCCGCATGAAGGTGCAGATATTGATGATGCTGTCGGAAGTCTTTTCGGCGGCCAGCCTCTTTATCGTCCTTTCCATGTATGGAATTATGAAGGAGACCTATGCACTGGAGAGCGGAATTACCGGAGACGGACTTTACGGTCTGTTTCGGAGTCTCGGTGTTATCTTGATCGTGCTGAGCATTCTGATGATGGTTCTGATGGCTGCCTGGTATATGCGGGAGGTGCGAAAGGATTACCGGCTGTTGGTAGTCCTTGGCATCCGCAGCCGTACGGCATATATCCAGTTTCTTCTGGAATACTGGGCAGGGGCGCTGATCTCCGCGGTGATTGGAACCGGCATTGGAAGCGCCGGGGCAGTCATCCTGAGAGGACAGCTCCAAAAAGGTATGCCGGAAGGGCGTGTACTTCCGGAAGTGCTGACGCCGGGATATCTGGGACTTGGAATGTTGTCTTATCTGATTCTTATGCTGCTGGCGCTGGCCCTGAATCAGGAGAATTTCCTTCAGCTTGGAAAATCTGTGGACCGGAACGAAGATCTGCAGCGGGAGAACCGTCTGAAGAAGGGGATCGGTCTGTGGCTTACCGTGGGGATCGTCCTTTGGGGGCTGGCAGTTGCATGGGATTCCAGACGGGAGTGGGCAGAGACCCTCTATATTCATATCCTGACTGTGGTTGGGGCATTTCTTCTCCTGGCAGGGGGAATGGCATTATGGCTGAAAAGACGGGAAGGGAAAGCGGGTTACTATGCCCGGCTGGAAAAGACAGCCATGCTTTATCACCGGTTCTGGAGCAATACAGAGCGGTTGTTTTTGCTTGCGGTGATCCACATCCTGAGTCTGGCGGCCTTTGCCGTCAATTTTGCGGGTTCCTGGATGCCTCAGGAGATTGCAGCCATGTATCCGTATGATATCGTGGTGACCGCTTATGAAGCGGAGATACCAAAGCTCCAGGAGACCGCCAGAAAATACGATGCACAGGTCTGTCAGTATCCGATGATTCGGATGACGTCCATTTACGGGAGTGAGAAGCTGTCCAGATGGAATGGAATACGGCCGATCCAGTGGCCGCAGGGACAGCAGATTGCCATCTCCGGGAGCACCTATCAGAGGATGAGAGAGTTCCTTGGGAAAGAGCCAAAGCCACTGCACCTGAAAGGGGAGGAGGTACATGTGGTATACCAGCAGGATCGCTCCGTGCGGGCCCATACCATCGAGTACGATACGGCGAGGACAGAGAAGCATCTTCGTTTTGGACAGCCGCTGGAGTATTATAATACGGCGGACTTTCGGAAGATCTTCCCGGACAGAACCATTGTCAGTGAAGAGCGGGACAGCCTGACAGGCATGTTCCATCAGGGAAAACAGGACAATCTGGTCGTATGCTCCGATGCGTATTTTCAGGAAAACTACGACCGGATCACGGCCTACAATCGGAAAAACTGGGAGATCCGACAGCAGATTACAAAGGCAGAATGGAGAGCCTACACCATCACACATCCGGCTAATCTGACGGAAGGTCCGACCATGCTGTTCTGCATGAATCTGGATGACGGGCTTGTAGATCAGGCGGCTGCAGATCTGGAATATCTAAAGGAAGAGCATGACTTTGATACCATATGGGATAATAATATTCAGCCGTTTTATGTGAAATCTCAGATGATCGTCAATACAGAGTCGGAAATCTTTTTCACGAAAATTGCAAACGGATTTATTCTGATGGTGCTGTTGTTCCTGGGACTGTTTCAGTACTTTGTGAAGGTGAAGTCGGAGGAGGATACCTGGCGATGGGAGAATCAGTTCTGGAAACGCCTTGGCATGAGGGAAAAGAAAAGAAAGGAAAAGCTCGCCTATCAGATGGGATTCTTCCTGTATCTCCCGATGCTTTCCGGAGTGTTCTGCGGCGTAGTATTTGCGGCTTTGACTGCAAAAGCCAGACTGTATACCGGAAGCGAGATCTGGCACTTCGCGGGAAGCCTGGCCGCAGTTTACGGAATCTGGTGTCTGGTGTGGGTGCTTGCCTATGAAATCTTGAAATGGAATCTCTGGAAGAGCCTGGAGCGTGAGTAGGGAGGGAGTCGTTATGAAGGAGTATTCGAAATATCAGAAAAAGATACGGATCTGTCAGATCCTTGCGAGTGCCGCTGCAGCCGCAACAGGGTTCTTCCTGCCATTTCCGATGGATGGCAGCCGGACCTGCGGTGTTCTGCTTTTCGGACGCATGGTGACAGAGATGAAATTTAGGAGCGAATATATTCTTCTTGTGGTCTACATCCTGTTGTCCCTGCTTCATCTTCTGCGTATCTTCCTGTTGATCAGGAAAAAGCCGATTGGCACTATACCGTCTGGAACCCATGGCATTCTGGGTGGGCAGTTTTACGCCATTTATGGGGATAATGATATCACCGACAATATTTCAGACAGGCGGGATCATCCTTTATATTCCGGTGTTTATGATCCTGGGAGTGGTGACGTTTCTGTACTGCCGGTATCAGGAAACCATGGAGGACAAGGAAGAGGAGTTTGAAAGGGAACGGGAACAGGAAAAAGAAGAGCAGAAGCGCCGAAAACAGGCAGCATACTTTCCGGGCAGATATCCGAAGGAATTTTACCGCGTGATCCAGAAGATGTTCCGCTCCCGCCTGAAAGTACAGGTATTGATGATGCTGTCGGAAGCCTTTTCGGCGGCAGGGCTTTTTATCGTCCTTTCCATGTACAGAATCATGAAGAAAACCTACACAATGGAAAGCGGCATTACCGGGGACGGGTTGTACGGGCTGTTCCGAAGCCTTGGCATGATTCTGATGGCGCTGAGTCTTGTCATGATGGTGATGATGACCTCCTGGTATCTCAAGGAAGCAAAGAAGGACTTCCGGATTCTGGTGATCCTCGGCATCCGGAGGCGGACGGCCTACGCTCAGTTCCTTCTGGAATTCTGGCTGGGAGCATCTGTGGCCGGAGCGGCAGGACTGGGTGCGGGAGCGGCGGCAGCCTCCTTACTTAGGGCACAGCTTCAAAAGGGAATTCCGGAAGGGATCACGCTTCCGGGGACCGTGACCGGAGCTTCGGTGGGATTGGGGCTTTTGGTCTATCTGGTGTTGATGATCCTCTCACTGGTGCTGAATCAGGAGCATTTCCTGGATCTGGGTCGGTCAGTGGATCGGAATGAGGATCTGCAAAAAGAAAAACGACTCCAAAGGTGGATTGGCCTTTGGATTCTCGGAGGTCTCTTTCTTGCAATGCTGGCAGTGCGCTGGTACGCCTTCAGGGAATGGGCGGAGAGCCGCTTTATCCATGTGCTGACAGTAGGAGCACTGTTTCTTCTGATTACAGGCGGGATGGCATGGTGGCTTCGGGAACGGAAGAAACGGGAAACCTACTATGCAGGACTTACGAAGACGAACCTGTTTTACCATCGGTTCTGGAGCAATGTGAACAGGCTGTTCTTTCTGGCTGTCATACAGTTCCTGGCGCTTGGAATCTTTGCCATTCCTCTTGCGGGAGCGTGGATTCCCCAGGAGATTGCATCCATGTATCCATATGATATTGTGGTGACCGCCTATGAGTCGGAACTTCCAAAGCTTCAGGAGACTGCGGAGAAATACGAGGCACAGGTCTGTCAGTATCCGATGCTTCGGATGACATCTATTTACGGAAGTGACAGGATCAAACCGTGGACAAAACTGACCAGACCGGTGCAGTGGCCTCAGGGGCAGCAGATCGCGGTTTCGGAGAGCACCTATCAGGAGATGCGGGAATTCCTTGGGAAAGAGCCAAAGCCGCTCCACCTGAAAGGGGAAGAGATGCATGTGGTGTATCAGCAGGACCGCTCTGTAAAGGCCCATACCATTGACTGGGATACCGGACGTATGGAAAAGCATCTGCGGTTTGGCCAGCCTCTGGAATATTATAATACCGATGATTTCCGCAATGTCTTTCCGGTGAGGACCATCAAAAGCGAAGAACGGGACAGTCTGACGGGCATGTTTCATCAGGGCATGCAGGACAACCTGGTGGTGCTCTCGGATGCATACTTTCAGGAAAACTACGACCGGATCACGGCTTATAACCGGGAAAACTGGGAGACCAGGCAGAGCATTACAAGAGAAGAATGGCGGCACTATGCCATTAGGCATCCGGCCAATCTGACAGAGGGTCCGACTATGCTGTTCTGCATGAATCTGGATGAAGCGCGGGTGGACCAGGCGGCTGCGGATCTTGATTATCTGAAGGAAGAACAGGATTTTGACACGGTCTGGGACAGCAATATCCAGCCGTTTTATGTCAGATCCCGGATGATTACCAATACAGAATCGGAAATCTTTTTCACAAAGATCGGCAACGGATTTATTCTGTTGGTGCTGCTGATTCTGGGACTGTTCCAGTACTTTGTAAAGATCAAGTCTGAAGAAGATACATGGAGATGGGAGAATGTCTTTCTGAAGCGTCTGGGGATGAAAGAGAAAGACCGGAAACGGAACATCCGGTATCAGATGAAATGTTTCCTCCTGATCCCGCTGCTTCCGGGACTGTTCCTGGAAATGATTTTTGCAGGACTGACGGCAAAGGCCAGGTTTTTCACTCAGATGGATACCCTGCAGTTTGCCGGAAATCTGGCGGTGGTAGATCTGATCTGGTGCCTCGTATGGGGGCTTGCATACCTGGTTCTTAAGAGGAATCTCTGGAAACATGTGGAGAAGGAGTAGAGGCGGAGCAAAATGAAAATATAATTATTAAGAAAGTAGAATAAAAAATCGGAAGAATTCCCTGGAGGAAAGTCTTCCGATTTTTTCATCCGGAAAACCAAGTGATCGTCGTGCAACTTTATGGAAAAAATTTTGCATGATGTAGAAAAATCAATAGATCTGGAAATCCTTTTATTTAAGAATCGGCGCGATTGATTTGCAACGAAAAGGAGAATCGTTGCAAAAAGAAGTGCGACGAAAAATAAAATCGTTGCAAAACGATTGCGACGATTTTATAATAATAGAAGAGGTGATGTGCGATGAGAGAGAATAAAAGGCTGGAATATAAAGAAAATTTGGACTCCGGGACGTTTTTGAAAACAATCAGTGCATATGCAAATTATGAGGGTGGGAAAATCATTTTTGGCATTGCGGATGATGAAACTGTAAAAGGAATAGAAAACCCAGAAGAAGCCTGTTTGAATTTGGAAAATAAGATTAATGACAGCATAAAACCGGTCCCGGAATATTCGATAGAAATTGGAGAAGATGCTACAATTATTCTAAATGTCTGTGAAGGGCCTTATAAACCTTATCTTTATAAGGGAAAAGCGTATAAGCGAAATGACTCCGCTACGATTGAGGTAGATCGTCTGGAATATGGAAGACTGATTCTGGAGGGACAAAACCAGTCTTACGAGGAGCTTCCTTCATCTATGCAGGAACTGACATTTGACCGCTTGGAAGAAGAGTTAAAGGGAAGTCTGGGAATTACCTGTCTGAATAAAGATATCCTGAAAACGCTGGAACTCTATTCGGAGAAGAGAGGATTTAATAATGCGGCCGCTTTACTGGCAGATAAGAATCAGTTTCCGGGAATCGATATGATTCGTTTCGGAAAGAGTATTGATGAGATCATGGACAGGGCGACGTTTGAACATATGTCTGTTTTGGCACAGTTAAGCAGTTGTATCGAGATGTTCCAGACGTACTATCAGTATGAAAAAATAGAAGGAATGGAGAGAAAACAAATTGATAAAATACCGGAGAAGGCCTTCC
>CAJFMZ010000003.1 GCA_904393575.1 uncultured Sellimonas sp. | reverse complement strand
TACAAGTGTACCCTTTTTAACCACATCTCCGGCCTTTACAACCGGTTCACATGGTGCTCCTACGTGCTGACGCAGTAAAAGTTGAATGTTTCCCATAACAACATGCTCCTTTTCTTAATATTTTATACGGGATGAAAATTCAGTTCCCATTTCCCTGTCCTCTCCCCGTTGTGATCCACAGCAATGTTTGTTTATCGATATTTTCTATAAAGAGCGTTTCAGCCGGAATCCGGCCTCATCCGCCCAAATCCCGCATAACTGCAGGCTCTTTTCTTTTTGGCGGAGGCATGTGGGAATCGAACCCACCCAGGACGCTCCTAACGCCCTACACTGGTTTTGAAGACCAGGAAGCACACCAGTTACTCATCTACCCCCATGCTGCGCTTTTGCGCAAAGACAATTTACCACACTTGACGGCAAATTTCAACAGTAAAATAATTAATTTTTTGTCATTTGTATTTTAGCAAATAGCCGTTGACTTTTCAAGGCTTTTCGGTCATAATTGTAATAACTCACTAGACGCCGTACTAGAATGCGGTCTATTACAGAGGTTTCCGGTCATTCCGGCATCCTTGTCGAGACCTTTTCTCCGTTTCGAAAGGTGTCTGGTTTTATAGATTTATTGTTTTTATCTATAAGTAAGTATGAAGTATTTTTCTAAGGAGGACCTGATCATGGAACTGAACCCAAAATTAAATCTTGATAATTTTGAGGAAGCTTTTTTAGCTGTGGATACACACACAGTCGGAGAATTCACTCGTATTGTCGTTTCCGGTTTCCCGAAACTGGAAGGGAATACCATGATTGAAAGAAAGAACTATCTTGCAACACATTACGACCATTTCCGCCGTGCTCTGATGTTTGAGCCAAGAGGACATCACGACATGTTCGGCGCAGTCATCACAGAGCCGGTCAACCCGGAAGCGGATTTCGGCGTTATCTTTATGGATACCGGCGAATACCTGAACATGTGCGGGCACGGTACGATCGGTACTGTTACTGCTGTGATTGAAACCGGTCTGATCGAAGCCAAAGAGCCGGAGACCGAAGTTGTCCTGGAGGCGCCGGCCGGACTGATCCGTACAAAAGCTCAGGTAAAAGACGGAAAGGTTGTCAGCGTGACTCTGACAAATGTGCCTGCATTCCTTTATAAAGAAAATCTCAAGACAGTTGTCGATGGCAGAGAGATTACCTATGACATTTCCTTTGGCGGAAGCTTCTTTGCCATCATCGATGCAGAACAGCCGTCCCTGAATCTTCACGTAGATTCCAAGACGGTTCCATTCCTTCAGGATTTTGGAATGAAGCTTCTGGAAAATGTCAATAAAGAAGTCAAAGTCAAACATCCGGAGCTTGATATTACATCCGTAGACCTGGCAGAGTTCTACTGCCACACAGACACTCCGGGATGCAGCCGCAGAAACGTTGTCATCTTCGGTGATCATATGGCTGACCGTTCTCCGTGCGGTACCGGAACCAGCGCAAAGCTTGCTACCTTGTACGCAAAAGGCGAGATCGGCATCGGAGAGCCATTTATTTACGAAAGCTTCATCGGATCTCAGTTCAAAGGTGTCATTCTCGGCGAAGCAAAGGTAGGCGACTACAATGCAGTCATCCCGCAGATCACAGGATCTGCTTACATCACAGGCCTTTCCACCTATGTCATTGACAAGGACGATCCGCTCAAATACGGATTCCAGGTCGGACACTAGGCCTTACTACAGTCATTCAGAAAGGACAAAGCGTTATGCCAAGGAAACGATCTTCCACAAAAAGCCGCATTGTCAAGGCGGCATGGAATCTTTTTTACAAAAAGGGCTATGACAAAACAACCGTAGAGGATATTATCACTCTTTCCAAGACATCCAAAGGGACCTTTTACCATTATTTTAAGGGAAAAGAGGCTCTGCTGAATTCCATCTCCGATCTGTTTGACTCCAAATACGAAGAACTGCAGTCAAAAATCGATCCGAATCTTTCTGCGTATGACACGCTCCTCTATCTGAACAGAGAGCTGTTCCATATGATTGAGACAAGCATTGATGTCAACCTGATTGCATTTTTGTATTCTTCTCAGCTGGTCACAAAGGATCACCGTTCTCTTCTGGATGAGAATCGGCTGTACTTTACCTGGCTGAGGGAGATCCTTCAGCACGCGGTAGATACCGGGGAATTTCATCCCGGATGCAGCACCGATGAGCTTCTCAACATTTACGCGATGTACGAGCGTTCTATGATTTACGACTGGGCTTTATGCCGGGGCACTTATTCACTTTCCGAGTACAGCGGCCGGCTTCTGCCTCATGTGCTGGACACCTTTATACATGGCATATAAAAAAAGAATCCTGCAAAAATGCAGGATTCTTTTTTTACAGAAGGCTTCCCACCGTAAGGAACAGCGGCGCGAACACAAGGGACACAATGGTCATCAGCTTGATCAGAATGTTGATGGACGGTCCGGATGTATCCTTAAACGGATCCCCTACCGTATCCCCGACTACCGCAGCCTTGTGGGCTTCGCTTCCCTTGCCGCCGTGATGTCCGTCTTCGATGTATTTCTTTGCATTATCCCAGGCGCCCCCTGCATTGGACATAAACACAGCCATCAGAACGCCTGTCACCAGCGAACCGGCCAGCAGGCCCCCCAGAGCTCCGGTTCCAAGAACGACTCCCACAACCAGAGGGGAAGCAACCGCCATAATGCCCGGAACCAGCATTTCTTTTAATGCTGCCGTGGTGGAAATCGCCACGCAGGACTTGTAATCCGGCTTTTCCGTGCCGTCCATGATCCCCGGCATTGCTTTAAACTGACGTCTGACCTCCTCGATCATCTGATAAGCCGCCTTGGATACGCTCTGCATCGTCATGGACGAGAACAGGAACGGCAGCATTCCACCGATAAACAGGCCGATAATGACCCGGTTATCCAGAATATCGATCCGCTCCAGATGTACGGCCTCCGCATAGGACACAAAGAGAGCCAGCGCTGTCAGAGCCGCAGAGCCGATGGCAAATCCTTTTCCGATGGCTGCTGTCGTATTCCCGACAGAATCCAGCTTATCCGTAATCCTGCGGACCGATTCATCCAGTCCTGCCATTTCCGCAATGCCTCCCGCATTATCCGCAATCGGACCATAGGCGTCTACGGCCACCGTAATGGCTGTTGTGGACAGCATGCCGACCGCCGCAAGCGCGATTCCGTAAAGTCCGCTGCACTGATAGGCGGCAAAGATACCGACACAGATCAACAGGACCGGCGCCGCCGTGGATTTCATTCCCACCGCCATCCCGCTGATAATAGTAGTGGCGGCTCCTGTCTCAGACTGTTCTCCGATTTCCTTGACAGACCGGTAATCCGCCGAGGTGTAGATCTCCGTAATCACACCGATCAAAAGCCCTACAATCAGGCCGGAAATCACCGCGCCCGCCATCCGGATACTGCCAAAGAACATCAGACTGAATACAAGAGACACGACGACAACCAGCGCACTGGACACATAGGTGCCCATCTTCAGCGCCTTGTGGGGATCGGATTTCTCATCCCCCTTCACAAAAAAGGTGGCAAACATGGACGCCAGCAGGCCCAGTCCCGAAATCACAAGCGGGTAGGCGATGCCCGCAGTCTTATGGTACACAATTCCAAGGGTCAGAGCAGAAATCAGCGCCCCCACATAGGATTCAAAGAGATCTGCTCCCATTCCGGCCACATCTCCTACATTGTCACCCACATTATCCGCAATGACGGCCGGGTTTCTCGGATCGTCTTCCGGAATGCCTGCCTCCACCTTGCCTACCAGATCCGCTCCTACGTCCGCCGCCTTCGTGTAGATTCCTCCTCCCACACGGGCAAAGAGCGCAATGGAGGAAGCTCCGAAGCTGAATCCGGAAAGGACGTCAATATCCCCGGTAATCAGATAGATCAGGCTCACGCCGAGGACACCCAGTCCTGCCACGCACAGCCCCATGACGGCACCGCCGGAAAAGGCAATGGAAAGGGCCAGGTTCATGCCGGATTTCATCGCCGCATTGGCTGTACGCACGTTGGCCCTGGTCGCCACCTGCATTCCAAAATACCCTGCCAGGGTGGAAAATAAAGCGCCTGCCACAAAGCAGACTGCGGTTACCAGGCTCCTTGTTCCGACTCCAATCAGAACAAACAGTACAACCACAAACACAACCAGAATCCTGTATTCCGCCATGAGAAAGGCTCTGGCCCCATCCGCAATCGCATCCGAGATCTCTTTCATCCTTCTGGTCCCCGCCTCCTGTCTTGACACTTTCATTGCCAGATAAACGGCAAACAAAAGTGCGGCAGCAGCAAACACCGGAACCAATTTCAGCATCCACGTCATACTTTTCATCTCCTCTCCTTTTATGACTATGCCACACTGTACTTCTTACAGACCGGTTTCCCCAAAGAAACGCATCCCTATAAAAAAGTAAAACCGGATTTTCCTAATGAAAATCCGGTTTCCTGCCTGATTACACCATACATTCGTGAAGCTCTTCGTGTTCAATTCCTACCTGATCCATGATACCAAGCACCGATTCCCTGTCGCTCAGATCTGCGCACCAGGCGAGCCCGCATCCTGCCGAGATCGCTCTTGGCACCGGGATCAGTCTCCCGTTCACTTCATGTTCTTTACAAGTCTTCTCCATCGCCATCGCATCCGCCGTGGTATGGAATGTCACTACCAGCTTTAATTCTTTCTTTCTCATGATTCAATCACTATTTCAAATTCAGAGCCCTTTTCTGTCACCGTCACCTTTTTCCCCTTGTCTTTTGCGAACTTCTCCACATTCGTTCTCTGATGAGGCTCGCTGACAAGTACCTTCACCGGCTCCGTCGTCCCTTTGATGGCCTCCGCCGTCAGCATGATCGGTTCCGGACAGGAAAGTCCTCTGGCATCTACTTCCTTCATTTCATTATCATCCTTTCTCATAGAATAACATACATCCCGATGAAATGCCACATTATTTCGCCATTTTCCGCTTATTTGTCAGTGCAATGACGAAACATACCACAATACAGATCACAACCGCGATCTGGCCTGCTGTGCCGACTCCTCCCGGAGACGCGGCCTGCTCTGCCGTCGCTGCCGTTGCCCCTGCTCCTGCCAGGCCGAAGTTGTGGGAAACCGCTGCACCGACAAACAGTCCCAGTACCGTCACTGCGGAATCTGAAGATCCCTGTCCTGCCAGAACAAGCTGGCGCAGAGGACATCCTCCTGCCAGGACTGCGGCGAATCCTACCGCATACATTCCAAGGATGCTCCAGAGATGATCGGAATGAGCGATCGGCTGTCCGCTGAATCCAAGATGGAATCCGCCGGATGCCACATTATAAATCAGCATAACAACAAAAAGTCCAGCGATGACCGAGATCAGGTCAAAGCTTCTCACTAAAATGATATCCCGGATGCTTCCGGCAAAGCACATTCTGGACTTCTGGGCGAAGGCGCCAAAGATCAGCCCTCCGATCAGGGACACCAGAATCGGCGCGTGAAGCGCTCCCGGACCTGCTCCCGGTTCGGACACTGCAAGCAGCGTCGTACCGACACTTAAAATCAGGATTCCCACCATCAGAATCGGAAGTACCGTACCACTGGCGGTATTGGTCTCATGAGCCCTTCCAAGGCTGAATCCCTTTTTCAGGAAAAATGCTCCTGTCGCCACGCCTGCGACAAAACCGATCAGGGCAACCCATGCATTCAGGTCACCTGCGGACATCCGGATCACCATCCGAAGCGGGCAGCCAAGGAACGCAAGGGAACCGATCATGATGATCATTCCCAGTACGAAACGGATCATCGGGGAGGATCCTCCCGTGGACCGGTACTCCTTTGTAGCTGCGGAAATCGCAAAGGCTCCCACTACAATTCCGATAATTTCAGGTCTTGCATACTGTACCGCAGCCGCACTGTGAAGCTTGAGCGCTCCCGCCGTATCCCTGACGAAGCAGGCGATACAGATCGCCATATTCGCCGGGTTGCCGGTTGCTGCCAGCACTGCCGCAACAATACCGCAGACAACGCCTGCAAGGGCCAGTTTTTTCTTTGAGTCAGACAAATTCATCTTCTCTTCCTCCTGTTTCCTATTCTTCTTTTGCGAGCTCTTCTACTGCGCGGATGGCAGTCTGAATCTCGTCCTCAGTATTGAGATGGGAGAAGCTGAAACGGACAGACCCCTGCTCCACCGTGCCGAGTGCCTCATGCATCAGCGGCGCACAGTGTCCTCCTGCTCTTGTGGAAATATCATAGGTCATCAGAAGTTCATCGCTGACCTCCGCAGAATCGTAATCTCCGATATTCAGCGTTACAATCGGGCACCGCTCCTTTGTCTCAAAGTCCCCGTAGATCTTCACTCCCGGAATGTCCTTTACGCCCTCGTAGAACATCCACATCCACTTCTGTTCCGTCCTGCGGATGGTATCCATTCCCACACGCTCGATGTATCCAAGCGCCGCATTAAGCCCCGCAATTCCATGTCCATTGAGTGTGCCCGCTTCCAGAGCAGTCGGCATCTCGGACGGATGGTGGTGATTGTACGTCTGCACGCCGCTTCCTCCTACTTTCAGCGGACGGACCTTCAGTCCTTCTCTGACATACAGTCCTCCGGTTCCCTGGGGACCAAGGAGTCCTTTATGACCGGTAAAGCAAAGCACGTCCACATTCATAGCCTGGACATCAATCGGAAATACTCCTGCTGTCTGGGACGCATCCACAATATAAAGGAGCCCGTGTTTATGGGCCATCTTTCCGATCGTTCCGATATCAACCAGATTTCCGGTCAGATTGGATCCATGTGTCGTCACAACCGCCTTCGTCTCCGGCCGGATCGCCTGCTCGATATCCTCCCAGTGGATCCTTCCCTTTTCATCGCAGCCGATAAAGGTCACCTCCGTGCCCTTCTCCTGCAGGTCATAAAGAGGCCTTAAAACCGAATTGTGCTCCAGCACCGTTGTGATCACATGATCGCCCGGCCCGATCAGTCCACGGATTGCCGTATTCAGGCTCTCTGTGGAATTGGATGTAAAGGCGATCTGTTTCGGATCCTCCGCTCCAAAGAGCTTTGCCAGCCGTTCTCTGGCTTCATAAATGATTCTGGCTGCTCCAAGAGACGCCGTATTGGCCCCGCGGCCGGCATTTCCGAGCGATCCCATGGCATTTACGACTGCATCGATTACTTCCTGCGGCTTATGCATTGTAGTAGCCGCATTGTCAAGATAAATCATAGTCTCTCCCTCCCATTACATTAAGTATATCTGTTTTGCAAAACCCCGTCTAATTTAAAAAATCGATTAAATTGCCGGTTTATAGTTGTTATCTATAAACCGGCAATTTATAATTACTTATGAATTTCATACATTTCTTTCACTACTTTGATAAACCGCTCAGCGGATTTGGAAAGATGAAAGTTTTTATTGTATACCACATTCAGATCTCGTCCTTCGCCTTCTCCCGGCACTTTCCGCCAGAGTACCTTGCCTGTCCGGATTTCCTCCTCCGCGGCAAGCTTTGAGATAATCGAGATCCCCATGCCATTGATGACGGACCGCTTGATGGCCTCCTGGCTCTCCATGCTGGCAACAACGGTCAGCTGATCCACATCGATTCCGTAACGTTTCAGCTGCTTTTCCGCTTCTTTTCTCGTCCCGGATCCTTCCTCCCGCATAATATAGGCCTCATCCTTCAGCCAGTCCAGGTTCTCCGTCTCCATGAGCTTTCTGTATTTATCCGTATTCGGCATGATGATAATCAGCTCATCTTTGTAAAACGGAATGTATTTACAGAACTTTCTCTCCAGAACCGTTCCGGAAAATCCGATATCCGCGGCTCCTCCCGAAATCAGCTCAATCACCTTGGAACTGTCCGTCTCAATCACCTTAAACTGCTCCTTTGGATATTTCTCAATAAACCTTGCCAGGATCCCAGGCAGAATATACTGTGCCGGGATCGTTGACGCGGCGATCGTAATCTTCCTGATATCGGACTGTCTCTCCCCACAGAAACATGCCTCGATCTGCTCTTCCAGATCAATCATCTGCTTTGCGTAGCTGTAGAGGATGGTTCCATCCTCGGAAAGACTGACTTCCTTTGTATTTCTGATAAACAGCCTTGCGTCCAGCTCCTTTTCCAACGAAGCGATGTGCGCGCTGATCGTAGGCTGTGTCAGATACAGCTCCCTTGCGGCTTTGGAAAAACTCTTTTTATCCGCAACGCACACAAACGCCTCCAACTGTTTTAAATTCATAGATATGCAACCCTTTCGCTCTCTGCTCCTGTTTTCTTTGTCACTTTCTGGCTGTCCATGTATTCCAGGATCGGCTTGGCGCTCTTACGGCTTGTTCCAAACATATCCCGCACTTCCGCAATGGTAATCATTCCGTCTTTTTGCAGTTTGGCCTGAATCTGTTCTTTCGCCTTCTCCATATAGGACGCCAGCGTGTACATTTCATCATTGATTTTTACGACCGTTCCTTCGGAAATCAGCACCTGAAGCACATCTTCCTTCACCCCTTCCGGAAGTTTCGGGAATGGGATCTCAGAGAACCGCACAAAATCATATCCCGCCTTTTCAAAGGCATCAAGAATCGTCTGGGATGCTTTCTCAAACACAGCGTCCTTCGGGATCTCATATTCCGGGGCGTGCAGATACTCTCCGCTGCGCCCGATCTTTCCTTCCTGGACGAGCATTTCAATATACATATCAAATACATTCGGCTTTACCTGCTTCATAAACCGCATATGTACTTCCGCCTTTGACATTCCCGGCCGGTACGGATGGGCTTTATGAAACGCACCGAGTTCCTTTAAGATCGACTCCGTCATACTCTCCTGGGAACTTCTGTGCCATACATACGTCTCCTTTTTCATCGGGAACACATGGATCTGTCCCGCATCCCGCAGCTCTTCCACGTCCTTTTCCACTTCTTCCGGAGAAAGGGCGGTCATTTTTGCAAGCTCGGATACCGTTACCATGGATGCGGCATGCTGGCGGATATGAAGCTCGATCACATCTGCCGACGAACCGGATTCCTTTTTCTTCAGCTCTTCAAGCACATCCGGCTGGAACCGTTTCTTCCACTTCGGATTCGGCTCCAGAATCACGCCGCCGCCGATGGTCTCCATCGGAGAATAAAAACGCACCACAAACCGGTCCCCTCTGCGGACCGCAATCTCTTCTTCCAGCCGAAGCTGCACATAGCCGCTCTCCCCAGGTCCGATTTCCTCTTTGTCCAGCAGGATGGCCCGGCAGAGAATCTCGCTCGTCCCGGTAAAAAGATGAAGTCTCGCATTATTGGTAAGAATCCGCATGGAGGATGGCAGAATATTCAACTTCACATCCAGCAGATCCGTATTCTTCATATTCTTCGGAGGCGCAAGCACGCATCCTCGCTTGATCTCCGACTTTTTGATATTGGAGAGATTGACCGCCACTCGCTGTCCGGCGTAGCAGACATCCACGTTCTCACCGTGTACCTGAATGTTTCGGATCTTGCATTCTTTCCCGATCGGATACATGCACAGCGTGTCCTCCTTCCGGATCGTCCCTGCAAGAAGCGTTCCGGTAATGATGGTACCAAATCCGGACATGGTAAAAACACGGTCAATCGGAAGCCGCGGAATGGTATGGATGTCCTTTTCCGTCACTTCGTTTTCCGTCATCTTCTGAATCGTATCAATCAGCTCCGGAAGGCCCTCGCCTGTGACTGCAGATACCTTGACAATGGGCGCGGTTTCCAGGAAGGTGCCCTGTAATTCGTCCCGCACTTCCTCCTCTACCAGCTCCAGCCATTCTTCATCTACCAGATCGCACTTATTCAGCACGATAATGCTCTTCTCAATGCCAAGCTCTCCCAGGATATCCATATGCTCTCTCGTCTGAGGCATGATTCCTTCGTCCGCCGCAATGACAAGCATGACAAGGTCCATTCCTACCACACCTGCCACCATGTTGTTGATAAAACGCTCGTGTCCCGGCACATCAATAATCCCCGCCCGGTCGCCGTTTGGAAGATCAAAGTAGGTAAATCCAAGGTCAATGGTAATCCCTCTTCTCTGTTCCTCCTCCCAGCGGTCTGTATTTCTCCCGGTCAGCGCTTTGATCAGTGTCGTCTTTCCATGGTCAATATGACCGGCCGTTCCTATGATAATGTGTTTCATGTTTTTCATTCCTATTGTCGTATCGTAATTATAATATCTGTTTCAATTCATCTGCCGCCAGTTTCATCCGGTCCTCATCGATCGTCCTGACATCCATCAAAATGGTGTCATTGACTGTCCTTGGAATAATCGGGACCTCCAGATGGCGCATCGCCGTCTCAAGCTCCGGAACACTCATGGTCTCCGGACGGATGCAGACAGCCCAGCTTTCGATCCGCTCAAGAGGGAGCGAACCTCCCCCGATCTGGGATTCGCACTTCTGAAGCGTGACGGACGCCTTCAATTCCTTCCTGTCCAGCATCCGTTTGAACCGTCTCGCCGATTTTTCCACATCTTCGGCAGTTCTGGTAATCATGCGAAGAACCGGGATCTTGCTGACCGCGTTTTCTTCGCTTAAATATTCCTGAAGCACCAGCTCCAGCGCTGTGGCCGTAAACTTGTCGATTCGCAGTGCTCTGGTCAGCTGGTTCTTTTTCATCTGATCAATATATTTTTTCTTTCCTACGATAATCCCTGCCTGAGGTCCCCCAAGCAGCTTGTCGCCGCTGAAGCAGACAACGTCAGCTCCCTTCCGGATGGAATCCTGTACAGTCGGCTCGTAGGTCAGACCGTATTTACTCAGATCGATCAGCACGCCGCTTCCCAGATCTTCGATAATCGGAAGGTCGTACTCCTTGCCAAGCGGAATCAGCTCGTCAATGGCAACCGATTCGGTAAATCCCACGATCCGGTAATTGCTTGTGTGCACCTTCAAAAATGCCTTCGTCTCCTCGGTAACCGCATCCGCATAATCGGTATAATGGGTCTTGTTGGTCGTACCGACTTCCACCAGCTTCGCCCCACTTTGTTCCATGACATCCGGGATCCGGAACTTCCCGCCGATCTCCACAAGCTCCCCGCGGGATACAACGACCTCTCCGCCTTTTGCCATGGAGCTTAAAATCAGCATCACTGCAGAAGCATTGTTATTGACCGCCATGGCCGCCTCTGCCCCGGTAAGCTTGCACAAAAGCTTTTCAAAATGTGAATAACGCTCTCCGCGCTTTCCTGCCTCAAGGTCATACTCCAGATTCGAATATCCGCAGGCAACCTCTGCAAGTCTTGCCATGTGCTCTCTGCTGATCGGAGCACGTCCCAGATTGGTATGAAGAATCGTACCGGTCCCGTTGATCACCGGCCGCATGTCCGGTGTGTGCATCTTTTCCACACGTCTGACCACAGATGGGATGAGCTGGTCGATTTCCCGGCGGATCCGCTCTTCATCATCACATTGCCGGATCAGTTCCCGCACCGCCTCCGTCTGCTCTCTGATCGCATCCATCACCGTATCCCGGTCATAAAGTCTGGATGCTGCTTGAATTCTCTCGTCTTCCAGCAGTATATCCACCTTTGGAATACTGCGGTAAAATCCATTTTTGTCCATTTGTCTTTTCTGACCATTCCTCCGGACCTCTCTCTATACGAGCCGGATAAATGTGTCGTCCTCCTGATCTTTCTCCGTTACTTCGCCTATCATGGCCACCTTGGTATCCAGTCCCTTTTTCTCAAAATCTTCCATGACGGCATCCGCCTGTTCCGGCGCCACACTGATGAGAAGCCCTCCGGATGTCTGCGGATCGTAAAGCAGATCCACATAGTGCTCCGGTGTATTTCCCACATCCACATACCGTCCGGAATGTCCGCGGTTTTTATATGCTCCTGCCGGAATCAGTCCCATCTTTGCGTACTCGATGGCATCCGCGAAATACGGGATCTTTCTGACATCAAAGTTCAGGCAGACTCCGCTTGCAGTCGCCATCTCGGCGCCATGTCCCAGAAGCCCGAAGCCTGTCACGTCCGTGCACGCAGAAACATCGTATTTCTCCACCACTTCTTTTGCCTTCTTATTAAGAGAAGACATGACGGTCTCCGCTTCTTTGATTGCTCTTTGTGAGGCCATCTCCGCCTTAATCGCCGTATTGACAACACCATTTCCGATCTGTTTTGTCAAAATGAGTTTATCGCCCGGCCTGCATCCGTAATTTTTGAAAATCCTGTCCGGATGAACAAAGCCGGAAACGCACAGCCCGTACTTGGGCTCATCGTCCTGTATGGTATGTCCTCCAACCAGCACGGCTCCTGCCTCCATCACCTTGTCCGCTCCGCCTTTTAAGATCTCTCCTAAGATGGACGGATCCAGACAATTCGGGAAACCGACGATATTGAGCGCCACTTTCGGCTCTCCTCCCATCGCCCACACATCGCTTAAGGAATTGGCAGCCGCAATCTGGCCGAACATATATGGATCATCTACGATCGGAGTGAAGAAATCAACCGTCTGGATCATGGCGATATCATCCGTTACCTTATAGATCGCAGCATCATCCGCTGTCTCAATTCCGACGATCAGGTTGTCATCATGGAATTTCGGTAGCTTACCCAGAACCTGGGCAAGGGTCTCAGGACCTATCTTGGCGGCTCACCCCGCTGTCTTTGTCATTTGTGTTAATTTCACATCCTGAATCATCTTACTTCTTCTTCTCCTTTCGCACATACTTATAGAAAAAACTTATAACTTTTTTATTATATCATAAAAGAAGTCAAGTTCAACCCGAAATCTCCCTTTTCCGTCAAAAGACGGACAGAAGATGGGAATCTTCGTTTTTTCTATCGAAAAGACCAGATTGTGTCTGGTCTTTTCGATAGAAAAAATCAGGACTGGCACAGTCTGATGCCAATCCTGATGTGTTTCCTTACTGTTGTCTTTATGGCCGGATCACTTTGGATGCCTGCTCCATCGTCTCCACAATACTGTACATGTTTGTGACGGATCCTACTGCAAGCTTCTCTTTCAGGCCGTAGTAGTCAAGGCATGTCCCGCAGGTCATGATCTCAACACCCTGCGCTTCCAGACTCTTCAGGTCTTCCAGGGAATCCGATCCTTCTGTCGTAAGTGTGGCACCGCCATTGTAAAAGAGCATGGTCTTTGGCAGCTCTTCCAACTGTGTCACCGCAAAGAGAAAGCTCTTCATCAGAACTTTGCCAAGCTCGTCATTGCCGCTTCCCATCCGGTCGGAGGATACGACAACGATCGTATTGCCTCTCTTGTCCGGCGTGCAGGATACTTCTTCCTCCGCCTCAGCGGCTGCTGGAGCATCCTCCATCTCGATGAGGATGCGGTATTCCTTCTCTCCAGTCTTTTCAGATGTTACCTTGCCGCCTGAGGACTGAGCCATCTTTGTCACATTCTGGACTGCGATTTCGTTATCTACCAGGACTTCGATGGTATCCGGACCTGTCAGTTCTTTCATTGCATTTTTTGTTTTAATTACAGGAATCGGACAATTATCGCCGATTGCATTTACTTTAATCATCTCTTGTTCCACCTTTCCTGTTTGGTTCCATTTCTACCGATTATTTTATCACTAAGGTCAGGACCGGTAAACGGATTTACTTATCGGTTTTTCTTATGTCAATTATAGATATCTTCTATATTATACAGCGGACAGCGCCAGGTTCTTCCCCCAGGGCCGGAAAATCGTTGAGCTTTTATTTTTTTACTGCTATAATAGACAGGATTATGGAATACCCATAGATCAGACAGGAACTATCCGGATGAAAGAAAGAAAATAAAGAATAGAAAGGATTCATTATCATGTGGATTGCAGATGGTTGGAAAGAATATGAAGTGATAGACTGCTCCGGCGGCGAAAAGCTGGAGCGATGGGGAGATTACATCCTGGTCCGTCCGGACCCGCAGGTAATCTGGAATACGGAAAAGAAAGACCGTGGCTGGTATCATCCGAATGCCCATTATCACCGCAGCAAAAAGGGCGGCGGAGAGTGGGAATTCTTCAACCTGCCAAAGCAGTGGCAGATCCATTACCGGGATCTGACCTTTCATTTAAAACCGTTCAGCTTTAAACACACGGGACTCTTCCCGGAACAGGCCACGAACTGGGACTGGTTCTCCGAGAAGATCCGTTCTGCCGGACGTCCGGTCAAGGTGCTGAATCTGTTTGCCTATACAGGCGGAGCCACTCTGGCTGCAGCCGCTGCCGGCGCCCATGTCACCCACGTAGACGCCTCCAAGGGCATGGTCACCTGGGCCAAGGAAAACGCCGCATCCTCCGGCCTTTCAGATGCACCGATCCGCTGGCTTGTGGATGACTGCATGAAATTTGTGGAGCGGGAAATCCGCAGAGGCAATCATTACGATGCCATTATCATGGATCCACCTTCTTACGGCCGGGGACCGAAGGGCGAGATCTGGAAAATCGAGGATGCCATCCATCCTCTGATCCGGAAATGTACACAGATTCTCTCTGACAGACCGTTGTTCTTCCTGATCAATTCCTATACAACCGGTCTGGCACCGGCAGTACTCACCTACATGCTGGCCACAGAGCTTAGGCGATTCCACGGCCATGTGGACTCACAGGAAATCGGCCTTCCGGTCTCCTCCAATGGTCTTGTGCTTCCGTGCGGCGCAAGTGGACGCTGGGAAAGCGGGGTCTGATCCGATGAAGCTGCAGATTCTCTCTTCCCCGGCACAGCTTTCTTCCCTGGGCACCTCTTTTGAGGTGTCCCATCTTTTATGGGGAACCAGATATGCTCCTCCCGTCACCGGAATCATCGGATATGTGGACGGGGATGGGTTTTATGTGGAGATGACCTGTAAGGAATCCGATCCGCTCCGGCGTCAGTCCGGACTCCAGGTACCGGTATATCTGGACAGTGCCATGGAAGCTTTTTTCCAGTTTTCGTTTTCCTCCGACCGCCCGGAAGGGCCATCTCCTTATATCAATCTGGAGTTCAACGCAAATGGAGCCCTGCTGGCACAGTACGGATATGCCCGCACCGGGCGTACGCTCTTTTCCACGGACGAGTGCCGGCGTCTGTCCTGCCGGACAGAGATCCAGGATGACCGATGGAACCTGTCCTTCCGTCTTCCCCTCTCCATTCTGGAAGGGATCTACGGCATTGCCGGGTTTGGGCCTTCCGATACCTTTTCCTGTAATTTTTACAAGATCTCCGAAGACCCTGCCATCGAACACTATGCGGCAATGTCCCCGGTCCGCTCCGAAGCTCCGGATTTTCACAAGCCGGAATTTTTTGAAAAAGTCTCATTTTGAAAGTACTTTCTATTTTTACATGCTATACTGGAACTATCAAACAAAAGGGGGATTTCCATTATGAGATTTTATGAGGAAAAAGATTACGACGCACTGAGCCAGAGAGCTGCAAACATCATTGCGGCACAGATCATTCTCAAGCCGGACTGCGTACTTGGTCTTGCGACAGGTTCTTCACCGGTCGGAACTTACAAAAACCTGGTTGCAAAATATGAAAACGGGGACCTGGACTTTTCCCAGGTAAAGACAGCAAATCTGGACGAGTACAAGGGTCTGACAAGAGACAATGATCAGAGCTACTACTACTTCATGCATCAGAATCTGTTTGACCATGTCAACATCGATCCTGCAAACACAAATATTCCGGACGGAACAAAGGACGACAGCGAGGCGGAATGTGCACACTATGAGGACGTCATCGCTTCTCTGGGCGGCGTGGATCTTCAGCTTCTCGGTCTTGGCCACAACGGACATATCGGCTTCAATGAACCTGCATCCGAATTCCCGCAGGCAACCCACTGTGTGGATCTCCAGGAGAGCACCATTGAGGCAAACAAGCGCTTTTTCGCTTCTGCAGATGATGTTCCGAGACAGGCTTATACAATGGGAATCGGAACCATCATGCGTGCAAAGAAGATTCTTCTTGTCGTAAGCGGCCAGGATAAAGCCGACATCGTTGCCAGGGCATTTTTCGGTCCTGTAACACCGGAAGTTCCGGCATCCATCTTACAGTTCCACCCGGATGTAACAATTGTAGGAGATCAGGCGGCATTTTCAAAAATTCCTCACTAATATAAACACAGGGATGGCGGTCAGAACAGATTCTTTTCCGGCATCCCTTTTTTTCAAAAAGGAGTACTGCTATGATTATTAAAAATGTAAAAGTTTACGGGGAAGATTATCGATTTCATCAGGGAGACGTCATCATCGAAGACGGACGGTTCTGTGAAACCGCATCCAGTCCGGAGGAGGTCGTTGACGGCGGCGGCGCCTACGCGGTTCCCGGACTGATTGACATTCACTTTCACGGGTGCATGGGCGCGGACATCTGCGACAATGACCCGGAAGCGATCCGTACCATTGCCAATTACGAAGCTTCCGTCGGTGTGACTACGATCTGTCCGGCAACCATGACCCTCCCTGTCCCGGAGCTCAAGTCGATCCTCTCCACTGCCGCATCCTGGAAAAATGAATCCGGCGCTCATCTTGCCGGTCTGAATATGGAAGGGCCGTTCATCAGCGTAGCGAAAAAGGGCGCGCAGGATGAGCGGAATATTATCCCGTGTGACGCTTCTTTGTTTGATGAATTTCAGGAGGCGGCAGGTGGCCTGATCAAATTCATCGGCGTCGCTCCGGAAATGGATCTGGACCGGACACTGGATTTCATCCAGAAGGTAAAGGACCATGTCTCTGTTTCCCTGGCACATACCAACGCACCGTACGCAGACGCAAAGGCTGCCTTTGACGCAGGAGCCTGCCATGCAGTTCACCTGTTTAATGCCATGCCGGCCTTTACCCACCGGGAACCTGGCGTAGTCGGCGCTGTATTTGACAGCAAGCATGTATTTGCAGAGCTGATCTGCGATGGCGTCCACATTCATCCATCCATGGTCCGCGCCGCTTTTGCCATGATGGGGGCGGAACGGATCTGCCTGATCAGTGACAGTATGCGTGCCACAGGAATGCCGGACGGCACCTACACGCTGGGCGGTCTGGATGTCAATGTATCCGGAAAACACGCTACCCTGGCAGAGGGAGGCGCGCTTGCCGGATCTGTGACCAATCTTGCCGACTGTATGCGCACCGCCGTAAAGGAAATGGAGATTCCTCTGGAAGACGCCATCCGCTGCGCAACCATTAATCCGGCACGCGCACTGCATCTGGATCATCTGTATGGAAGCATTGCTCCAGGAAAGATCGGAAATCTGGTTCTTCTGAATCCGGACCTTTCTCTGAAACAGGTTATTGTAAACGGATAAGGCGAAAGGAGTATTCAATATGACTCATCAGGATTTTATTTCCCGTCCGGGATTTGTTTACCGGATCGGTAATCAGTGCTATTACCTGGGAAAATGGATCTGCCGTGAATGTACAGAACAGGACGCGACAGATTCCCATTACATGTACGAACTGGCTTACAAAGAGCAGAATCCGGCGGATCTGAATCTTTACTTTCAGAAACTGCGGGCCTACAGTGATTTCGCTCTTGTCCCTCCACTGGACAAGGACGGCGTACGCCGTTCCCAGGACCTGCTCCTGGGAGGACTGACGGATGTGCAGAGCGAAGATCTCAGCCGTCAGATCGAAGTGTTCGAGGAATGCTGCCAGCGTTTCCTTCATGTATAAAAGCAGACAACATCAGCCCCACAGAGACCTGTCATATCCTGCCTCTGTGGGGCTGATTTCGTTTACTGTGTTTTTAAAATTTCCATGACATCCAGCAGGGAGCTGCACTGCCAGTCACACATGCTCCGGATCTCCTCATCCGGCTGCACCAGATCCGGCACAACAATCGGATGCATCCCTGCCCCATAAGCCGCCCGGATCCCGTTCGGAGAATCTTCCAGCGCCGCCGCCTCAGACGGCTGTACATCCAGCATCTCACATGCCTTCAGATAGATCTCCGGATCCGGCTTTGCATGGGTAACCATGTCTCCAAAGACGAAGGCATCAAAGTACTGCCAGATCTTTGCTTCTTTCAAAAGCTCCGTGGAATACGGCCCTCTGGAGGAAGTCGCTACCGCCAGCAGATATCCCGCCCCTTTTGCATAGGACAGGATCTCATCCACACCCTGCTTCTTTGGTACTCCTTCTTTCTCTTTCAGCTGATAAAAGATCTCTCTTGTCATCTCATTAAAGGTCTCCACCGGGAATGCCTCCCCAAAGGTTGCTCTGAAATACGCATTCCGCCTTGCGGCATTAAACCCCAGCGTATGGTAGATCTGCTCTCCCATGTCCGGATATCCAAGCCGCTCTCCGGCGATATACCACGACTTCTGAACTACCCTTTCCGAATCAAACAAAAGACCATCCATGTCAAATACCAGCGCCCTGATCTTTGGCTCCATCGTCCTTCTTCCTTTCTGCTTATAGTTTTCCGCTTCCCATAGCATCTTTTACATAGGAGGTCACATCTTCCAGCTTTTGCAGAATCTCCTGACGCTCTTCCCATTCTTCCCCTCTTACATCAAGATCTACCAGTGCCTGTTTTACTTCTTTTAATTTCTGAATCAGTTCCTGTCCCATACACTTTCCCTCCTGTCTTTTTCTCTATTTTACTACTTCCCATCCCGCAGGTAAAGGTATTTTAGCTTTCCCACTCCCAGAGATCGTTCTTCTCTCTGCGTTCCTCCGGCGTCTTGAAAATCAGCTCCGGACTCTTGGCGCTGACTTTCGTATAAGGCGGAACGGATTTTGTGATAAACGTATTTCCTCCGATAATGCAGTGCTCGCCGATCACCGTATCCCCTCCCAGCACTGTGGAATTGGAATAGATCGTCACATGGTCCCCGATGGTCGGATGCCGTTTCAGTCCAGCAAGCTGCTGTCCGTTCCGGGTGGACAGGGCTCCCAGCGTTACCCCCTGATAGAGCTTCACATAATCTCCGATCTCCGTGGTCTCCCCGATGACAATTCCGGTGCCGTGGTCGATGAAGAAATATTCCCCGATCCTGGCTCCCGGATTGATATCGATCCCGGTCCGTCCGTGGGCATACTCGGACATGATCCGTGGGATGAACGGGATCTTCTCTTCATAGAGCACATGCGCGGTCCGGTATACATACACCGCAAAAAGTCCCGGATAGGAAAAAATAATCTCCTCCCGGCTCTGAGCCGCCGGATCTCCGTCAAATCCCGCCTGCACATCTTTGAGCATCTGTTTCTGAATCTCCGGAATTCTGGAGAAAAACCGGTCCGTCACCTCCTGGGCCCGCTCCCTGGCTCCCTCCTCCTTCATCTGATACTGCAGGGCAATGGTAATCTGCTCCCTGAGTTCGTCATAGAGATGATTGATCCGGTATCCCGCATAATAGGACGGGTCCATCTCAAGCGCACTGTCCTTTCCGAAGTAGCCCGGAAAAATAATATGGCGGAGGTCCCGTATGACCTCGATCACAGCCGCCCGGTCCGGAAGCCTTCTGCCGTCTCTTGGCATAAACAGCTCCTCACTGCGATAATGTTCATTCAGTTTTTCCACTACATCTTTGATTGTATTGTTTTTCATATCGTCTTCACTTTCTTTTTGCTTTATCATATTACAGCGCCAGTGTCATGTCAACCGGATCTCCCGGTCACCGGGATAATAGAAAAAAACAGGAAAATCCAAACACGGAAGTTCCTGTCCTTTTTTGTGAGTTACGTTACAGCCATAAATGACAACCCTATTTTATTTTAAAGTTGTTACTTTTGCAAGTACTTTTTTACTGTTCCGGGTACATAAACCTGCACACCCGGTCCGGGCAGTCCTCATCCCCAGTATAATAGATCACATCATTGAGCCGGAACACTGCCTTTGGTCCCGGAGACATCATGAGCATTCCGTTTCTGCGGATTGCGATGACCGTCGCAAATGTCTCCTGCCAGAAATCCAGCTCCCCAACCGTCCGGTTCAGATACGGCGTCTTGTCTGTAATGACGATCTCATAGGGAACAAACGGATTCGTAGAACGGTACCGCTCAATCTGGTCGATCATATCTGTCAGATCATCGTAGAGCTCCTTCATCTCCCGCTGTTGGCGTTCCGCGCTGTCCAGAATGTTCCGCTTCAGATTCTGAATGGACCGGGTCTGCTCCTGCTGGTTCAGAAAGTTTCTTGCGTTGTCCACCGACTTGATCAAAACACCACTGTTTTTCTCAATCGACACCACATCCCAGTCCGCAAGTACGCACATGGCCCTGCGTGCCGTCTCGGAAGAGACGCTGTACTGGCTTCCAATGGCGGATCTGGCGTAGATTTTCTGATCTTCCTGATAGATTCCGTGTACAATCTTATAGGCAATGTCTGTGGCTATCTGCTGATATTTTGGAATTTCTCTGTCTGATCTTCTCTTACTCATCCTGTCTGTTCTACCCTTTCTATTGTAATTCCATTCCTCTTAGGTTTCCTGAATCATCGAATAATGCCGCGGCGAGGTAACCTGGGCGTTCCAGCAGCTGCATATTCCGTTTTTCCGTCCCTCGCACCAGCTGGAACTGGTGCAGTGCATCATTACATCCGGGACTGCAAACATCCCGCTGTAGCGCCCGGAAATCTTTCCATTGTCCTGTCCCGCCACATAGCCGTTGGACACGAGAAAATGCTTTGGCCTGTATGGGGAGAAATCCCAGTACCAGGCATCTGTCCCGTGTCCCGGAAGTGTGATGCACCAGTAGTTCTCATGCAGCCCTGCCAGGCCGTCCTCGTTTTTCTGAAGCCATGCGGCCTTTTCCTTCCATGCATTTCCGGTGTAAAGGAAATTCTCATCCCCATCCTTCCTTGTATGAAACATCAGGCCGGTCCGGTCGTGAAACATTCGGAAGACCTCCCGCTTTTCCTGGCACCGCTCCGCCATCCCAAGGAACCTTGGATTTCTCCTCAGCTTTCGGAACTCCAGCCGGAAATTCCGGACTTCCTCTTCAAGCTCTGTTGGAATTCCCTCCTCATTCCGCGGGACGTCCTTGCTCCTGGAAATGGCCGGCAGCCTCAGGAAAATCGATCTCATGACGGCCGAAACCCTCACGAGCTCTCCCCACATACAGCGGTCCTGCTCATAAAAGGCATCGGAGATTCCGGCAAGAGCAAGCGTCTCTTCCATCTCTTCTTTGAGCCCCTCTTTCTCCGGCCAGAGCACCTGATAGACTTCTCCGATCACATCCCCCCGTTCCACAAAGCAAAGTGTGCCGGAAAATCTCAGAAGCGCTTCCATCAGTCCGGTCAGCGCCACCGCCTTGCCCGGCAGGAAACATCCTCTGGAAAGGTCCTGCAAAAGCAGAAGGGCCAGCACTTCATTCATCCATCTTCTGGAAAAGAGATCCGGAAGATAGACGGTCCGGATGCCGCTCTGGTCCTGTCTGCGTATCATCTGCAAAAAGCCGCCGATATGCTCCGGGTCAATCTGCGTCAGAAGAAAGTCATATCCTTCTTTCTTCGTCTTTTCCCGGATTTCCTCGTAAATCTCTCCACTGTCCATTCCATCGATCCGCTTATTCCGGGTCCCGCAGTTGACAGCCAGCTTTTTGTTTCCTTCCGTCAGCAGGATGCATTCACCCAGCCCCATGTTGTACATCTGTATTTCCATATTCCGGTCCTCTCTTTTGTCCTTTTGCCAGACTCCCCCTACACCTGACAGGAGATTCCCTGCCCTCTGGCCGGAATCTCCTGTCTGCATCCGTCTGGTTTTTATTCTTCGTCCTGAAGCTTTCTTACCACTTCTTTCATGGATTTTCTGAACTCTTCTTCGTTGGAATTATAGAAGAGCAGAAGCTCCTGGTCCTTGCTCTTGTCGTTGAGCTCCTCCGGGATGGAAAAATCGGTTCTGGCCATATATTCATCCCAGTGTGCCAGCTTCCAGGTATCCCGGTCGCTGTTTCTTCGTATCATCCTCTTCTTGCAGATCTCAGGATCCGTCACTACCCACACTACGTAAAGTCTTGCGTTCTTTCTCATCAGGTCCTGTCTGAGACTCTCCATAAATCTCGGATTTCTGACCTCACGGGTAAACGGCGCATTGATCAGGGCGATATCATCGTATTCCAGCGCGTCCACTGCCATGTCCAGAATCGCCGCATATTCATAATCCCGGATGTGCTCCTCAAAAAACTCCGAACTCCTGTCATACGGCTGATTTGCCACCTCGAAAATCTGTCTGCTCAAAATGATCAGCGCATCCTTGTCCAGGTATACTACGTGATTGAGCTCTGCCGCCAGTTTCATGGCAACATAGGTTTTCCCACATGCCGGTGGGGATGTAACTAAAATCAGTTTCTTTTTCATAGATTTCTGCCCCTTTCCTCGTATCTATTTAAACATTATCATACCACATTGTCTAGAAAACCTCATCAAAATTTTGTCCTGCAAACTGGGAATGGTACAATTTTTCATACATGCCACGCTTCTTGAGCAGCTCTTCGTGGGTTCCCTGCTCGACAATATCTCCATCCTTCAGCACCAGAATCATATCCGCGTCCCGGATCGTGGAAAGCCGGTGTGCAATGACAAAGGACGTCCGTCCTTCCATGACACGCAGCATCGCCTCCTGAAGCCGTCTCTCCAGACGGGTGTCCACGGAGGAGGTGGCTTCATCCAGAATCAGAATCTGTGGATCCTTCAAAATCGCCCTGGCGATGGTCAAAAGCTGCTTCTCGCCCTGAGAAATATTGTTGGCCTCCTCATTGATCAGGGAATCGTATCCCTTGGAGAGGGTACGGATATAATGATGGACATTGGCCATCTTGGCCGCACTGATGATCTCGTCCTTTCGGGCATCCAGTCTGCCGTAGCGGATGTTGTCGTAAATGCTTCCGGAAAACAGCCAGGTATCCTGCAAAACGAGGGAGAACAAGGATCTGAGGTCTTCCCGGTTCATATCCCGGATATCGACTCCATCGATCTGGATGGACCCGCCCTTCACATCGTAGAACCGAAGCAGAAGATTCATCAGCGTCGTTTTTCCCGCCCCGGTCGGGCCGACAATCGCCACCGTCTGTCCTTTCTTCACATCGATGTTGACGTCTTTCATGAGCAGTTCCTCGTCATATCCGAACTGGACATGCTCGAAGGTCACATTGCCCTGGATCTTGTCCCGGTCAATCGGCACCTGTCCACCCTGATCCTCTTCCTCCTCCGACAGAAGCGTAAAGATCCGGCGCATGGCGGAAAATGCGGCCTGTACCTGTGCAGAGAGCTGTGACACCTGGGAAAGCGGGTCATTGATCTGCCAGATATAGCGCACAAATGCCTGAAGCTGTCCGATGGTAATGGCACCCTGGATCACCTGAAGACATCCGATCACCGCGCAGGTACCGATCGTCAGGTAGGTCACCAGAGAGACACACGGGGAAATCAGTGAGGATACAAACTGCGCTTTGAACGCGGAATTCCGCATCTTCTGATTGACTTTCTCAAACTGCTCCGCCACGTCTTCCTGTTTATTGTAACTGATGATCTCATTAAATCCGCCGTAAAGCTCTGTAATCGTACCATTTAACTGCCCCACCGTCCTCTGCTGAAGATCGAACAGATCCTGGGAACGCTTGACAAAGACTTTGGTAATCAGCGCCACAAGGGGAATGATAATCAGTGCAATCAACGTCATCATCACATTGATCCGAAGCATCATGCTGACTGCCAGAATAAACGTCAGGATACCGCTGATCACTCTGGTGAGCGTCTGCTGCAGGGCATTGCTCAGAGTATCCACGTCATTGGTCACACAGCTCAGCACATCGCCAAAGGCATGCTCGTCAAAATAGCTGACCGGCATCTTCTGAATTTTCTTCTGGAGAGCACCACGCAGATCGTGCATGGTCTGCTGGATGGCATTGGTCAGGAAGAATGCCGACACCAGCAGCAGAAGCGCTCTGGTCACATAGCTGGTTCCAAGCAGGGCCAGAATGCGGAACACCTTCTCAAAATGCACATGGGCCCCGCTGACCCCCTTTAGTATTCTGGAGGCGTCCGATGCAAGCTGTGTCGTTGCCAGTCCCTCGATCGTCGGATTCAGGGAATAGATGGCTGTGGCCAGAACCGTCGTCAGGACTGCCACAAAAAGCCTGCCCTTGTACGGGCTTACAAACCGCCCCATTCCTTTCATACATGCTTTCCATCCTGTCTGTTGCTTATTCATACGCCAGTTCCTCCTCACTCAGCTGAGAAGCCGCAATTTCATGATAGACATCGCAGGTTTTCAGCAGTTCTCTGTGGGTTCCCTTTCCCACAATCTTGCCTTCATCCAGGACAATGATCTGATCCGCATCCATGATCGTGGACACCCGCTGGGCCACGATCAGTACGATCTCATCGGTCATCTCCCTGCCAAGCTCCTGACGAAGCTTTGCATCTGTCCGGAAATCCAGAGCCGAGAAAGAATCATCATAAATGTAGATATCTGCATGGCGCACCAGTGCTCTTGCAATGGAAAGGCGCTGCTTTTGTCCTCCGGAGACATTGCCTGCTCCCTCGACGATCCTCTCCTGGAACTTCCCAGGCTTCTCCATAATGAAGTCGTAGGCCTGTGCCACCTTCGCCGCATGGATTACATCCTCCATGGATGCATCGCGGTTTCCGAACCGGATATTCTCCTCGATGGTGCCGCTGAAAAGATTGGCCTTCTGGGAGACAAATCCGATCCGGTCACGGAGTTGGTAAAGATCCATGTCCCGGACGTCCACGCCGTTCATCAGAATCCGTCCGGCTGATACATCATAAAATCTCGGTATCAGCTTGATCAGCGTACTCTTTCCAGAACCGGTACTGCCGATAAAGGCCACTGTCTCACCCTGTTTCGCCTCAAAGGAAATATGCTGGAGCACTGCCTCCTCGCCGTCCGGATAGGCAAAGGTTACATCGTCAAAGACGATACTCCTTTCAGCCTCTTCTTTTTTCGAAGTATCCGGATGGTTCTTAATGCTGGACTCGGTCTGCAGTACCCGGCGGATCCGCTTTGCGGATACATTGGCCCTTGGATACATCATAAATACCATACAGAACAACAGAACCGAGAACATGGCGTGAAATACATAATCCATAAATGCAATCAGCTTTCCTACCGGAAGGGTGCCTGCATCGATCATAAAGCTTGCCACCACATAGATCAGGATGATCGCAAGATTCATCAACAGGAAGAAAATCGGGTCTGTAGAAGACATCAGCTTGAACAGCTTTTTCGACTGTCTCATAAAGTTGACATTTTCCGCGTCAAACCGCTCGGATTCGTATTCGTCGTTATTAAAGGAACGAATCACCCGGATTCCAGTCAGATTCTCACGGAAAATCCGGTTGATGGAGTCCAGTGACGCCTGCTGCCTCTCACTGATCGGGGAAGAGATCTTCGCCACGATAACAACTCCGATGATAATCAGCGGAATCGTGGAAAGAATGATCAGCGACAGATTCAACGACGTGCGGACCGTCAGCATAAAGCTCACCACGATCATGACCGGCGTCAGCACCGCGGTCCTCAAAATCACATTCATAAACATCATAATCTGGAATGCATCGTTATTGGTCCTTGTAATCAAGGACGCCACCCCGATCTCATTCATTTCGCTGTGCGAGAAGGTCTGTACCTTCCGAAAGACATCCTGTCTGATGTCATGGGCGATTCCCGTGGAAATCCGCGCACAGCAGTATCCCAGAAGAATGGTCCCGCAGACGCCGATGACAGAGATCACCGCCGTCAGCCCTCCCATCTTCATGAGAAATCCTCTGTCCTCGTTCATAACGCCCTGGTCAATCATATAGGAGATGATCGTCGGAATCCCCAGTTCCACCAGAGCAAATCCAAAGACAGAAATCACATTCAGGACAAACCAGAATTTGTATCTTTTCAGATACTCCAAAATCAGTTTCACTTCATAACCTCCCTCATCCAAAAGTGTTGTAAGCCCAATGTAACATATCCTATTTTATCCGGCAAGAGGATGCTGCATTTTCCCGCAGAAAAAAAGGATTCCGGGCTTTTTCCGGAATCCTTCTGGACTTTTCCTGTTCTGTTTTTCCTTTTATTTTCTTGCGATTTCGTACATTGCCGCCGCCAGAATCTGGTAGGACAGCATCATCTTGTTGACGTCGCCGCATTCGTTCGGCTGATGGATGATATCCGGCTCGTCCGGGAAGGTCGGTCCGAACGCAACCATGTTGTTGAATGCCTTTGCGTATGTACCGCCTCCGATGGCGATCGGCTGCTCGTCTCTTCCGGTCTCTTCTTTGTATACATTCATCAGCTTCTGAATGAGCTCGGAATCTTTCGGTACATATAAGAGCTTTCCTTCGGACTCTACTTCTGCCGTCAGTCCATACTCCTCTGCGTGCTTCTTGACATTGGCAACCAGCGTGTCACGGTCTCCGTTCTTCGGATAGCGGATATCCAGTGTAAAGAACAGCTCCTGATCCGTGCATTTTACAACGCCAAGGTTTACGGTCGTCTCTCCGGTCTCTTCATCTGTCCAGCAGATATCCAGAGACTTGCCGTTTGTCTCTGTTCCAATCTTTTCCAGGATGAAGCGGATCATGTCTTCCACATCTCCGCCGATTCCCGCGTCTTTTACTGCTTCGAAAAGTTTCACTGCCGCATTGACACCTTTCTCAGGCGTACTTCCGTGAGCGCCCTGGCCCTCTGCCACAACCGTAGTCTTTCCATCTGCTTTTGTGACGGTGATGCCGTCTCCTTCTTTGACGTCAATATCGCCCTCCACAACCATCGTACATTTCGGTGTTACCACGTTCTTTGCGGTACCGCCTTCGATGGAGAGAACTTTGATCCTGGACGGATTCTCTACTTTCTTTGTCACTTCCCAGAAAGACTGGCCTTTCTCACAGAAGATGACCGGGAACTGGCCGTCCGGTGTAAATCCGATCGTCGGCTGCTCTCCGCCTGCTTCATTATAGTGCTGTACGCAGGAAGATCCATTCTCCTCATCGGTTCCAAAAATGACACGGATCCTTCTGTCGATCGGCAGTCCCAGATCCCGGATTGCCTTCAGTGCGTAGATCGCTCCGATCACCGGTCCCTTGTCATCCAGCACCCCGCGTCCGTACATCTTTCCATCGTGAATCTCGCAGGCAAGCGGAGGATACTTCCATCCCTCTCCCAGCGGAACCACATCCAGATGTCCAAGGACAGCTGCCATCTCTTCTCCATCTCCATATTCGATCCAGCCAACCTTGTTGTCAAGATTGCCTGTCTTAAATCCAAGCTTTTCGCCAAGTGCCAGTGCGTGGTCCAGAGCTTCCTTCGGCCCTCTTCCATACGGTGCGTCCTCTTCCGGAGCGCCCTTGACACTTTCGATTGCAACGCTCTCTTTGATGGAAGCAAAGATCTCATCTTTGAGCTCCATCATCTTCTCATTCAACTTTTCATATCCCATTGCTATAACTCCTTTCGCCGAATCACTTCAGCATAGTAACTCACAGAATTATTCTATAATATTCTTCTGTAAAAGGCAAGAGATATCAGACGATTTTGGCAGGTTGCTCCTCTCTACGATTCATTTGCAGGATTCTCAAAAAAAGACCGTAGATTTGACCTCCCGGATACGGACTTGACCACAAAGTCTATCTACAGCGGTACGTCTCTGCCCCATAAGGAAAATGTGCCTACTTCCTTTGAGACTCCAGGATGGCAGCAGCCACATGAAGCAGTACCGCTCCTGCAATCATGCCTGCTGCGATCCATTTCCCTGTTGACCTGGAGAGCAGTCCCGCGATCCATCCAAGCCAGGGAATGGATCCGACTACCTTTCCCTTCAGTTGATCATATGGAGCAGGATTGGGATCCTGCCTGTCATTGGCATCGCCTTTTGTCACGAATTCGCCCATCAAAGTCCGGTTCTCCACCACCCGGTGAGTAATGAGTGCGCCGCCTCCCCCATCGAAAGCGATCACATCTCCTTCCTGAATCTGTTCCGGCTCCGCCCGCTGAACATAGACCAGGCTGCCGGTAGGGATGTCCGGAGCCATACTCCCGCTGATCACCTCATAGACCTGAAATCCAAATGCACGGGGAACGACTGCCGGAGCCAGAACGGCTACCAGAACAATCAGGAAAACAGTACCCAGTGTACTGCATACTGCAGCCACTGGGTTTCTTTTCGTCTTATTCTTATTTCGTTTCAATGCTGTGTATCCTTTCGCTGTCTATCTGCGGAACTTCCGGATCAAGGCAAGAATGATACAAAGAGCCACAAGTCCGGCCGCGCCGATTCCGATTCCGGCTGCCAGAGGCAGACTCTTCTTTCCGGTCTCTTTCACTGCATCAGAGCCATCCCCTTTGGGCGTCTCTCCCTCATCCAGATCCACAACGCCCTGCAGAGTCTCATCCGGATTGATGGTTTCTCCTTCCTGGGTTTCCCCTTCTCCGCCTGTTCCATTCTGATCGGTTCCTTCTCCGGTTCCTGCTGTACCTGCATCCGTTCCAGCGCCTCCCGCTGTCGTCTGGCCGGCTGTGTTTCCTCCCGCTGCCGTACCACTGCCCGCTGTTGTCCTTCCTGTTGTTCCATCTGTTCCTGTTCCGGCGCCTCCTGCTGTCGTCCCGGCCGCCATGCCAGCCGCCTGAGCCGGCACCTGGATCGTCTGAACTGTATTGGTTCCAGGGATCACAGTAGTGATCGTCACAGTCTCGCCCGGTTCATAGATCACGTCAGGTTCTGCACTTTCATATACAAAGGTAAACACATTTTCAGATGCATCTGCCGACAAGGTTTTCGTCAGCGCCAGCGCTTCCGGCAGATAGTTTTCAATATACAGATATGCTACCACCGGCTTGTCTCCCACATTGCCATAGTAGGTCCGGGATGGCGCCAGCGTTCTGCCCTCTCCATCCTCATAATTGACGGTGTAAGCCACCTGATTTCCTTTGATGCCATAGGCCACCACGTAGTCCGCATCCTCTGTCACTCGAAATGCCGAGGCAGAAAGACTTGCCTGATCATTGTCCCGTGCACTTGGGCGGATCCCCTGCACATAATACCGGCCATCATCTCCAGGCCTGATGGCGCCCTGCTGGGTATCAAAGGAAACCATATCTCCTGCCTGCAGGCCACTGACAGTGATCCTTGCTCCGTTATTCTGCACAGTTGCCTGTCCTCTTCCCGTCACAGTCAGGCCGGAAGCACTGGCAAAAGTCCCCTGGTTTCCAGCATAAAAGGTCACCGTATAGGTATAACTGTCCGTTGCAGATACCGGAAGTGCCGTCATTCCCAGAAGGGCCGCCGCCGCAAGCAGCGTCTGCATCATTTTTCTGATCTTTCTCATGATTTATGCCCCTCCTTCCTGGCGGTGTCTTTTCAGATAAATCACCGCAATCACAATCAGCACTACTCCGCTGACCAATGCAAGGGCACTCAACAGCAAAATCGGTGCCGTATCGCCGGTCTTTGGCGTCTTGCTCTGTGTCTGATAGACTGTCGTCACCGTATCCTCTCCCTGCTGGGTCTTTTCGATCGTCTTATCTTCCCCCTGCTCGGTAACGGTTGCCGGCGCCGCAGTCTCAGCGGCAAAATTCATCTGAAGAGCGGCCAGTGTATTCTGATAACTGTTCCCCTGGGTCTCGCCATCCAGAGTTACCTGTAAGTTTACAGTTCCTCCCTCTCCTGTATCCAACTGGTCCAGATACAGAAAGTCTTCCAGCGCGTTGGTAGCCTGATGAAGTCCTTCCCCTGCCTGGGAGCTTCCCTCTCCTCCTACCGTACTGCTGTCGTAAAGGAGCGTCTCCTCTCCTGCCCCGTCTGTATAGGCCAGACGATAGGTATAGGCTCCTCCTTCCGCCTGGCTTCCTTCCTCCAGGCTCTTTAAAATCTCATTGGAAAGATACCAGTCCATGGCATCCTTCCCGGAATTTCGGATGGACACCTGCAGATCCATGGTGTCTCCCGGAAGAATTCCATAGATCTCCTCCGCCATTTCCTGGGAGCTGAAATTACTCTGCATCTCCTCCCCGTCAAACTCTACCAGCCAGTCCCGGCTTCCTGTCAGCTCTTCCGCATGAACCGTTCCCGGACACCAGGCCGGAACTGCCAGGGCTGCGCTGCACAGAGAAACCAGCAGCAGACTGCACACTTTCTTTTTCATGTTTTTGTACCCCCTCTATTCCAGGCTGATGCCGGTTCCATCCCCGGTCACTGCCACATCCACGCCCCACGCGCTCTTGATGGCCTCAGCAGCACTGTGTGTCTGCACCGCATCAGCTTCCGCCTCAATCTGGAACTGATAGCCGTCATAGTCGTAGGTCGTCTCAATCGTCTTGTATCCATTCTCCTCTTCGGTAACCGTCTCGGTCACTTTCGTCATCACCGCAGGATCGATCCGAAGGCTGTCAGAAAGGGCCGGTGTACGCTCTCCCGGCGCAAGTGCCTTTGTATAATACAATATGGTCCGCTCCGCAGTAGAGGCCTCCTCATCGATTACCCAGCCACTTCCCTCTGTCAGATTCAGGTCAATCAGATCCGGAGAAAGAGCGGTATCCTTCTGTCCTTCCGGATTGACCCAGCTTTTCTTTAATACTACCCGGACAAAGGAATCGATGGAACCGCTGTTGCTGACAGCTAACGCTTCTTCGTAACGTTTCCCAGGCTGGAGCGTCTCCCCTTTTTTAAGCAAATGCTCCAAAAGGGTTCCTTTCGTCTCGCTCCACTGACTGTCTTCTGTAAAGTCCCGGCTGCTGACCGGTTCTCCGTTTTCCTCTAATGTCACACCGATCCGGGATACCTGGATCTGCGCCTCATAATTTTCACTATAATAGGTTAATGCCGCGCGGGTGCTGCCTACTGTACTGCCGATCAGCAGCAGCGCAGACACTCCAAGAAGAACTGCCGGCACCGCCGGAAATCTTCCTTTCCCTTTGTGTGTGTTCTTTCTCATGATTCAGACACCTCCCCGTCATCCTGTGTATAGGACGATTCCGTGGAATCCGCCACTGCATTCCAGTCCGCATAAGGATTTCCGTCCGCATCATAGAGAACCGGTGTACATTCCTGCACTACAATGACATTAAAATCCTGCTTCAGTCCGGTACTGTCAATCTTGATCTGCATCTCCTCTGTAGATGCCCCCGGCGCTACAATTCCGCTGTAGTAATCATATCCGTCTGCACCCGGCGTCCACTTCCCGCTCTCATCGGAAAAGGTTAGCCGGTCCGCCAGCTGGCTTCCCGCAAAAACCCGTACCCGCACATAGCAGTCATAGTCCCCGGTATTCTCAATCCGGACATGTTTAGTCCAGTTTGAAACCTCCTCTTTCGGAACGGTCGTAGTCATGCCGAGGCTCAAGCTGACGCTCCCCTGCGCTTCGGCATAGGTTGTGAAATATGCCATGACCCCGCCTGCCGAAACTGCTGCTGCAAAAATGCAGGCTGCGGCAGCCAGACCGATGGTCTTCTTGCTCCATCCTGTTTTCATCTCGTCTCCCCCTTTATTCCTCTACAGCCGTATTATCACGAAGCTGGTTCCATTCCCAGGTACCTTCACCGCTCTGTCCGGCATCCTGTGTACCTTCCGCTTCCGTATAGCCAAAATGGTTTACTACACCGGATCCGCCGTTGAAGCCATGGTCATATGCATTGGTAAAGGAAACCTGTACCGGAGAACCACTGGTTCCATCCGCCAGAATTTCCACTGTCTGCGCGGCCGCACCGGTATTTTCGTAACTGGATCCGCTGTAGACCTCGGTTACTGTCACTTCAGAACCCGCCGGTATGTCTTCCACCAGCACCTGCCTGGTTCCCGCCTGGTCAAAGGACATGGAAACTACATCGCTGTATACCACTTCCTCCTCTTTCACCGCTTCCACGGAAAAGACAAAGGTCGCTCCGCCGACTGTCGCATTATAGGACGTCAACGTCTTCTCAATCTCCAGATCCCCCATCCGCTCTTCCTGCTCCGGCTTCAGTCCGGTGGTCACGTCATATACCCAGTCATCCGATCCGCCGGATCCATAGTAATTGTTTGGCAGGGATAACAAAAACGGGCTGAAGGTGTAGGTATATTCCGGAGACTCTACTTCTTCTGCTTCCACCAGATACATTCCCATTGTCAGGCCATCCGCTGTCCCGGCGCCTCCGGTTACGGTAAGCCCGGCATCCGCTACCGGCGTCTGCTCCTTGACAAGACCGGATGCCTCTTTCGCCTTTTCTTCCCATTCCTGAGCAGTCATGTCACTGTCCGCCTCCGAAAGCTTCAGGCTCTCATAACCCGGCAGCATCGTATACGTTCCACTTTCGCTGACCTCCGCCACACGGTACAGCTTTACCGGAATGGATAAGCTTTTCAGCTCTTCACTGGTGCCATCCAGCTCCACCGTCACCGAACATTTCCGGCCGGTCTCAACTGCCGTTGCCGCCGTAACGTGGGAAACCAGCCCTGTCTGCCATGCCAGCGCCAGAGCCAGCACGACTGCTCCTCCCTGTCTGATTCGTTTTCTCATCTTCAATCGTTACCCTCCTCTGATCTCTTCTTACTTTGCTCTGATCCGGTTACTCCTGCTTCTTTTCCTTTCCCTGCCGTTTCGGTTTCATCAAAAACCGCAAAAGCAGGATAACAAGGAAGGTCACCGCAAGCCCCAGAAGCAGATATAACATATAGTAATCCTGTATGGACTGCAGCATGGATTCTGCTGCCGTAGGTTTCACATCTTCCTCCCCGTTGTACGGCACTCTCACGCCCCGGACTAACAGCCGGTGAGAATTGACGCCGTATGGAGTACAGGTAAATAAGGTCACATAGTCTTTTCCTTCTTCTGTCTGAAGCGCCTTCTCCAGTGTTTCAT
This sequence comes from uncultured Sellimonas sp., assembly GCA_904393575.1. Taxonomy (GTDB): domain Bacteria; phylum Bacillota; class Clostridia; order Lachnospirales; family Lachnospiraceae; genus Sellimonas. Next base: position 7,802 of record CAJFMZ010000003.1, on the reverse strand, counting down.
GATCATCTTTGTCTACCATGTCCAGAATCTGATCCACCTGATATGCCAGCACTTCATCCAGCACATGAATATAAAACCGATCTCCCTCCTGTAACTGGTCCACATCTGTAAAGAGCCTTGCACTTGGCAGTCCCCGGTGAGCAGCCAGTACGCTGTGAGTGCTCTCCCCTCCGATCGGAAGGGCCGTCCCATCCAGATGTCCGATGCCCGTCTGCAGGACCTCATCGGAGGTTCCATGATAAATGGACAGCTTCACATCGATTTTCGGGATGGAGAGATACCCCATCACTCCGTCTCCCGCAATATTTAATACCTGCCAGTAGGCTGTATTTTCCGTTTCTTCCCCATCTTCCCCAAACACATCACCATAAATATTATTCTGTGGAATCGTGGCATTGAAGTTTCGGGCTGCTTCCCATTCTCTTGTAAAGTCCTCCGGCTCCATCTTTTCCACCGTATTTTCATAGGAAGAAATAAGCCGGTTCTGTCGATAGGTATTCCACTGGTCCGCTACTGTGGGGTAGACCAGGATGCCAAATCCAATCAAAAACATCAGTCCGAAGAGGATGCCGGGAATCTTTTTCTTCATCGGTTATTCCCTCCTCCTGCGGCTTCTTCTTTTCTTTGGCGTTCCGGACGTAGATGCTGCGTCTCCACCGCCCTTCTTCTTTCGATCCCTGTAGGCCAGGTATCCAATGAAAGCAGCCGTCACCAGAAGCCCTGCCACTACCCAGAGCAGATAGTTGGTATGTAAACTGGTTCCAAAAAGGGCATTTGCCTGTTCCCCTTCTACCTCTTCCGGCACATATGGTACCCGGTGGCCGCGCACCAAAAGTCTCTGGCTGTTGACACCATACGGTGTACAGGTCAAAAGTGTCACCAGATCCTTTCCATCCTCCACAGCTAGGCCGTCCGTATCCTTTGGTTCCACCACGGAAATCTGGTCCACCTCATAACAGAGGGTGTCATCCAGCACATGAATCAGGAAATGATCCCCTTCCTCCAACTGGTCCAGATCCGTAAACAGAGATGCACTTGGCAGCCCCCGGTGGGCGGAAATTACGGCGTGGGTACTCTCCCCACCTACCGGAAGAGAACTCCCCTCCAGATGTCCTGCCGCCTTTTCCAGCACTTCCTCGGAAGTGGTATGATAAATCGGAAGATTCACATCAATCTTTGGGATCTCTACTGTCCCCATCATTCCATCTCCTGCAATATTCAGACAGGACATGTATTCCTCATCCGGTTCCTCGGAAGCTTCCGCTACCGCAAAGGAATCCGGGAGGATGGACGGAAGCAGGGCTTCATTGTAAGCCCTCGCTCTCTCCCACTCTGCATCGTAGTCGATCTCTCCATCCTCTTCTTTTTGCGAGACTGTCTCCTGATAACTCTGGATCAGTCTCTGCTGCCGGTAATTGTTCCACTGGTTTGCCACAAAAGGATACAGCAGCAAGGACAGACCAGCCAGGAAAAGAATTATCATTGTTATTGTTAAAATCAGTCGTTTTCGTTTCATCCGGGCTCTCCTTGTTGTTGTAGTTTCGTTTTCTTCTTTCTTCTTCTCTAAAAAGAAGCATGTATCCGGCAGGTCTCCCGGAGCGGGAAAGGATTTCCCGCTTCCGGTCTTCTGCCGTATGTAGTACAGTTTTAGACGTTTGATTGCTCTGCTGTCAGCAGTCAGGAATCAAAACGAAAATTTAGTTTTCACCGTGTTTTCTGCGGCTTGCGAAGTACAGGCCAGCAGCAGTGATCATGATGACACAGCCGCCGATGGTGAAGATGGTAGTACCGATGCCACCGGTTGATGGAAGCGCTGCGAGTTTGGTATCTGTCAAAAATTTTTCAATATGTACATTTTCTTTCTCATTCGCATCAATCTGAACCGACACACCATCATTATTTATAGAGTATCCATCTGGTGCTTTTGTCTCTTCAATCCAATAGTTTCCTTCTTCCAAACCTTTCACTTGTACGCTTCCATTCGTTGCTACAATATTCTGAGTTGCTCCCTCTTCAGTTGATTCAGCAAGATAATAAACTCCTGTCTTGTCTAACACGAAATAAAGAGCTTCCACATTTCCTTCTGTTGCTTCGGTCTTAGTAGCATGGTAAACCTTGAATTCTGCTCCACTCAAAACTGTATTTCCATCTTCTTCATATTTTGTGATTTTCACATCGCCAGTATACCCTTTTTCGCTATCTGTTCCCAGATTCTGATCATTTCTGAAAGCATTGGCCGTGTTGCTATACCCATTATCCGCTGTCACTTTCGCTTCATATGTAACAACAACGGTTTTACCTGCATTTTCATTCATAGTTCCAATATTACTGCTCAAATCAATTGTATAATTCTCTTTACTCTGATCATAACTTCCCTGCACAGTAGCATCCTGACCGCCAATCAAAATGGAGGTTACTCCTTGAATGTCTAAACCTTCTGGAGTATCTACAATTTTGTAAGTATTATCAGACGAATTAGGATCCGGAAAACTTGGGAATGTCGTGGTAATTTTAAATGTTACTGTTTCGCCTCTGGCAATAAAATTATCATCTATCTGCTCTTTGGTCAGATCATATCCATCTGTTTTCGCCGTTACCGTTACGTCTTCGGCTTTCATGTAAGTTTCATCTTCATCATAGGTTTCTGCTACCATCGGCGCATAGGAAGCTTTCTCACCACTCGCCGTAATTACATAAGCTCCAACCGGAATGTTTTCAAATGTAACTGAACTATTTCCTTGTGATAAGGTTGTTGTGTAAGTAGGATCACCTGATACTGCGTCAACAAGACCTTCCGCATTGGTAATTGTATATGGATTCTGAGCAGTATTAATATAGTTTTTTGCCCAATTCGCAACCACCCATGTACTGTTTGGCTTATCCCAGGTAACTGCCGCATATAAATTAACAGTCGTATCTTTATCTTCTGCTGCTAAACCATTGACTGTAATATTGCTAGTAGTGGGGTCAGAATCTGGTGCTGCAAAAGTCGTCATTGATAATCCCATTATCATAGCCAGTGTTAATAACAAGGCCATTGCTTTTCTTAATTTCCTCATAATTCTCTCCTTTTCTTTTACTCCTAATTTCTCGATTCTTTCAGCATGCTCATTATTTCAGTCGTTCTCTTCTGCTTTGTGGATTTGCTGATAAATTATCTATACTCCTACTTTTTCAGCACCTCCCCGCGTTTCATATTATATAGAATCAGTGATCCTGCCATTAATAGCAGTACTCCACCGATTGTATACAGAAAGATGCCTGGACCGCCAGCTGATGGGAGTTCATACAGTGGTTCATTTTCATATAAATATACATCTTTTGAACTTTGCGCTCTGTTAGATGCTCCTGAATTAATGGCTTTTCCATCACTAGCTGTGATACTTTGAATCTCTAAATCTTTAATTATAATCGTCCATGTCGTATCATTTTTCTGATATCCCTCAGGAGCTTTTGTTTCTGTTAAAACATACGTACCATCTGGAACAAACGAAAGTGCTTTTTCCATATTTCCTATGTCACTTTCAGTTTCCCACCATCTTATTATTCCGTCTTTCCCAGACAAACCATAGTAATCTTTTCCTCCTGTTTCCTGCGAAGTAAGAGTAAATTTTGCTCCCTCTAATCGCAAGTCATGGTTCGTACTGCTGACCTTTTCAATGTTCCACAATTTTGGTATGTTATTTGTAATGATAAATCCCTCTTCTGCACTACCTGATATCTCGGTAAAAAGCCAGTCTTTACAGTTTTCCACAAAAAAGCTGCCAACCTTTGTTTCTTCAACAGTATATTCGTACGCCTTATAGCTACCTTGTTGATCTTTATACCAGTATGGAAGATTTGTAAATGTATATTTCCAATCTTCTGATTCTTTGATCTGAACTGGATCATTAGAGGCTTTGCCATTTTGATATAACTGAACCGTTACAGTGTCAAACGAATATTGTAATGTATCCCCTTTCCAGATCTTGGTCACTGGAATATCAATCGTTGCATCTTCATCAATTCCATTAGTCAATATAATATTTGCATCCATGTTGTAATTTCCAATACAGAACCATGACCAAGCATTAGATGCAACATATTCAACCTTAATTTTCCCCTCATTATAGAAAAATTGAATATCATTATCATTCATAAAACCCGCTTGGACGTTATTACCTGTATAAAATTTAGTATTCTTCTCAGTTATCTTTGGTCCCGAACTGCCTTTTATAGAGTTAAGGACTGTATAAAAATTTGTTTTATCCAAAATTTCTACAGGTGTCCAAATATGATATTCACTATTTTTGAAAATAATAACAACTGTATTCTCATCCGTAGCGTATTCAAAGTTATTACATGGCGTTATTCTATATGGCTCGCCAGCAACTGTATAATTCACGCTCACATCCGTTGTAACTTCCACTCCATCTGAAATATTATTTTCTTTTACTTCATAGAACGTATCTCCCGGAAGGTTGGGCCAAATATGTTTCCAGTTATTGTTATCATTTAATTCAACCGTATACTGTTCACCTTCTATTTTTTCTCCATTTGCCCACAGAGAAACTGATACCGGTTTTCTTACCAAGCCATCTACCCATTCTTTCTGAACAGAAACGCTAGTTGTCCCACCCGTTGAAACATATTTTTCATTTATAACCTTTCCATTTTGCATGTCCTTAATGGTACCGATAACTTTTATATTTGTACTATCCTTTTTTTCTTCAGTAATTGTCACAGAGTATACCTTGTCATCTGTCACATACCCAAATGGTGCTGAAATCTCTTTTAGATAATAAGTTTTCGTTGTTTCTAAATCACTAATGTCGAAGGATACATTACCCTTATCATCTGAAATAGCAGTCAAATACGGAATAGTCTCCTCAGTAATCTCCTTTGTTTCATACAATCCAAATACTGCACCTTTAAGCGGCGCTTCTTCCTCGTCTTGCTTTTGAAAATCTAATGAGCCTTTTCTATTTACTACTAAAAGATTAAACTTAATCTCACAATTTGAATCATTTCCGCCTCGTTCAAGATAGTACATTGTAAGCTTATGTGTACCAGGTTGTAACTTTGTTAAAAAGTCTGTATCTGGACGTTGTCCACCGCCCTCCACCGCAGTTGGTTCCACTTCCGTTCCCTGGTCATTTGTAACCTTATCATAGGATACTTCTCCCGTTTTGAAATTAATAGTTCCTCCTCTTCTTGAATGTAAACCACCCAAATCAAGAACTAATTTCCCATCAATGAATACCCATACATCATCATCACCTGAAAAGTGAAAGGTCATTGGAGTTCCATTCTCTTTTCCATCTAATGTGCCATTGCTAGTTAACAGAAAATCGACATCCATCCTCATGCCAAAGCCATAGTCCGTCATATTATCATTTTCATCAGTAAATGGAAAAAATCCACTTTTCTGAAAATCCGTCCCATCGGACAATGTATTTGGCCCTGCATTGCTATATTGTGTAATCGTATTCGTTGACTCCTCAAAATGCACATGATTGCTTCCACTATTATATGAGTACTCATTAGTCGACTCATCATAGAGGAATTTAAATTTGACATCCGGATATTTCGTACCTATATTTTGACTATTGTTTGCAGTATCAAATGCTGTATCAAAAAATGCTGCGTTTTGAGTAAAGTTTATATTCCCGTTTTGCATTGATGCCAACCCATAATATATTCCCGTTTTTCCACATGATATATTCCAAGCACCCGCATCAAATTTATAATTATCTGCTTTATAATTTCCCCATGCACTTCTTAATAAAAGGCTATTTCTATTCAAACCAACGTAATTATTATAATTGTCAGTATTATAGTTATATAAATCGACTAAAATATCTTTGGTTCCATTTTCCCCTTGACCCTCCTGAGTACATGATTTATTTGGCTTCTTTGCAGTAAGATAAATTGTCAAAACATTCCATTCTCCCGCATTTCCTGCCTTATTAGGTCCGGTACTGCCGCTACCTCCAAAAGTTGAAGTTGTGTCTTCATTCGCCTTTTGCCATGTGCACGCTTGTTTAAGCCAGTAATTTTCTCCAGGACGTACCGTTGTTTGCATATTAATTTGACCATTTTCAAACGCACTACTTTCCGGCTCCGTTATCTCATACTTTTCATCAAGCACACTGTTATCATCAATATATACTCGGATATGCACCCCCCTGTCATTTTGAGCTAACTGATTAGTCTTCCTAAATTTAATTTCTTGGGTTCCTTCCTTCGTTTCTTTATCCCAAAATTCAATGCTTACATAGTCTCCTGCTTGAATTTCGTTGCTATATGTTTCTACTATTCCTCCTGCCGTCACTGCATAAATAGAAAATTCATCCGCTTTAAACTCTACCTGCTTAAGCTGGTCACCTGTAAGATCGACGTCACTCTGGACAGTCTCCGTACTGAAATCATCCTTAATATGGATCACACTCACTGTACTGTCTTCTTTCGATGTCCCTCCCAGTTCCATATCATGGAAGTCCAGAGAAACCTGAACTTCTCCTTCCGGCTCAATCTCGTTACCTTCTGCATCGCGGAATGTAATATCATAAGCCACAAAATCAAGGACATCTTTGTTACTCTTTGCAGTCTCATTTTCCAGGCTTTTTTCTACCTGACCATACTCCGCATTAGAGCTGTCAATTCTTTTTGCAACAACGGTTGTACCTTCTGGGAACACTCCTTCTTCAGCACTGATATGTACTGTCGCACTTTTATCCTCTGCTTCAACAGACGTAGAAAATGTAGGAGAGCCCTCTGTTTCTTCTTCCCCATCTGCAGTTTCTTCGCCCTGCTCCTCAGACGCTTCTTTCGTCTCCGCAGCTGTTTTTCCCTGAGTTTCCGTCTCCTGTCCAGCCGTTTCTTCCTGCGTCTGTACTTCTTCTGTCCGAGTCGCATCTTCCGTCTGGGCTTTCTGCTGTTTCTGCTCCGCCTGTACAGTTTCTGTCTGCCCGCTTTCTTCAGCAGTCTGAGGCTCCTCCTGAGTCTGTGGTTCTGACGTTGTTTCCTGTTGTATCTGTGTTTCCTGCGTCTGTGCATCCGCCTCTGCCGACTGTACCGCCGCTTCCTTTGTTTCCGGCTCTGCTGCGACTGTCGCCGGTGTTGCTTCCGGTTCTGCCTCTGCGATCGTGGAGATCCCCGTACTGAATGCCAAAACCATGCAAAGCATGACTGCTATGATTCTCTTCCTTCTTTTACTTTTCATGGTCTCCTCCTCCTGCTTTCTTTCCTTCTTCTTTCTATGTTCTGTCTCATCGCGTTTTGATGTCCTCCCCTTTCTCTTCTTTTCTTGATATAAAAACCTTTTCTTTCTATCCAAACAGGATGCTGCAGGCACGCATCTGCTCTACCATTTCCTGCAGCCTGCGCCATTTCCCCGGATCTTTGGAATCCAGGCACTCATGATCTCCGACCCAGAGCCAGGGATAATGACGGACGATTTCCATTAGAAGTTTTCCTGCCGTCATCTTGATCTGGTCTGTCCGGATCTCACATTGGGTGCCGTAAATGGTTCCGAGGAAAATTCGTCCTTCTGTCTCCTGGGAAACATCTTCCACCGGAACTCTAACAGGTGTTTTCCTTCCTTTTTCTTCTTTTTCCAGACACGCCAATAAGATCCTGTCCTCATCCAGGCTGCCGGAAGGGCCTTCTTCGGATGTGAACAGAATCCCGTGATCTTGAAACATGACTTTCGTTGGCACGACTACTATGTCTTTCTGTTTTAGGATGGACATTCCCCTCTCCATATATCCTCATCCCCATTTCCTGTAATACAAACAACCACATAATATCAATTATGTGGT
>CAJFMZ010000002.1 GCA_904393575.1 uncultured Sellimonas sp. | reverse complement strand
CTGAACAATTTTACTTCCGCCTATGGTGCGGATGCGGTAGCCGCCATGGGAATCGCCTATAAGATTTACATGGTGCCGATGCAGGTGGCCCTTGGATTCTCCCAGGGCATCATGCCTCTTGTCAGCTACAACTTTGCATCCGGCAACCGGAGAAGGATGAAGGATACCATTCTCTTTGCGCTGAAGTTGATTGTTCCGATTCTTGCAGTGGTCACCATCCTGTACTATATCAATGCGGCAAGACTGATCGGTCTGTTCATGAGCAACGAAACCATCGTCGCCTACGGAACCCGGTTCCTCCATGGATTTGGCCTCGGCATCTGTTTTATCAGTGTGGACTTTCTGGCAGTGGGCGTTTTCCAGGCGCTGGGCTTTGGAAGATATGCCCTGCTCTTTGCAGTCATGCGGAAGCTGATTCTGGAGATCCCGGCACTTCTGATCCTGAATATGATTTTCCCGCTCTATGGACTGGCTTACGCACAGTGTACCGCGGAATTCATTCTGTGTATCTGTGCAATCCTGATGCTGCGCCATATTTTCCGGACCTATCAGAATACAAATGAATATGTTTCTTCCCGTTAAAAAAACGAGGAGACCGGCCAATACACCGGTTTCCTCGTTTTCTTTATGCTCTTTCCGCACTGTTTAAATGCATTTCCACTTTACACTGTTTCCGTACAAAATAAAAGCAGACTGCCTGCATGATAATGGTCAGGATCCAGGATCCCGGATAGGAAATGAAGAGGAAATACAGGGATCTGTGGTGCGGGAAGAAAAGATAAATCCATACAATTCGTGTTCCCACGGTTCCGATGACGGAAAGAATCATCGGCACCGCCGAATGTCCCATTCCCCGCAGGGCTCCTGGAAAGAGATCCATGATTCCGCAGAGGAAATACGGTACCGTCGTGATAGACAGCACTTCCAGTCCGCACCGGATGACCTCCGGCTCTGTCGTATAGATCTTCAGAAGCTGTCCTCCAAAGACGTAGGCGCCGATTCCCATGACCGCCGATACACTGACTGTCAAAATAATGCAGTCCAGAAGGACCCGGTCCATTCGTTTTTGCTTTCCCACACTGTAATTCTGGCTCGTAAAACTCATACATGCCTGGGTGACTGCATTGACGGCCGCATACAGAAATCCGATGATGTTGTTCGCCGCCGTGTACCCTGCCATGGCTGTAGAGCCAAAGGAATTGACCGATGACTGCAGCAGGGCATTGGAAAAGTTGATGACCGTACTCTGGATTCCGGCCGGGATGCCTACCTGAAGGATCCGCACGAGATGTTCTTTTTTCACCGTCAGTCTGGAAATCCGCAGCTGATAGCTCCCTTCCGACCGGTACAGGCAGCGGATAACCAGAATGCAGGAAATCATCTGGGAAGCCACCGTACCGATGGCGACTCCTGCTACATCCAGCGGAATCACAATGACCAGCAAAAGATCCAGCACCACATTGGCCAGCCCCGCCGCAATCAGGAAGTACAAAGGCCTCCGGGTGTCCCCTACTGCACGTAAAATAGAGGCGCCGTAATTGTAAAGCATGAAAAACGGCATTCCCATGAAGTAAATCCGCATGTACAAAACGGACTGATCAATCACATCATCCGGCGTTCCCATAAGAGACAGCGCCAGCCTGGAAGCCGCCACTCCCACAAATGCCATCACGATCCCGCTGATCAGTGCCAGCGTGATGGCCGTGTGTACCGCTTCGGACATTTCCCGGTCCTTGCCTGCCGCATAGTACCGGGCTGCCAGTACGTTGGCTCCCAGCGAGATTCCGATAAACAGGTTGGTAAAAATGTTGATCAGCGCGGAGGTGGATCCTACCGCGGCCAGAGCCTGGCTTCCGCTGAATCTTCCTACTACAATGATATCGACCGCATTGAACATGAGCTGGAGAATACTGGTCAGCATCAGCGGGAAAGCAAAGGTCACCAGCTTATCCATAATCGTACCATTGCACATGTCAATTTCATATTTGCTCTTTTTCAAAGTCTGCGCCCCCTCTTTGGTAATATCCCCGTTCAGAATACTGCCGCGGCCTCTTTCATGGCCGCGGCACTGCGTGTTTATTTTTTATTTTTCTGATACAAAATGGAAAGTCCTTTCAACAGCAGATCATCATCCAGAATCACGTCTCTTCTGCAATGAGGCACGATCTTCCTGGCGAGTCCGCCGGTAGCGATCACCGTCACCTCAGATCCCAGCTCTTCTTTCATCCGGTCAATGATTCCGTCAATGGCCGCGGCACTGCTGTAAATAATGCCGCTCTTCATACATTCGATCGTATTTTTCCCAATCAGGTGCTCCGGCACTTCCAGGCTGATGCCGGAAAGCTGTGCCGCCCTTGCTGTCAGAGAATCCAGAGACACCCCGATTCCCGGATAGATCATGCCCCCCTGATAACAGCGGTTTTCATCGATCACACTGACCGTTGTGGCGGTTCCCATGTCAAAAATCAGCATTGGCGGCTTGTATTCCTGAAGTCCCGCCACTGCATTGACCACCAGATCACTTCCAAGAGACGCCGGATTGTCCATTCGGATATTCAGCCCGGTCTTGATTCCGGCTCCCACAATCATGATCTCTTTCTTTAATATTTTTTCGGCCGCAAGGCAGAATGATCTGGTAATCTGCGGAACCACGGAAGAAATGATACCGCCCTCCAGCTCGTGTGGATTGATATGGTAAATGTCCAGAACATTTTTAATATCAATCGCGTACTCCAGCTCCGTCTTCGTCCGGACCGTGGAGAGCCGCTCGATAAAGCTGCAGCGGTTCCCCTCCATACATCCGATTACTATATTTGTATTTCCTACATCAATCGCTAAAATCATACTCTAAACTCCCAGTCTGTCTCTGATATTTTTCTTCATCAGAATCTTCCCGATTCCGAGGGTAAAGACCGCCGCCACAATGGCTTCCGGTACCCCGTTGATCCCGATCACAGACAAAATGAATGCGTACACCGCATTGACCGCCACGCCGTTTGCCTTCGCGTAGGCGTCCCGGAAAAAGAAGAAAATCAGGTTCATCACAAGCAGCGTGTTAACCAGAGCCCCCGACATGCCGGCCAGAATGAGCCCCAGGGAAGAGACCTTCTGGCTTCTGGTCAGAGTCGTGATCAGAGTCGTGACGCCTTTGTACACATAATACGGTACAACGCCTGTCAGAATTCTCGGAATGAAACAGATGATCAGGCTTCCGATTCCTCCGCTGAATTCTCCAAGGCTGTAAAACGGGGTGAATACAAAGGATGTCACCGTCGGGTTCATCGTATTATTGATAAAACTGGTTACACCGAAAACAAGTCCAAGTACCGCTCCCTTTTTCGGCCCCAGTAGAAGGGAACCGATAATCACCGGGATGTGGATGATGGTTGCTCTCGTAAATCCAAGCGGGATATATCCGAGGAAAGGGGTGAATGCCAAAATCACGATAATTGCTCCGAATAATGCCACCTGGATCATGCTGCGCACTCTTATGGACGCGCCTGCATTTCTACTGTCTGTTCTTTGATTCATAACTGCCTCCTTGTTATCATTCTCTTCTGAGATACAATACGTTTGGCACAGAATAGCTTCTGCTTACCTTATTCTTTTGTTTCTTTCTTTTTCTGCTCTTGCAGGATCTGGTCAACGATGTGTACGGCTGCCTCCTCTTTTGTCATCTTTTCGAGTGAGATTTCCTCATCGTCTGTAATCATGGTCACCACATTGGTATCTCCGGCAAATCCGGCTCCTTCTATCTTCAGATTGTTGGCCACGATCATATCCAGATGTTTCTTTTTCAGTTTTTTTCTGGAATTTTCCAGCATGTGTTCGGTTTCCATGGAAAATCCGCAGAGGAACTGTCCCTCTTTTTTGTGCTCGCCAAGCCAGCCCAGAATGTCATCCGTCCGCTCCATCGGAATGGACAGCTCGTCCTCCTGCTTCTTGACTTTCTCGCTGCTGACATACTTTGGACGGTAATCCGCCACTGCGGCCGCCTTGATGATGATGTCCTGATCCCCTGAGCGCCCTGTGACTTCCTCAAACATCTCACGAGCGGTAATCACCGGAACGATGGTGACAAACTCCGGCTGTTTCGCCTGTGCAGGTCCGGTCACCAGTGTCACGTCCGCTCCTCTTTGCATGCAGACCTTTGCCAGGGCGTATCCCATCTTTCCGCTGGAATGATTGGTAAGATACCGCACCGGATCGATCGCCTCCTGGGTTGGCCCTGCCGTAACCAGGACCTTCTTTCCGGCAAGATCTTTCTCATACTGGATCTCCCGCAGGATGTACTCCAGCAGCAGCTCCGGCTCCGGCATCTTGCCCTGTCCCGTATCGCCGCATGCCAGGTACCCGCTGGCCGGATCCACCACTTCATAGCCAAAGCGGCGGAGCTTGTCCAGATTGTCCTGGACAATCGGATTGAGGAACATATTCGTATTCATGGCCGGAACGATGATCTTCTTACACGGACACGCCATCACGGTCGTCGTCAGCATATCATCCGCAATGCCATTGGCGATTTTCCCGATTACGTTGGCGCTTGCCGGGGCTGCCATCACCACGTCCGCCTGTTTTGCCAGAGACACATGCTCCACACTGTACTGGAAATTCCGGTCAAATGTATCGATCAGACACTTATTGCCGGTCAATGTCTCAAAGGTAATCGGATTGATAAACCTGGTCGCATTCTCGGTCATCAGTACATGCACATTCGCCTGAAGCTTTTTCAGGGCGCTGGCCAGAGACGCGATCTTGTAGGCCGCGATGCTTCCCGACACGGCAAGCACCACTGTCTTTCCTTTCAGCATAGTCTTTCCCCTTTCTTTTCAAATGTTCCTGTATTATTATAATTTCTCATACATAAAAAAGCAAACCGTTTCTTACGGCTTGCTTTTCTTTTTTGGTTTCTTGGCTTTCTGTCAGTTTTCCTCTGCTTGTTTCAGGTGGAACAATCTGGAGAAATAATCTCCCTGCTGCTCTCTTGCCACCCCGGCAAGGCCGGAGGAACAGTCGGAAACACTTAAGCCCGCATACATCAGTTCGTCCCCGTAATGTACGCCGAAGTCCATTTGCGCTCCGAAGCATTCTTTTACGGAATAGAGCATTTTCTCATCCAGACCCTGGAAATAGATCCGTTCAAATTTGCCCTGAGACGGCTGCATGATCCGGAAATAAGCCATAAGCCCTTCGGTTCTGTCATGAGAAAGGACTTCCCAGGCAGACTGGTTGCCTTCAAACGGACTTTTCAGGCGATAGAAGAGCCCTTTCTGAATCAGATCCCGGTACTGCTTCATAAAGGCAATCTGCTCTTTCATCTGTTCCAGTTCTTCCTTTGGAAGCTTCGTAATGTCCAACTCGTATCCGAAGGTTCCAAAGTACGCCACATTCCCTCTTGTCTCCAGGGAGGTGTTGCGGAATACCTGATGATTTGGAGATGCGGATACATGGCTTCCGATGCTGCTGAGGGGATACACATAAGATGTTCCATACTGGATTTTGATCCGCTCCACCGCGTCTGTATCATCTGAGGTCCATGCCTGGGGCGCGTAGTAAAGCATTCCTGGGTCAAATCTTGCTCCTCCGCTTGCGCAGGACTCAAAGAGAATGTCCGGGAATTCCCGGATCAGCCGCTCGTAAAGGCTGTACACTCCAAGAATATACTTGTGGCGGACCTTCCCCTGAAAACTCTTTCCTCTTCCATTGGAGAAAACTTCCGAAAAAGCCCGATTCATATCCCATTTGACGTAGGATACCGGCGCATCCTTCAGAATCTCCCGCATCTGTCTGTGAATCTCATCCACCACTTCCGGCTTGGAAAAGTCCAGCACATACTGATTTCTGCTGTGACAGTAATTCCGGCGGATATCAGCGAGAATCCAGTCCGGATGGGCCCGGAACAGATCGCTGTCTTTATTGGTCATTTCCGGCTCAAACCACAGACCGAATTTCATGCCCAGGTCTTCGATTTTTCTTGCAAGCCCCCGGATTCCTTCCGGAAGCTTTTCCCGGTTCGGATACCAGTCTCCCAGAGAAGCATTGTCCCAGTTGCGTTTTCCAAACCATCCGTCATCCAGAACGAACAGCTCGATTCCGATCTCTTTGGCCTTTTTGGCGATATCCAGGATTTTCTCTTCATTAAACTGAAAATAGGTAGCTTCCCAGTTGTTAATCAGGATCGGCCTTGCCTGATCTCTCCAGCGTCCTCTTGCAAGTCTCGTGCGGTACAGCTCATGATACGTCTGGCTCATTCCATTCATACCCTCTGCTGAATAGACCATGACCATCTCCGGAGTCTGGAAGGATTCTCCCTTTTGCAGCTCCCACCGGAATTCATTTGGATGGATGCCCATGACCACTCTGGTCACATCGAAATTGTCAACTTCGACCTGGGCCAGGAAGTCTCCGCTGTAAACCAGGCTGAATCCAAGCACCTCTCCGCTGAATTCATCGGCATGCTTTCTCTTCAGCAGTAAAAACGGATTGAACTGGTGGCTGCTGCACCCGCGCATACTGTATATGCCCTGGGTCCCATAACAAAGCTCCCTCGTATGCGGATGCCGCTCCCTGCTCCATGTACCGGCAAGCTCAACCATCTCATACTCTTTGTCCGGAAGGTCCAGACAGCCGCTCATACAGTTGAGCAGCGTGATCCCGCTTTCATTGTCACACACAAATCGGGCATGTCTTGTGATGACCGGACGGTTTGTGAAAATCGTATAGGACAGGATAATCTGTGTTTTCAAAAACCGGTCTTCCAGGAGGATTTCCAGTGTATCCGCTTCCTCCTCGCTTTCCACGTAGACTGCCGGAAGCCCTGGAAGCGCCTTCTTTCCGGGATAAATTTCATGGGCTTTATACTGAAAATCCGCGACTCTGCTTCCATCTGCACTTTCCAGCTCAAATGCCGGATATCTGGTATCCCCGGATCCAAACGTCGGGTATTCCTGCTTCAGATGTTCCAGAGAAAAATTGCTCCTTCCCTCAAACGGATAGGGCGCCATGTCTCTGCCCGCATACTCAATCAGATGACCGAAGTCCTCCCGGTCCGTCATATGCTTTCCAAAATATACATGCCCTAGCTGTCCATTTTCCAGAATTTGAATAATATAACTGATTTGCCCGTTATAAAGATGAAATTCTTTTGATGCCTGGTGGAATTTAACTGCCATTTCCTTCTCCTTTTTCTCTCGTGATTTTTCTATATTTTACCAAAAAAGGGAATCTTTTACCAGAAAAGATCCCCTTTGTCTTCAATCATTTAATGGCTCCCCCGGTTCCTTCGATGATGTATCTCTGTGCAAATAAAAAGATCAAAATTGGCGGTACGATCATAATCACAGTAATACACAGCATCGGGACAATCTCCTGGGAATAAACACCCTTAAATGATGCAAGACCTAACGCCAGTGTGTACTTGGAGCGCTCCTGCAGGAAAATCAATGGTCCAAGGTAATCGTTCCATGCGGAGAGCATATTCAGTACACCAACCAGAATCAGTGACGGTTTCATAATCGGAACGTAGATTTTATAGAAAATCTGAAATGCATTCGCTCCATCGATTCTCGCGGCCTCCTCGAAATCTTTCGGTACGCCCATCAAAAACTGGCGCATCAGGAAGATGTAGTAGGCAGATCCGAACCAGGACGGAACAATCAGCGGCTTCAGGGTATTCAGCCATCCGAATGCATTAAACTCCATGTACTGTGGGATCATCGTAACATCCCACGGAATCATCATCGTAGACAGCAGCAGCATAAAGAGAAGATTTTTCCCTTTAAACTGGAATCTGGCAAATCCGTACGCTACCAGTGCGGCGGATACCATGGATCCCACTGCAGATCCTACCGTTACAATCACTGAGTTCTTTAAAAATATGCCAAACGGCTGTGCGTTCCACGCATCCACATAGTTCTGCCAGTTCCAGATATCCGGCAGGAAACTTGGCGGGTAGGCCACTGCCTCCGTCTCGGATTTAAATGTGGAAAAGAACATATAGATGAAAGGGAACAAAAAGTAAACTGCGATTAATGTCAAAATCACATACAGTACTACTTTTGTTTTTTTGGACATTCTCATTACTTTTTCCTCCTTTTCTTCTTTTTCGTTCCGGAACTTACCTCGTTTTCATAGAAAACCCACATGGAGGAGGACTTGAATACGAGCGCAGTCAGACAGAGGATAATGATAAACATGACCCATGCATTGGCACTTGCGTAGCCAAGCTTATGATGCCGGAACGCATTGTTGTATGTCATCAGCCCATAGAAATAGGTAGATTTCATTGGACCACCTCCCGTCAGCAGCATAACAAGCGTAACCTGCTGGAAGGAACTGATGATGGATGTAATCAGATTAAATAATAAGGTGGGTGTGATGATCGGCAGCGTGATGCTGAAAAACTGCCGGACCGGTCCTGCCCCGTCCAGAGCTGCCGCCTCGTAAAGATCTGCGGAAATTCCCTTAATGTTCGTATAGAATACGAGCATCATGGTGCCAACTCCAAATGCACTTACCAGGACAACTGCCAAAATCGCCCATGCCGGGTCCACCAGCCAGTTTGGTCCCTCAATCCCGATCAGGGAAAGGAGGTAATTTAACACACCGTAATCACTGTTTAATACCCAGCTCCAAAGAACAGATGTGGCAACACCGGATACAACGGCCGGGATATAAAAGATCGTTCTGTAAACCTTGATTCCTTTTAACGGCTGACTGATCAGCATGGCAAGGAACAAGGCGATACAGATGTTGAGCGGTACGAAAATCGCCGCGTACTTGATACTGATTCCCAGCGATTTCAACACCTGCTTGTCTGATGTAAACATTTCTATATAATTTCCAAGCCCCACAAAGGTCCGTTCTCCGACAACCGGCCAGTCAAAAAAGCTGATACACAGAGAAAAAATCAGCGGTCCTAGCGTGAAGACTAAAAATCCAATAATCCATGGCAGAATAAACAGATATGGGGTAACTGTCTTCCATTTGAATTTTTGCATGTGACTCTCTCCTTCTTTGATGGAGGAGACAATCCTGTCCCCTCCTTCCGGTCCTTTCCCCGTATCGGCAGACCGGTATATGTGATGTATTTACTCGTGGCTTGCCACTACTTCATCCAAGGCCTTCTTCGGATCCGCAAGACTGCTTGGGTTAATGATACTTTCGAATGCCAACTGGACATCTGAGTCAATTTCCGTCCATCCTTCCGCAATAAAGCTTGCCGGAGTATGGCCTGCGCAGTTGTCCAATGCAGTATAGAATGGTGCGCAATTTGGATCTTCTCTAAGATTTTCTGACTCAACAACAGATTTTAATGCCGGAAGCTCTGTCTCGATACGGTGTACATTCATCTCTTCACCAGTCCAATATTTCAGAAATTCCCAGGCTTCATCTTTGTGCTTACTATCTTTTGAAATTGCAATACCGGATGTATTAATGACACTGACGGAATGTTCTGTTCCTTCAAACTTCGGAATCTGAGCGATGCCATAATTCAGGCCTTCTTCCTCAAACTGTTTGATCGGCCAGGTTCCGTCCACATACATTGCGGTCTTTCCGCCCAGCATCTCTGTCTGTCCGCTCTCTTCGGATGCATACAGCACGCCGTCCTTTTCCATATCCTGGAACATCTGGAATACTTCTACAGATTTGTCACTGTTGATATTGCCGTCCAGTTTTCCATCTTCATCTACAAAGGCAGTACCATTGCTCCACAGATACATTTCCAGTGTGTATGGAAGTGTTCCGATCGGAAGTGTAAAGCCATTCACATCATCTAGCTTGGACTGAATCTGTTTGGATGCTTTTTCCACATCCTCCCATGTCCAGTCATCAGTCGGATAGTCCACACCAGCCTGGTCAAACAGATCTTTATTGTAGTACAGGCAGGATGTAACCACACTGACCGGAACACCATAAATCTGGTCATTATATGAATTGTACGGCCAGAGCGCTTCAAAGAAGTTGTTCTTATAGTCTTCGCCTTCGGCATCAATATACTCGTCCAACGGTTCCAGACTTTCGGAATAAGTCGGATAATCCCACATATACATCACATCCGGTGCATCTCCAGCTCCCATGCTAGCCGTCATCTTCGTATCAAAATCGGATCCCCATCCTTCCAGGACTACCTCTATTTTATCCTGGCTTTCATTAAATTTGTCGACGCATGCCTGCTGATCGTCCAGTACAGATGCATCGTCCCAGGTTGCAAAACGGATCTTTACTTTTCCATCACTTGTTGTGTCGCTTTCACTGTCATTTCCTCCGCCACATCCAAGAAGCATGGATCCTGTCATTACCGTTACCAAACCAACCGCTGCAAGTCTTTTCATTCTCTTTTTCATGATACTACCTCCATTTTTTCTTTTTTTATTTCAATCCGGCCTGCTGTAGTACAAGGAATACTTGTGATTCCGGAAAGAATTCTCGTTTCTTCCTTCACAACAGTTCCAAAACAATCCATCTGAACGATTGTGGCAACGGTCTCTCTTCCTGTTTTGACATACATTTCTTCTGCCTTTGTCCCGTTTACGATGATTGATTTTTCCTGTTGTGTGCCGATTGTAACTACCCGGCCGTTTGAATACAATCCTATAATCTCCGTTCGGTCATCTCTTACGCTGACTTCCGGATATAAATTCTGCGGTTCCTCTGCCGTCAATGCACTCTCCTGAAGCAAGGTTTGATATTTCCGCATAAATTCCATATAATTACATACCATCTTTTTATGTGCATCTGTCAGATATGCTGTCTTCACAGAAAACTGCATGGTGGAAAATAAGACATCTACAATCTGAAGCGCTGCGTTCTCCGGTGTTTCACCCTCATTCCAGATAATCGGATCACAATGCACAGCTGTATATGCGTTCATCAGCCTCAAATCAATACTTCCGACTCTGTTTGCAAGACCTGACTCCGGACAGTCACAGACACGAAGCATATTTCCATATTGCTTGATAAATGGTCCGATATAACGCTGGCGGAATTCAATCAAGATATTTTCATTGATCTTCCTAAGCTCCATCATGGTCTCACCAAGCAACTTGCCAAGAGCTGTCTGAAGGCAGACACAATCCATTGAATTATTCGCCTTTGGAGTTTCCTTTCTCTCATAAAACTCATCGATAAAATCAAGTTTCAGACCATCCAGTCCCCATTCACGTGCTGCTTTCACATAGATTCCTTTCAAATAAGACCGGACTTGCGGATACCTGATATCCAGAATTCCCGTATGTTGTTCTTCATCGACTGCAATCAGCTTATCGTGGAACAGATCCCACATTTTTGAATACATTCCTACATAAGGAACACTGAACCATAAGAGATATTTCATTCCAAGACGGTGAACATTGTCCACATGCTGTTTCATATTTTTGATTTTCTTTTCAGCGACCTCCCAGTCCCCACAATAACCGTAACCCCGGTTCGTATCATCTGTCTGCCAGCCATCATCCACAATTACCGTTCGAAATCCCAGCTCCTTTGCATTCCGACATTCCTTCTCAATCTCTTCATCTGTAATATCCTGATGATAAGAATACCAAAACGAATACATCGGCTCCCTGGCATCATCCGGTACAAACGCCGGCTGATATCCACACGCTTTCTCCCACCAGAGTCCCACATCCCGAATCGCCTGTTCATACCGGACATTTCTGTAATCTGTCAGAAGGGACACTTCATAATGATCTGCATCCGATGCGCCAACCTGAATTTCCACACAACACCTCATTGTCCCATCTTCCTCATGAACACCCAGATTCATTCTGACAATCTTCTTCGCTTCAGAAACAGCAAATGTACCGCTGTTCATTCCGTCCTCGCTGAAAAACACAATCAACGGCGCTGACACTGAACTCATAGAAACATCTCCATGGGCCCAATCTGCCTTCAGTGTTCTGTCATAACGGCAGTTCGGATGCCATTTCCCGACAATATCACGGATCGGAAAACTCCATTCACAGATAATCGCCGTCTGATCTTCGTCTGCCGGGATCTGATCCAGAGAAATATCATATACTCTGCGTCCATCAGCTAACTCTCTGGATGACCAGCTTAATTGTGCTCTACCAGTGCTTACAACTTTCATTTTGATTCTCCTTACCTTGACTTTTTTTCAAAATACTTTTATGCTGAATTCAGCTATAATTATTTACTGCTTCTCAAAGGAGGACTCCACATGGAAACAAATGTATATCGTGATATTGTCGGCTTCCAGTGCCTTGATCATATCGAACATCAAACTAATGACCTGTATCTGACCAGATGCGGCATTCAAAAATGCGCCCCGAATTTTTCCTGGGGTCCAAAGCTTCGTCCACAATATCACATGCATTTCATCCTCGATGGAAGTGGATACTTTGAAATTGACCACCAGATCCACCATTTGAAAAAGGGACAGATCTTTCTGATTCCTCCAAACACTCTGTCACACTATTATGCCGACAGTCAAACTCCGTGGACTTACGCTTTTATCAGTTTTCTAGGAAACAAAGCGTCCCAGTATATGGAACAGTCCGGCTTCGGATCCTCCCCGTATATCCGTGACTGCAACATGGATCCGGAAGCATACGCCGACATTGTCCGCGAAATGCTAAAGACACACCAACTGACCATCACCAACGAACTCCGCCGTGTCAGTCTGCTGTTTTCCCTTTTTTCCCTGCTGACCTCATCCTCTCACGCCGATGACTCCAGCTACACCCAAAAACACCATGATTATCTGCCGGAAACCTACTTCGAACATGCCTTACAGTACATCCACTTTAACTACAACAAAAACATTCACATACAGGACATCGCCGATTACATCGGCATTACCAGATCGTATCTGTTTTACATATTTAACAAGAAACTACAAATGTCCCCTCAAAAATATCTTCAGAACTACCGGATCGATCAGGCCAAACGCCTGCTCGCCTCCACCGATGTCTTTATCAAAGATATTGCACACAATGTAGGTTACGAAGATTCCCTCGCCTTCTCAAAAATGTTTCGCAACGCAACCGGATACTCACCATCCGCCTATCGCAAACATAAGGCCAGTCCATCCGAAACTTAAACTCTTTTTCTGTTTCTCTCGTCTTCTTCGTGAGTAATTATACATTTCATATTCATCCTCATGAATGGAAAAATGACCAAAAACTATGTCCAAATGTCAAATTATTCAGCATGTCGCACAACTTTCAAACGGGGACGTGTACCGATGCATTGGTACACGTCCCCGTTTATAAAAATATGAAGTTGTCTTTAAGTTTTCTTTGCATTTTTGTTGCATATTATTATCTTGCTTGTAATCTTTTTGATTCCTTTTTTCTTCTTCTTTTTGAAATTTCTGTTTATTTCTGTAATTCATACTTTTGTAATTTTTATTGTTTTATTCTTGTTTTTTATTTTTTTGAGTTATTGTCAGATTTTTTTCATTGGTACACGACGTGCCAGTTTGTCTCTTATATCAGAATTTACATCCTAATGCTTCAGAATTCTGGATTTCCCAGCGTTTACAAGGGATTCCGGTGGGTGGCGTATTTTTTCGATGTTGTTTTTACAACATTTTTGGGGACGTGTACCAATGCATCGGTACACGTCCCCAATGTTTACTGTACGATGTGGTAGTAGGTGCGTGAGGTGATGGTGTAGATGAGAAAGTATGCAGCTGCGAAGATGGCTGTGACGGCTATCGTGCATCGTGCGAAGAGGGTTTCGTTTAGGAGGTTCATGACGTGCATGATGTCTACGAGTGCCGGGAAGGCGGCTGCAGTGTGTAGTGCTGCCATGATGAGGGGCAGGAAGAAGACCTGGAGGATCTGTCTTCGGATTGTGGACCGGATTTCGTTGTTGGCCATGCCGACTTTTTTCATGATCTGGTAGCGTTCTCTGTCGTCGATTCCTTCTGTGATCTGTTTGTAGTAGATGATGATGGATGCTGCGATCAGGAAAAGGATGGACAGGAAGATTCCGATGAAGAGGAAGGTGCCGTATTGTGTGTAATAGTCGGCTCTTGCCTGATGGATATTGTTGACAGCCAGAAGGCGGTCTGTCTCTTTTGCCAGTGTGTCTCTTAAATTGGCGTTGTACGCTTCTACTTCTTTTTCGGTTCCTTCAATATTGTAATAGTATTCATATGTGATCCCTGTTGTTCCGGCTTTTGTGTCGGAGTAGCGCTTGTTGTATGCGTTCTGGACGGTTTGCAGGGATTCGAGATCCGGAAGGATGACTGCCATGTAGTGTGCTTCCGTCAGGGAGAGTGCCTGATTCCAGATGCCCGGATCACTGATGGTTTCTTTTATGTTCCAGCTTAAGTCATCCAGAATCAGCCGGCCCGATTGTGCAGTGGAACCGGTCTTTCCTGCTCCTCTTTCATAAACCGCTGCCTCTCCAGGTCCAAGGCCGAGTTCTGTTCCGGTATTTTTTCCGTAATCGTCCTGGGTCAGGAATACAAATACATAGAGTTCCGCCGAATTTGTTAGTTCTATGTCTGTTATGGTAAACTGGTTTTGCTGATTCTTGATTCCGGCCATCCAGAATTGTTTGTATCCGATTCCATCTGATGCCTGGACTCCGGTTTCTTCTGCACGGTTCTTGATGGCTTTCTGCAGCGCATCAGCATTTTCTCCCTGATTCTCTATGAAGCAGCTTGCCATATAGTCCCGTGGGAACTGCTGTTTCAGGATGTCTTCTTCTCCGAGATACAGGCTCATGCTTGTGGAAATGGAGACAATGACGGCCGTGGAGAGGATGCAGATGGTCGCAAGTCCTGCAGCGTTTTGTTTCATGCGGTAGATCATGCCGGAAATGGTGATGAAATTCTTGGGACGGTAGTATAGATTTTCCCGTTTTTTCATCCATTTCAGAAAAGTGATACTACCGGCCAGGAATAAAAGGTAGGTAGCCGCAATCACCAGGAGAACTGCCGGCAGAAAGATTTTGAGTGTGTCGTAAGCTCCCTGGGCGCCGATTGCCAGTGCGTACCCTGCCGCCAGGGAAACCGCGCCGAGAATGGCCGGTATAATCCGGGCTTTTGGCTCTTTTTCTCCTTCTTTTGCACCCTGCAGGAAGGTGATCGGATTGGTCCGCATCACGGACAGCAGGTTATACCCGAAAATTGCCAGATACAGAATTCCGAAAACGAGACAGGTATTTCCCACTGCATCCAGCGGAATTTCGAACTGCAGATCTGACGGGATATGCAGAATCGTGAGAAATACCAGGAATACCAACTGGCCGAGCAGCGCACCGGAGAGAATGCCTCCCGCCAGTCCTGTCAGAGCCGTAATCATAACTTCCCAGAACATCATCACGGAGAGATGCCGTTTTTCCATGCCGAGAATGCAGTACAGCCCGATTTCTTTTTTTCTCTGCCGGACCACGAAGCTGTTCACGTAAAAAAGGATGATAAATGCCATCATCACGGCTACGATCGTGCAAAAGTCAAGCAGCATGTCGGAATTGGAACCTTGCACGGTTTCGTATTTCAGCATCATGGAACGGATACTTTTTAAAACGTAATACATTCCGATGGTCAATCCATTGACCAGGATATATGGAAAATAGATCCGGCGGTTCTTTTTGAGATTGGACACCGCCAGTTTCAGATATAGACTATGAAGCATACTGTTTTCCTCCTGACGCCATAACCGTTAATGTTTCGGAAATGCTTTTGAACATCTCCTCCCTGCTTTTGTCTCCCCGGTAAATCTGATGGTACACGATGCCGTCTTTCATAAACAAGACCCGCCCGGCGTGGCTTGCCGCTTTGGTGCTGTGGGTCACCATCAGAATCGTCTGCCCAGCCTGATTGATCTTTTCAAACATGGCCAGCAGTTCATCGGAGGCCCTGGAGTCCAGGGCTCCTGTCGGTTCGTCCGCAAGCACGAGTTTCGGCTCTGTGATGAGGGCCCTTGCGATTGCCGTCCTCTGCTTTTGACCTCCCGAAATTTCATAAGGAAATTTTTCCAGCAGATCTTCAATCCGCAGTGCCTTTGTAAGAGGCAGAAGCCTTTTTTTCATTTCTTCCGGCCTGACTCCCGCCAGTACCAGAGGCAGAAAAATATTGTCCTTCACCGAAAGCGTATCCAGCAGATGAAAGTCCTGGAAAACGAAACCGATGTTCTTTCGCCGGTAAGATGCAAGCTCCCTCTCCGGGATCTTTTGAAATGGGAGCCCGTTTAAAATGATTTCCCCTTCGGAAGGCCGGTCAAAGGACGCCAGCAGATTTAAAAGAGTTGTTTTTCCGGACCCGGATTCTCCCATGACTGCGGTATATTCGCCTTCTTCTACTGTAAAGGACACATCCCTCAGCGCCTGTACTTGATTGGTCCCGAACCGATTGGTATAGATTTTTTTCAAATGTCTGACTTCCAGTAATGCCATATACGATTCTCCTTTTCTTGTCTTTTCCTGTTTTCAGTATAAGAAAAAAAGAAAGTGCCTGCCATCGATCGGGCTTACACTTTCTCTTTCCATTCTTACATCCATGTAAGATTTCTGTCACCTCGTATCCAGACATTTCCGGCCTGTTTCGATATGGACTGTCGTCCCTTTTCCCGGAGTGGATGTGATCCGGACCTGGTGGCCCAACAGTTCTGCCGCGGACCGGACCAGGGACAGCCCGATACCGGTGGACCGCTTGTCAAGCCTTCCATTGTATCCGGTATATCCCCATTCAAATACCATCGGAAGATCTTCCGGCAGAATCCCGATCCCCGTATCCTGAACGGCAATCCGGGACTCTCCTTCCCGGAAAATGGAAACCCCGCCCTCCCTGGTATATTTCACCGCATTGGTCAAAATCTGCTCCAGAATAAAAACAAACCACTTTTCATCTGTCAGGATATCAAAATCCAGATCCTCGCTGATCTGAATGGAAATCTTTTTATGAATAAACAATTCCGACGTATTCCGTACTGCCTGCCGGATCAGGTCTACCGCCCGATACTCTCCAAGCCGCAGGTCACGTCCTCCCTTTTCCAGCTTTTGATATTGGAGCGCCATGGCAATATACTGTTCAATCTGGAACATCTCGTGTCTCATGGCTCCTTGATCCGGCTCCTCTTCCTGAAGCAAAAGCCGCATCACGGATACGGGCGTCTTGATCTGATGGCTCCATCGTGTATAGTAATCATCCTCCTGTTTCCGCCTGGTCTGCTCCCTGCTCCGGAACTCTCTCCATGTTTCTTCTCTTTTTTCGATGATGTCCTGATAGCATGCCTCGATTCCTCCGGATGCTTTCGGAAACCGGACGTCTTCCAGTTCGTCTGTATCCTTCATCCGCTTCAGCCACACATATTTTTCCCGGTAAAAGGAAAATCCCACAAGCCAGATCACCAGAAAAAGCGCCCCGGACAACAGCATCGTATAAACGGCCGGTCCCCATGGAAGTCCATAGAGAGAATATACTACTCCTTCCAGCACCAGGATTCCAAGAAAGCAAAGTTCCCATGCCCGCGCCGTATAAATCCAGGATACCAGGCTATGCTTCTTCCACATAATATCCCACGCCTTTCTTTGTACAAATGTAGCCGGACAGCCCGATTTCTTCCAGTTTTTTTCGAAGTCTCGTCACATTCACCGTCAAAGTATTGTCATCAATAAAGCTTTCCGTCTCCCAGAGATTCCTCATCAGCTCGCTGCGCTCTACGATCTTTCCCGGATGCTCCATCAACGTCTTCAGAATGCCAAATTCATTTTTCCCAAGTTCCAGCTTCCGGTCCCCGTAGGAGAGCATCTGGGAGTCCAGATTCAATGTAATTCCCTTATGGGAAAGCACATCCGGAATCGTATTTCCAAACGTATAGGTTCTCCTTAAAACCGCCTGAATCTTGGCTGTCAGCACTTCCATCCGAAATGGCTTTGCCACAAAATCGTCCGCCCCCAGATTGATGGCCATCACCAGATTCATATCATCTCCGGATGAGGACAGGAAAATCACCGGTACCCTGCTGACTTTCCGGATCTCCTGACACCAGTAATATCCGTTATAAAAAGGGAGTGAAATATCCATCAAAACCAGCTGCGGCTCAAAGGAATCCAATTCCTCCATCACATTTTGAAAATCAGTGATTTCCCGGACAAGATATCCCCACTTTCCCAGATTTCTCTTCAGGATTTCCACCATCATTTCATCGTCTTCCACAAGAAGAATCCGATATTTCATGTTGTCTTCCTCCCTTCCCAATGCGTTTTTACTATACCACAGCCGCTGATGCATTACAATGGAGGTCTTGACAATCCCTCTTTGCTTTCGGTATACTTCTCTTTATTTAGTTTGAATTCAAATTGTTTCAATTCAAACTATTTTACGAAATCTATGACCGGAAGGAGGACAATGGGATTTGTCTGAATCATTTCACTATCTCGTTATGGCGGAGCACTCGCTGCTGCAAAAAGAGCTCCCTGCCAGACTAAAGGGAACCGGCCTGACCATCGGCCAGCCAAAAATTCTGGATTACCTGAAAGACCACAATGGCGCAGGACAAAAAGAGATTGCCAAAGGCTGCCACATCGAGCCGGGAACTCTCACTACACTTCTGAACCGCATGGAAGAAAACGGACTGGTCACCCGCCGGATGCGGGATGGGAACCGCCGCAGTCTGTACGTATTTCTGACTGAAAAGGGCGAAGCCCTGGCAAGAGCAGTCACTCTGGCTTTTGAAGATCTGGAATCCCAGGCATTTCAGGGGATCTCCAAAGACGAAAAAGCCCTGTTTCTTCAGATTTTTGAGCGGATTTACCAGAATTCATTATCAAATTAAACGCTATCAACAGAGGGGGACACTATGACAATGATGGAAAAACTAAAACGTTATCTTGTATTTTTAATCGGACTTTTTATCAACTCACTTGGCGTCAGCCTGATCACAAAGGCAGATCTTGGAACTTCTCCAATTTCTTCCATTCCCTATGTGCTCAGTCTGAACTTTCCTTTGACCCTGGGGCAGTTTACCATCGCCTTCAGCCTTGTGCTGATTCTGATTCAGCTGGCGATTCTAAGACGGAACTTTAAGGCGGAGCATTTTCTCCAGATTCCGATTTCTATTTTGTTTGGATATTTTATCGATCTGACAATGGAAATGCTCTTTTTCATCCATCCGGAAAGCTATCCGTTTTCTGTCCTGTATCTTTTAATCGGATGCGTGATTCTTGGCTTCGGCGTGTACACAGAAGTCCTTGCGGACGTAGCCATGCTTCCGGGAGAATCCTTTGTCCGGGCGGTATCCTCCACCTGGCACACGGAATTCGGCTCCACCAAAGTCGCTTTTGATGTATCGCTGGCAGTCATCGCAGCTGCCCTTTCCTTTTTATTTGCCCGCCGTCTGGACGGTGTCCGCGAGGGAACGATCATCGCCGCTCTTCTGGTAGGCTTTATCGCCAGACTGTTTGGCCGGAAACTTTCTTTCCTGAGCAGTCTTCTGTTTGGCGATCTTACTTCCGCAAAGGAGGACAACCTTTCACACGATGCATCCCAGGATGCCGGACCGGTTATCGTCATCGGCCGCCAGTACGGCAGCGGTGGACACGACATTGGAAAAGCGCTGGCCGAACGGCTCGGATTTGAGTTTTATGATTATGAAATCATACAGATGGCCGCCGGCTCTACCGGATATACGCCTCAGTTTATCAAAGACCGGGAAGAAAACATGGCCAGCAGTCTTCTCTATGATCTGGTGAACCAGATGTACATTTATTCTGATACACAGGAAGCGCCGCGGGATGCCATCTTCGAATCCGAGGCTTCCGTAATCCGGGAGCTGGCCGCAAAAGGAAACTGCGTCATCCTGGGACGCTGCGCCGACTATGTTCTGCGGGATCGTCCAAACTGTCTGAAAGTGTACCTCCATGCTTCTGCCAAATACCGTACCAGCCGGATCATGGAGACGGAACATCTCTCCCGGTCTGATGCCATGCAGAAACTCCGCAGAATGGACCGCAGGCGTTCTGACAATTATCACTATTATACCAAACGTCTCTGGGGTCATGCCGGTAATTACGATCTCACCTTGAACACAGAACTTGGCTTTGATACGGTGCAGGATCTGATCTGTCATCTTCTGTCTCAGAAACAGTCTGCTGCAGACCCATCCGTCGAATCGTAAACTGTTTTTTAAATTTTAGGTTGACATTTCTTCACTGACATAGTATACTTCGACTAACTTATAGAACATGACAGACCAGACAATCAGGAGGAACCGATTTATGAACCACACTACGACAACTTCCGTTTCGACCCGCTATCTTGTGCTTACGGCACTGATGACTGCCATCATCTGCATTTTGGCGCCCCTTTCCATCCCCATTCCAGTAAGCCCGGTGCCGATTACACTGACCAATCTGGTTCTTTACATCGGATTATTCATTCTGCCATGGAGACAGTTGTTTTTCAGCTATATCATCTATATGCTTCTTGGCCTCTGCGGTCTTCCGGTTTTCTCCGGTTTTTCCGGCGGAATCGGAAAACTTGCCGGCCCTACCGGAGGCTACCTGATCGGATTTCTCTTTCTGATTCTGATCGGAGGACTGTTCCTCAGAAAACCGGAAGGTCTTCGCGGAACCTGTTTGGCCTTGACAGGGCTGATTCTCGGAAGCCTGGCTACCTATTTGTTTGGCACTCTCTGGCTTTCCTTCCAGATGAACCTGACCTTCGTACAGGGATTGTTCGCAGGAGTCATCCCTTATCTTCCTGGTGATGCTCTGAAGATTGCCCTGGCCCTTCTTCTGGGACCTCAGCTTCGGAGACGCCTTCCTGTCAGATAACCTGGATCTGTCCATTCTTACCACTCAACAAAACGGTTCCACAGAGATCCATTGGCTGCTGTCCAGCCCGGATCCCTGCGGAACCGTTTTGTTACGTTTTTTCTTATTTTCGAATCGATAAAATCAGAACCGCCGCCATAATGCACACAATTCCAAAAAAATCGGACATCGTAAATACTGCATGCATCATCAGTACAGTTGCTGCTGTTGCTGTCACCGGCTCCACCGATGCGAAGAGGCTCGCCCTGGATGCTCCGATAATACGAACTCCTTCCATATAGAAGGAAAAAGACAGAACCGTGCCAACCACAACGACCACCGCCATGGCGCCTACTGCCTTCCAGTCCCATGTCCCCATCACATGCCATGGATGCGTAAACATGCACATCAAAATGCCTCCGATCAGCATTCCCCAGCCAATGACGCAGAAGGTACCGTATTTCTTCATCAGCTTTAACGGCAGCAGGTTGTAGGCGACCATCATCACTGCTGAGGACAGCCCCCAGATCAATGCCGCCCTGGATATGGCCAGAGAATGGATATTCCCGTGTGTTGCCAGAATGAAAGTTCCAAACAATGCCAGAACAAGGGCTCCGATCTCCATGGGCCGTGGCAGTTTTTTGAGGCGGACCGCCGTATAGACCATAATCATTGCAGGAGCCGTATACTGAAGCACTGTCGCCGTCCCGGCATTGGAGAGTTCCACTGCCGAATAATACGTCAGCTGGCATCCTCCCATTCCGAAAATCGCAAAGAGGATCAGCCAGAAGATGTCCTTCTTGTCTGTCCAGATTCTGAACGTATCCTTTTTCTGCTTGAGCAGAACCGTTGCAAGCAAAAGAAGTCCGGCCAGTACCAGCCGGACGCTGACCAGCCAGCGTGCATTCAGTCCTCTGTAGGTAAACAGATACTGTCCGAACACACCTGCCAGTCCCCAGAAAATTCCCCCGATTACGGCAATGCACGCTCCACGCATTGCCTCTCTCTTTTCCATGTTGTTCATGATAACTGTTTTCCTCTAAAGCTTTCCATCATAATCGGCATATATTCCCTGCTGTATTCTCCCAGGGAGTAGCTTCCCTTATTCAGACACCAGTCTGTGACAAGCGCTCTCTCGCAGAGCGAATAATACTTCAAAAGTTCCGAGGCGCTCTTTCGCCTGTTGATCTCTCCCCGCTTCTGGCCTTCCTCGATGACAGAGGCGATCAGCTTATAGTATTCTCTGTTCTGATCCAGCAGGCTTCTCTCTCCTTTCGAAATCAACTGCGTAGAATACAGAGACGCAAGCAGATCGACTTTAATGGTCTTTTCCATAAACAGATGTGAACGGTAATTTAAGAACATCAGCTTCTCAAAACTGTCCATATTGGGATCCATCTCTTCTTTCAGAGACAGATACAGGTCATCCAGTACCGATGACAGCGTATTTAAGAGCGCATCTTTCCCGTCAAAATAATAGTAAAACGATCCCTTAGATGTATCAGACAGTCTGATAATATCATCTACGGTCGTCGTGTCGTATCCCTTCTCGTAAAACAGCTCCCATGCCGCCGACACAATTCTGTCTTTTACACTCTTTTTCTTTTCTTCCATCTTTGCCGTTTTGCTCCTTCCTGCTGTATTGAATCCGCGCGTACCGCGCCAGGTTCTTGTCCAATGCCATAAGGCTTTTCAGATAGAATAAAAACAGCTCAGCTGTACCTCTACAACTGAGCCGCCTCAATTTCTGTACGAATACAGTATACCTGTTTTACATGCCCTTTGCAATATCTGTGCAGGCTTTCATTGCCTCGATCACAGAGCTTCTGAAGCCTGTTCCTTCCAGTACTCTGACAGCCTCGATTGTTGTACCTGCCGGAGAACATACCATGTCTTTTAATTCTCCTGGATGTTTGCCTGTCTCCAGTACCATCTTTGCGCTTCCCATAACAGCCTGTGCTGCGAATTTGTAAGCCTGGGCTCTTGGCATTCCGTCTGAAACAGCTGCGTCTGCCATTGCTTCGATCAGAATAAATACATAGGCCGGTGAGCTTCCGCTTACTCCTACAACCGCATCCATCAGTCTTTCCGGAATTACTTCTACTTTTCCAAAGCTCTCCAGAATGTGGCACGCACATTTTACTTCCTCCTCAGAAAGATACGGGTTCGGTGATGCTGCTGTCATTCCTTCCATAACCATAGCCGGTGTATTTGGCATCGTTCTTACGATTTTCACTTTCTTTCCGAACTTCTCTTCCAGCCATGCCAGTGTCTTGCCCGGAGCAATGGTGATAATGATCTTATCGTCTGTTACTTTATCTTTGATCTCTGTGATCACTGATTCATAGAACTGCGGTTTTACAGCAAGAACAATCACTTCCGATTTCTCGACAACTTCCAGATTGCTGTCTGTAATCTGGATTCCGTATGTGTCTCTGGCTTTCTCTCTGGTCGGCGCAAACACGTCGGATCCGATGATTTCCTCCGGCTGAAATACTTCCTTCTTGATGATGCCGCCCATAATGGCGCTTGCCATATTTCCGCATCCGATAAATCCTAACTTCATGTGTGATACACTCCTTTTCCGCTTTAATCATTTTGTATACATCAAAACAAGTTGTATACAATTTCTACCTATAAAATATCACGCTTCCATGGCCTTGTCAATCATTTTTTCTTTGATTTTTCCTTGAATTTTCGTTTCTAATTGTATACAATAACATTATTAGTATACATTAAAGGAGTCGATCCCATGGCGGACAAAATATCTCTTGCCGACCAGGCATATCATACAATTAAGGAGCGGATTCTGAACCTGACCTATCCGCCTGGCATGCAGCTTACTGAGACCATGCTGGCGGACGATCTGCACATGAGCCGCAACCCGATCCGGACTGCTCTGAAATCGCTTCACTCCGAAGGCCTGATCGTCCGGGATTATTATAAATCCATCACGGTAAAGGAAATCACAGACAAGGACATTCAGGAAATCTACCAGCTCAGGGAGCTTCTGGAGGGCGGAGCCTTCCGCGAGATTTTTGAAAGCGGCAGAGCGGAAGAATTCTCCTACCGGATTGAGGAGCGTGTTGTACGCATGTGCGCCTGCGCCGGGGATATCTACCAGTGGGAACTGGCGGATACCCAGATGCATATGGAAATCGTAAGTGTCTTTGACAACGAACGCATCAACCGGATTTATGAAAACAACCTCAATGAGGTTATCCGGATGGGGCTGTATTCCGTCCGGAACGGTCTGCATATCAATAAAGCAAACGAGAATCTCAAAAAGATGATCCGTTACATGCGGTCCAATGAATATGAAAAAGCTTATGAAATTTTGAGAAACGATCATTTCCTGATCGGAAAAAGCAGTGCGTTAAAAAAATAATCAGTTTCAATATGGCAGCAAGGGCCGAGACCAGCAGAAGGAACAGTACTTCTGCCGTCATCAGCACTGCTGCCATTCCTTTTTTCAAGGTTGCAGTTTTGCAAGGAACTGCGCAGAAAGGCCGGCACGCCTTGTAAGCATGCCAGCCTTTCTGCCTGATCGTTATTGTTCCACCGGATCGGTCTTCTTTTTCCTTAAGACAGAATTCTCGATTTTGTATTCTTTCCGGTCTTTAAATTCCTGAATCTTGCCATCGTTCCAGTTCTGTACCGGGCGATAGTATCCGGTGATCCTGCTGTAAACCTCGGTCTTCTTGCCGCAGTGCGGGCAAGTATACTGCTCTCCGTTGAGATATCCATGATCCTGGCAGATGGAGTAGGTCGGAGAAATCGTATAGTAAGGAAGCTTGTAATTTTCCGCAATCTTTCTTACCAGCAGCGCTGACTCTTTCCATCCCGGCAGCTTCTCCCCAAGGAACGCATGGAATACGGTGCCGGACGTATACAGCGTCTGAAGCTCATCCTGAATATCCAGTGCCTCGAAAATATCATCGGTAAATCCAACCGGAAGGTGAGAACTGTTCGTATAATATGGTGTTCCATCTCCTTCGGCTGCCGTGATAATATCCGGGAACTGCTCCTTATCGTGTTTTGCAAACCGGTAGGTGGTGGACTCAGCCGGAGTCGCTTCCAGATTAAAGAGCTCTTCATACTCTTCCTGATAATCGGAGAGACGGTTTCTCATAAAGTTCAGTACTTTCACCGCAAATTCCTGGGTCTCCTTGTGGGTAATATCTTTCCGAAGCCAGTTTGCATTCAGTCCCGCCTCGTTCATACCGATGAGCCCGATGGTGGAGAAATGGTTTCCGAATCCTCCCAGGTACCGCTTCGTATATGGGTAGAGCCCTTCATCCAGGAGTTTTGAGATCACCTGTCTCTTAATATGAAGGGACCGTGCCGCAATATCCATCATATGTGCCAGTCTCCGGAAGAAATCATCCTCGTCTTTTGACAGGTATGCCATTCTCGGAAGATTGATCGTCACAACGCCGATGGATCCGGTGCTTTCTCCGCTTCCGAAGAATCCTCCTGCTTTCTTGCGGAGCTCTCTCAAATCCAGTCTCAGACGACAGCACATGCTCCGGACATCGCTTGGTTCCATGTCGCTGTTGATATAGTTGGAAAAATACGGTGTTCCGTACTTGGACGTCATCTCAAAGAGAAGCCGGTTGTTCTCCGTATCGGACCAGTCAAAATCCTTTGTAATGGAATAGGTCGGGATCGGATACTGGAATCCGCGTCCCTGGGCATCCCCTTCGATCATGACTTCAATGAACGCCTTATTTACCATATCCATTTCTTTCTTGCAGTCACCGTAGGTGAAGTCCATCTCTTTGCCGCCGACAATGGCCGGTTTGTCTTTCAGATCAGACGGTACGGTCCAGTCCAGTGTAATGTTCGTAAACGGCGCCTGAGTGCCCCAGCGGGACGGCGTATTGACTCCGTATACGAAAGACTCAATACATTTCTTTACCTCTGTATAACTCAGATGGTCGGTCCTTACAAACGGTGCCAGATAGGTATCAAAAGAGGAAAACGCCTGGGCTCCTGCCCATTCATTCTGCATAATGCCGAGGAAATTGACCATCTGATTGCAAAGCACGCTCAAATGCTTGGCAGGCGCCGACGTGATCTTTCCCGGAATGCCTCCCAGTCCTTCCTGAATGAGCTGCCGCAAAGACCATCCTGCGCAGTAGCCGGTGAGCATGGAAAGATCATGAAGATGAATGTCCGTATTTCTGTGGGCCTCTGCAATCTCCTGGTCATACACTTCGGACAGCCAGTAATTGGCTGTGATTGCACCGGAATTACTCAAAATCAGACCTCCCACTGAGTAGGTCACGGTAGAATTCTCCTTGACCCTCCAGTCATTGACCTGTAAGTAATTGTTGACCAGCTCTTTGTAGTTCAATGTGGCGGATCTCAGGTTCCGGATCTTCTCCCTTTGCTTCCTGTAGAGAATATATCCCTTTGCCACATCCGCATACCCGGCCTGGCTGAGCACTTCCTCCACGCTGTCCTGGATCTCCTCCACTTTGATTTTTTCGTTTTTTATCTTTGGCTCAAAGTTGGCCGTTACTTTTAAAGCGAGCATATCGATAATGCTCGGATGATACTTCTTTTCCGCTGCTTCAAATGCCTTTTGAATCGCAGCCCCGATCTTATGGATGTCAAATTCCGCAATTTGCCCATCCCGCTTTACTACCTGATACATCTGTCATACTTCCTTTCTCATTCATGTCGCTGGTCTTATTATACCATTCCTCTTTTTTCTCCGTCAACGCAAGAAACAACATCTTGTTGTTTTTAGCAGTTTAATGCTAAACAAACACAAGATGTTGTTTCTACAGTCTTTGCTCTATATTCCGCGGATTTCCGCGTCTTTGACATAGTGTTTCATGATTTCAAGAGCCTGGAAAAGCACCGGCTCGTCATAGGCATGGAGTCCG
Source organism: uncultured Sellimonas sp. (assembly GCA_904393575.1). Taxonomy (GTDB): domain Bacteria; phylum Bacillota; class Clostridia; order Lachnospirales; family Lachnospiraceae; genus Sellimonas. The sequence continues at coordinate 35,982 of CAJFMZ010000002.1, read as the reverse complement.
TCCTGAATCAGGCCGCCAGAATTCTCAAACTGCTGCAGATAATATTTCCTGGCTCCCCGGATCCAGAGTCCCATCTGTTCAAAATCGGATTTCTGGTGGAACTCTCTTACAACGGTGGTCCGGAATGCATAGGGAACAGGATCCTCCAGTAGGAACTCCACACTCTCTTCCACCGGCCGGATATCAAATTTCGGAAGCCCGATGGTCTGTCCGTACTTTTCTTTTGAATTTTTCAGATCCATCGCCACCTGGTCCACAAGCCCTTCCTCCACAAAGCGCTCCAGCCGCTCCGGAAAACTGCCGTTGGTATCCAGCTTGATCAGATATCCCAAATCCCGGACCTTTTTCAAAAACTCATCCAGCCCCGGCTGTATCAACGGCTCTCCCCCGCTGATGCAGACCCCGTCCAGAATCCCTTTTCGCTTTTTCAAAAATTCCAGAACCGTCTCCTGCGGTATGTCCTCATTCTCTTCCACGCCGGTCACAAGAGCCGCATTGTGGCAGAATGGACATCGGAAGTTGCATCCCCCAAAAAAGACCGTACACGCCGTCTTTCCAGGATAATCCAGAAGCGTCAGCTTTTGCAGTCCCTGAATTCTCATGATCTCATCCCTCCTATGCTTCCTTTTCCTCCTTTTTCCCAATAAACACTTTTCCCTTCACCTTGTCGTAAAACCTCTTGACACTTCCGACAAACATTGTCAGATAACGGAGCACCGGCTCTGTTGCGATGGAAAAGACAACAAAGAGCATGACACATTCCGCCGACATTCCGGTAATGGCAAACAGCTGATTCAGCACCGTACTGCAGAACAGCAGGGCGCAGATGCATCCGATCAGTACCGCCACACGGATCTTGTTCATCGGCTGGCTGATCCGGTAAAGGATCATAAAGCCCACAATGGCAAGCAGCATGGTTGCCGCAGTCGAGATGTCCGTCGCCTTGACGCCAAATGTCTCTCCAAACACAACCAGCGACCCTACCGCCAGCACATCCGTCAACGCCGCAGGAAGTGCTTTCAGGAAGACGTTGGTCAGGAAATGTCCCTGGATAATGCTTTTATTCGGCTCCAGCGCAAGGAAGAAGGCCGGAACCCCGATCGTAAACATACTGATCAGCGATACCTGAGATGGCTCCAGCGGATAGGTAATCATGAATACCGCCGAGAAAATCGAAAGCAGCAGGGAGAAAATATTTTTCACCAGGAACAGGCTGGCTGACCGCTGAATATTGTTGACTACCCGCCGTCCTTCCAGCACGACACTTGGCATACAGGAGAAATCCGATTCCAGCAGGACAAGCTGCGATGCCTGGGCTGCCGCATCGCTTCCGGATGCCATGGCAATACTGCAGTCCGCGTCCTTTAATGCCAGCACATCGTTGACACCGTCTCCCGTCATGGCTACCGTCCGCCCTTCCCCCTTCAGAGCCTGGACAAACTGCCACTTCTGTGCCGGTGTAACCCGGCCAAATACCGTATATTCCATCACTGCCCGGCGGATCTCCTCCTCCGTAGTCAGCGTTGTCGCATCCACATAGTTCTCCGCTCCTGTGATACCCGCCTTTTTTGCCACCTCGGACACGGTCACCGGATTGTCTCCGGAAATAACCTTGACCTCCACTCCCTGTTCTTCAAAATAGGCAAAGGTCTTCGGCGCCTCTTTCCGGACCGGGTTGGCCAGCATAATATAGGCAAGGGGCGTCACCGCACCTTTGAGTGCCTTTCCGTCCGGCTCCTCCATGCAGCTTCCAAATACAAGGACCCGGTATCCTTTGGCCGCCTCTTTCTGAATCTCCTCTTCGTACTCCGGATAGTCGTCCCTCAGTACAAACTCCGGCGCGCCAAGGACATAGGAACCATCCTCAAATGTGGCGCTGCTGTATTTGAATTCCGAGGAAAAAGACGTAATCCTTCTGGCCCTTCTCCCGGTACTCTTCTGAAAATAAGCCTGCACCGCCTCCATCGTAATATTGTCCGGATTCATGGCCTGGGCAAAGTCACCGATCAGCCCTTTCAGAGGGGGCATGGTCTCTTTATCATACTGCTTTGCCGCCCGGAGTCCCTGAACCTTCATCGTATTTTCCGTAATGGTTCCCGTCTTATCCACACAGAGTACATTGACCCTTGCAAGAGTCTCAATACTCTTCATATCGTGCAGCAGTACCTTCTGCTTGGCCAGACGCACCGCACTTACCGCCAGCGCCACACTGGCCAGCAGATACAGTCCCTCCGGCACCATACCGATGACAGCCGCCACCATGGCCGTAACACTGGAGCGGAAGCCTTCATCATTTAAGAAGAAGCTCTGGATAAACAAGATCAGGCCGATCGGAATAATGATGATTCCGACGCCCTTGACCAGCTTGTCCAGGGACCGGATCATCTCCGACTGCTCTCCATCCTTCATCGCCTTTGCCTCCAGCGTCAGTCTGGAAATATAGGAATCCGCCCCCACCTTCTCCAGTCTCGCATAGCATTCCCCGGAGACAATGAAGCTTCCCGACATCAGGATACTTCCCTTGGTTTTCGTGATCTCATCCGCCTCACCGGTCAGCAGCGACTCATTGACCTGCACTTCCCCGTGCTCTACAATCGCATCCGCGCAGATCTGATTTCCCGCCTTGAAAATAACAATGTCATCGATCACCAGATCCTCCACCGCAATGACACGCTTCCGGCCGTTCCGCACAACCGTCGCCTTCGGAGCATGGAGCATCGTCATCTTATCCAACACATTCTTCGCCCGGATCTCCTGGATAATCCCGATCAGCGTATTCAAAATAATAACCGGAAGAAAGGTCAGATCCCGGAATGCCCCCACCAAAATCAAAAGCAGTCCCAGAATCACAAAAATCAGGTTAAAATAGGTAAACACATTATCATGAATAATGTCCCGCGTCGTCTTGGATGGCGGATCCACCGGATCATTCGTCCAGCCGCCCTCCTCACGCTCCATGATCTCCTCCTCATAAAGCCCTGTATGATAATCCGGCATACACCGGCGGATCGGAAGCCGCTCCGGCTCGTACTCCTCTTCCTCATCCGCTCTTCTTCTCAGTATTCCGGCAAGTCGTTCAATCATGCTGTCTCTCCCTTTCGTCTCATCTTTTGTCATACCGTCTAATTCTCATGGTTCTATTATACGCCCAGAAATTTTAAATGCCATAAAAACAATATGAAGAATTGATTAATTTTTACCACTGAAATGCGATATGGGGACGTGTACCGATTCACAGGTACACGTCCCCTCTATGCGTGTTTAACGTATTAACGTGCTAAATTTATGTGTTTTGTTCTGCGTATGCTTCTGCAATGTTTCTCATATGGTCTCCGATCCGTTCGTAATCGATGAGGATTTCGGAGTAGAGTACTGCGCTTTCGATTTCGCATGCGTGGTTGTGAATGCGTTCTGCCTGTCTGTCCCGGCACCGTTCGGTGATGTCGTCCACCGCGCGTTCAAAGCTGACTGCGTCCACCAGAAGCTGGGTTGGATCTGCCTGGGCGGAGATTTCCATGCGTTCGAATGCCTTTCTGCACTGTTCCTGCATCTCTTTGAGTTCCTGGATGGTCTCTCTGGACAGTTTTAATCCTTTTTCTTTGATAGCGGCGGCATGCTCCGCGAAATTCATGGCGTGGTCTCCTACCCGTTCGATGTTTCCGACGATCTGGAAGATGCTGTTTAATTTCTTTGTCTCCGCAGGTCCGTGTTCGATCGTGAGTACTTTGGAGACGCGTCTGGAAATATTTATATTGTAGAGGTCAATCTTGTTTTCTGTCTCTTCCACTTCAGCAAACCGGCTGTCGTCTCCGGAGAGAATCATGTCGAATCCTTTCAGTACATTTTCCCTTGCCAGTGCATACATGCTGCCTGCATTTTCCATCAGGCTGCTGATGGCGATAGCCGAGGAGCCAAGGACATGCTGGGAGTTCATGATCTCCCGCAGCCACTGTTCTTCGTCCGGCTGTGCCTGTTCTTCCTTCTGATCCGGCAGGATCTTTTCCGCCAGTGCGGCCAGTCCGTTTCCAAACGGCATCAGAATGATGGTCGTTACTACATTGAACAGGGTGTGCATATTGGCAATCTGGGAAGCCGGATGCCCCGGTGTCCATCCTGCCACCACATCAGTGAGCGGTGTCACAAGACAAAGGGTGACAAAAATAATGGTGCCGATGACATTGAACATAAAGTGGATCACCGTTGTCCGCTTTGCGTTCCGGTTCATTCCCACAGAGGCAAGGAGGGAGGTGATGCAGGTTCCGATGTTCTGTCCAAACAGAACGAAAACCGCGCTGTGAATGTCAATCAGTCCGCTTAACGCCAGCGCCTGAAGGATTCCAACGGACGCAGATGAAGACTGGATGACGGCAGTAAAAACAGCTCCTGCAAGAATTCCCACCAGCGGATTGGAAAAGCTTGTCAGTGCATTGACAAACAGTTCGGAATCCCGCATCGGTACCATGGCATCGCTCATCATGCCTAATCCGATAAACAGAACTCCCAGTCCTGCGATAATGCTTCCCACATGCTGTACGCTGCGCTTTTTGGAAAACATACCGATGGCAATGCCCAAAAAGGCAAAGAGCGGGGCAATCGTCCCGATATCCAGGGCAACCAGCTGTCCGGTGATGGTGGTTCCGATATTGGCTCCCATAATGATCCATACTGCCTGGCGCAGTGTCATCAGCCCTGAATTGACAAATCCGACTACCATGACTGTTGTGGCAGATGAAGACTGGATCACTGCCGTAATCACGGCTCCTACCAGCACTCCAAGGATCCGGTTGGAAGTCAGCTTTTCCAGGATCCCTTTCAGACGGTCTCCTGCCACCGCTTCCAGATTGCTGCTCATCATCTGCATTCCGCATAGAAAGAGTCCCAGCCCTCCAAGCAGCATAAACACATATTCCGGTTTCATTTGTGATATTCCTCCTGATTTTCATTACTCCTGGTGCAGCCTTTGTGTACGCCGCACTATCTTTCATTGTATCGGAAAGGAATCATGAGTGTCAATAGATTTTAAACTTTACGTTAAATCTATGTAAAATTCATGTTAAGAAGCCGTTTTTTTCTCCGGAAGCTGGGCCAGTATAATGGCAATAAACATCAAAATACATCCGAGGACTTCCCTGGATGTCAGATTTTCGTGCAAAATGATCATGCCTGCCAGAACGGATATCACCGATTCCAGACTCAGAATCAAAGAAGCGACGGTCGGATTCATTCCCTTCTGTCCGATGATCTGAAGGGTGTAGCCAACTCCGCTTGACAGCGCTCCAGCATAAAGAATCGGAATCCATGCCGCAAGAATGCTATGAAGATCCGGATGTTCCAGAATCAGCATTCCGATTCCGCTTACGATCGCCGCCACAAAAAACTGAATACAGGACATTTTCACTCCGTCCACCAGTTGTGTAAAGTGGTCGATCACCAGGATGTGCACAGAAAATGCCAGGGCACAGAAAAATACCATCGCATCTCCGTACCCGATGGAAAATCCCTCTGTAATACAGAGAAAATAAAGTCCTGCCAGGGCAAAGAAAACACCGATCCAGACGTTGATCCCGCAACGCTTCTTAAAGAAGAGTCCGATGATCGGTACCAGAATAATATAAAATGTGGTAATAAATCCGGCTTTTCCAACCGTGGTATACTGGATTCCAATCTGTTGAAGGCTGCTGGCCGCCCCAAGCGCAAGGCCGCAACAGATTCCTCCGGCAAGCAGTGTCTTCTGATAGTCTTTCCTTCTCTTTTCGTCCCTGCAAATCTCCTTTTCCCTCTCATTTGGATTCACCTTGTTCAAAAAGGCAATGCAGGGAATCAACATGATCCCGGCAATCACTGACCGGACACAGGTATAGGTAAGCGGTCCGACATACTCCATTCCTACGCTCTGGGCTACAAATGCCGTTCCCCAGATCAATGCGGTCAGAAAAAGCAGCAGTGAATTCCGTATTTGATGTGTGTTCCTCATAACTTTTCATCCTTTCTCTTTTCCCTCATTTCTTGATCGTACTTTAGGCAGATCTATTTTACCATTCTGGTTCGCAAAAATAAACGGTTTTGTCTTTTCCTGTAATTTTCGGCTTTTGCTTTTAGCAAATTGCCCCTTTTTCCTCTGGACAGATTAAAAGGGCCGGTCCTGACAGCCAGCCCTTCGGTTCTTATTGTTTTTGCAATTTCAGAATCCGCTCTATCATACTCTCCACCGTCGCTTTTTCCGATACTACGGTGCGCATTCCATACCGTTTTGCCTCCTCCTGCGTCTTCCTGCCGATGCAGACGGCAAGAATCTGTCCCGGATCTATCCGGTCTTTCATCTGACTGATGAAGCCCCGTACCGTGGACGCACTGGTAAAGGTGACATAATCCACCTTGCCCTCCCGAACCTGTGCTGCAAGCTGTTCCAGACACGGTACTTCTCCTCCGATTTCCGTTTCATAAACCGGAAGATCCATACAGTCCGCCCCGGTTTGCAGGATCGGCGGGAAAAGCTCTTCTGAAGCTTCCCTGGCCCGGAACGCCGCCACCAGATCCTTTTCGCCGGTCTGCTCTGCCAGAGCTTTCCCAAGCTCTGCCGCCTCATAAACTTCCGGCATCAGATCCGGACGGATTCCTCTCCGCCTGAGCTCCATTCCGGTTCCGCTTCCGATTACGGCAAACCTGGCTTTCCAGAATGTGCGGATATCGATCTGCTCCTGTTCCAGAAGTTCAAAGAATGCACGGACGCCCGCCGCACTCGTAAAGACAATCCAGACCGTTCCCTCTCCATCCTTTTCCTGTATCTTCTTCCAGGCCTCCAGGACTTTCGCCCTGTTTTCTTCCTTTGGAAGAGGCCGGATCCGGATCGATGGAAGCTCCAGCACCTGGGCTCCAAGTCCCCGCAGCGTTTCCGCCATGGCCGCTCCCTGAGGCTCCGGCCTGGTGACCAGAATCTGTCTTCCACCAAGAGGACGCTTTTCCGACCAGGAAAACGCATCCGCCAGGCGGCAGACTTTTCCTACGACAATCACTGCCGGCGCCTGGATCTTTGCTTCCCGCACCTGTTCCGGAAGATGCAAGAGGTCGGAAACAATCCGTCTCTGGCACGCCAGCGTTCCATTCTGAACGACCGCTGCCGGCGTATCATCCGCCATTCCGGCCTCCCGCAATTTTTCACAAATCTCCGGGAGAGCGGTGACTCCCATCAGGAAAATCAGTGTGGCATCCAGCCTGGCCAGCGCCTCATAATCAATCCGGGATTCGCCCCCTTTTCTTGTGTGTCCGGTAATGACGTGAAAGGAAGAGGTGTAGTCCCGATGGGTGACCGGAATTCCCGCATAGGCAGGCACCGCCACTCCAGAGGTGATGCCCGGCACCACCTCAAAGGGAATGCCTTCCTCCGCCAGAAGTTCTGCCTCTTCCCCGCCCCGTCCAAATACAAAGGGATCTCCTCCCTTCAGACGGAGCACCTGCAGGCCTTCTCCTGCCAGCTCTGCCAGAATCCGGTTGATTTCCCTCTGGGGCATGAGATGACGGCTGGAGCGTTTTCCTACATTGATGGTTTTCGTCCTCGCCGGAATCAGGCTTAAGATTTCTGCGCTGATCAGTGCGTCATAGACAATCACATCCGCCTGCTCGATCAGCGCCGCTGTTTTCAGCGTCAACAGTCCCGCATCTCCGGGGCCGGCACCGGCAATCCAGACTTTTCCTTCTTTCTTCTCGTTCATTTATGAAAATCTCCCTTTCAAATTTTTTGCAAGCCGTTCTGCCAGCATTTCTCCCCGGTGCTTTTCTCCGGAAATCGTGCCTGTGACAGACTGTCCGGATTCTTCATGATAGTAAAGCCCCCGGATCCGGATTTCATTTCCGGAAGTTTCAGCATAGGCGGCCACCGGAGAAGTACAGCCCCCGTCCAGATACCGGACAAAGCTCCGTTCCGCCTTTGCCGCCAGACGGCTGTCAAAGCAGTCCACCGCCTCGATACCCGGTATTTTCTCGCCTTTTCTGGCCTGAACTGCCAGAATCCCCTGGCCTGCCGATGGAATCATCTCATCCACTGAAAAAATCCTGGAGACGCACTGCTCCATTCCCAGACGTCTGAGTCCCGCAAGGGCCAGAATGGTAGCCTCATAGTCCTCATGTTCCAGCTTGAAAAGCCTCGTCTGGACGTTTCCCCGAATGTTTTTGAACCTGCATCCCGGAAAGAGTTTTCCTGCCTGCAGGGACCGTCTTCTGCTGGAGGAACCGATCACGCTTCCTTCTTTCAGAGCCGGAAGCCCTGCCTTTATGATCAGGGCGTCTCTTGGATCCTCCCTTCTTGTGTAGGCAACGACCGGAAGCTCCGACGGAATCTCCATTGGCATATCTTTCAGGCTGTGCACGGAAAGATCAATGGTTCCATCCAGAAGTGCCCGGTCCAGTTCTTTGACGAAAAGTCCTTTCCCTCCGATTTTTTCCAGGCTCTTATGCAGAATTTTGTCCCCGGTCGTCTTCATCGTCACGATTTCGATGTGCAGTCCGGGAGCTGCCTTTTCCAGTGTCTCTTTTACAATCTCAGCCTGTCTGACCGCAAGAGCACTCTCCCTGCTCCCTATCTTCAAATGTGTGTTCATGTTCTGTTCCTTCTTCTATCGCTCTGTATCAATCTTATATAATAACGCATTGAGGATGGCCGCTGCAACCGTGCTGCCGCCTTTTCTTCCTTTTGCCACAATATACGGTACATCTGCCGTCATGATCCGTTCTTTTGCCTGTACTACATTGACAAATCCCACCGGAACACCAATCACAAGAGCCGGGTGCACCCTGCCTTCCCGGATCAGTTCCTCGATGGCTATGAGTGCCGTCGGGGCATTTCCCACCGAAAAGATCACGCGTTTTCCCGTCTCCTCCGCTGTCCTTGCGGCCTTGTTCATACTGACGGCCGCCCTGGTCATGCCTTGCTCCTTTGCCTCCCTTGCCACATCCGGGTCCGCCATATAACAGACCGCCTCAATCCCCAGTTTCTCCAGAGAAGCTCTGTGGATACCGGAGCGGGTCATATTGGTATCCATCACAATCATGGTACGCCCCCGGTCTTTCAGAGCCGAGAGGGCAGAGGATACTGCGTCTTTTGAAAAGGTCATCGTATCTGCGTACTCAAAATCCGCCGTCGTGTGGATGACCCGCTTGATAATATCCTCCTGTTCCTTTGGGAAGGTTCTCTCCCCTAATTCTTCGGTAATAATCTCAAAACTTCTGCGCTCAATTTCACCTGGCAGAAGCTGTTCCAATTCCATTTTCATCAGCCTGATACTCCTTCTTCCAGAATCCGGTATACCGCATCCATATCCAGATGTTCCCGGATCACCTTTGCCAGTTTGTCGTACTGTTCCTCTTTGTATGCCTTTCGATCCACCGGTTTGAGATCCTCAATCCCCAGTCCTTTTTTCCTGAGCAGAAGCTCCGCCACCTTCCCGGAAATCTCCGGGGAATCAAAAAATCCATGCAGATATGTTCCGCAGACGCTTCCATGGGTGCATCCTTCCATCCGGGCGTCCGACCCTTGCATATTCCGGATCCGTCCAAGGTTTTGTCCGCCGTCCAGACTGGTCTCTCCCATATGGATTTCGTATCCTTCCGTCCGGCACCCGTTGAGTCCGCCCCAGAATCCTTGATCCGCCGTAACCACACCTTCCATTCTTGTCCTTGTCTTCTGTGTGCCAAAGCTCGTGCGAACCGGAAGAAGCCCCAGTCCTCTCATGGATACCGGGACGCCGTCTCCTGCTTCCACCCCTTCCGGATCCGAAAGCATGGTTCCAAGCATCTGATATCCGCCGCAGATGCCAATGACCGGTGTGTTTCTGGAGACTGCCTGCTGGATTTTCCCGGCGATTCCGCTCTCCATCAGCCACTTCAGATCTCCCATGGTATTTTTCGTACCCGGAAGAATCACAAGGTCCGGATCCCCGAACTGCGCCGGGCGGTCCACATAGCGGACGGATACGCCTTCGTAGCAGGAAAGCACATTCAGATCCGTAAAATTTGAAATCCGCGGGAACCGCACCGCTGCAATATCAATGCGTCCCTTTGGCATCTGGCTGGAAAACCGCTCGCTCAGGCTGTCCTCATCGTCGATGTCCAGATGGACGTACGGGATCACGCCCCGGACCGGGCATCTTGTCCGCTCTTCCAGCATCTGAAGTCCCGGCTTTAAAATATCGAGGTCTCCCCGGAACTTATTGATCACAAGTCCCCGGACCATCTGCCGTTCTTCCTCTTCCAGCAGCATCAGTGTCCCTGCAAGCTGGGCGAACACCCCGCCCCGGTCAATGTCTCCCACCAGAAGCACCGGAGCTTTTAACATCCTGGCAAGGCCCATATTCACAATGTCATCCTGTTTCAGATTGATTTCCGCCGGGCTTCCGGCTCCTTCCACCACAATAATGTCGTATTCCGCCGCAAGGGTCTGATACGCCTTCATAATCTCCGGAATCAGCTGCTTTTTGAAGGCGTAGTATTCCTTTGCCGGCATCACGCCTCTTACTGTTCCGTTTACGATCACCTGGGATCCTGTATCACTGGTCGGTTTGAGAAGCACTGGATTCATCTCCACCCGCGGGGCAGTCCCTGCCGCCTCCGCCTGCATCACCTGGGCCCGTCCCATCTCCAGACCATCCTCCGTGATAAAGGAATTCAAGGCCATGTTCTGTGATTTAAAAGGTGCTGTCCGGTATCCGTCCTGCCGGAAAATCCGGCAGAGTCCTCCCGCCAGAATGCTTTTGCCTGCATTAGACATGGTTCCCTGTATCATGATTGGCTTTGCCATGGCTGCTCTCCTTTCTCCGTTTTATGATCCGCCTCATAGCATCCAGAAGCTGTTCGTTGTCCTCCTGTCCCTTGACGGCAATCCGGTAATATCCCTTTCCAAGCCCCCGGTAGTTTCGGCAGTCCCGGATCAGGATTCCCTCTTTCTTCATTTGTTCATAAAAATCAATGCCACTGTAAAACAAAATATAATTGGCGCTGGCAGGATAATACCGGATTCCCATCCGGTCAAATTCTTCCATGATGTGCCGACGCTCTTCCGAGATGAGCTGCCGCGTCACCGCAGGGAGCAGCTCATCCTCAAGTGCCGCAATTCCCGCCGCCTGAGCCGGAATCGATACGGACCATGGCTGTCTTGCCTCCTGCATCCGCTCCAGAAGCCCGGTATCCGAGCAGACGCCGTAGCCGCTTCTCACTCCGGGTATGGAGAACATCTTGGTAAATGCCCGGAGTAAAAAGAGCATCCGGTTCTCCCGAATCCAAAGCTCATGGTGAATCCACGGTGCATCCTCGGTAAAGTCCAGAAAGCATTCGTCCACTACCAGCCTGATCTGCTTCTTCCGGCACTGCTCTGCAATCTCCCAAAGCAGCGTCTCCTCGATACAGCGCCCGGTCGGATTGTCCGGAGAACACAAAAAAACCACATCCAGGTCATCTGTCAGTTCCTCCAGATATCTTCCTGTCAGGGCGAATCCTTCCTCTTCCCTTCGCTCATGGAACCGTATCTCGCACCCCACTGTCCGAAGAGCCTTTTCGTACTCGGAAAAGGCCGGGGTGCACAAGAGTGCACGTTTTGGTTTTTCTGCAAGTACCAACGTATAGATCAGATCCGCCGCCCCGTTTCCGCAGATGATCTGCTCCGGATCCGCCGACTCCCGTCTGGCCGCCGCCGCCCGGAGGGCCCTGCATTTCGGGTCCGGATAGGCCGTCACATCCTCAAGGCTTTTTTTCAACGCCTCCATGACCTTTTCCCCTGGTCCCAGAGGATTGATATTTGCAGAAAAATCAATCAGTCCCCGATTGGAATAGATATCTCCTCCATGCTCCTGCATGCTTCCCACCTCTTTCTTTACATCACATAAATGATACCAAATCTTACCAGACCAAACAGCACCATGCCAAGCACGGCCGTCAGATAGAGAAGCTGATCTGCCCGTCTGATGTCTTCCCGTTCCACCGGACGGATCGCGTCTCCGATATAGGGTTTCTCATACAGCTTTCCGAAATACCATGCATTTCCGGCAAGCCGCACCGAAAGGGCACCTGCGCAGATCGACTCGGTCTGCGCCGCATTAGGACTTTTGTGATTGTGCCGGTCCCTTTTGTAGATCTTCCACGCATTGGACGCACTGTAGTGCTCCCTGTCAAAGAATCCCAGAATCCAGGCCGCAGCCAGCATCAAAAAAGCGGAGAGCCTTGATGGGATCAGGTTGAACAGGTCATCCATCTTTGCCGCCGTTCTTCCAAAATCCAGATACCGGTCGTTTTTATACCCGACCATGGAATCCATTGTATTGACTGCCTTATAAAAAAATCCCAGTCCCGCTCCGCCGATCATGAGATAGAACAACGGGGCGATAACTCCGTCGGAGGTGTTTTCCGCCACTGTTTCCACCGCGGCTTTGACAACGCCTTCCTCCGTCAGATCCTTCGTATCCCGGCCGACGATCATGGATACAGCCTTCCTTCCGTCCTGAAGGGTCCCGGTATCCAGCGCCTTTTTCACCTTCATGCTCTCAGTCTTCAGCGACTTTGCAGCAAGCAGCTGCCAGCACCAGAAGCTTTGCAGAAGAAAATACAGAACCGGATGCACGCAGGATACCGCCCACAACAGCAGGCAGGGCACCATCGCTGAGATTCCCGCTGTTCCAATCCAGAGGAGGGTCCCTCTGATCCGGAGGCTTCGTGCGGATGCACCTTCCCGGTAAAGTATCCGCTCCATAGCGCCGATCAGATGTCCGATGATCCGCACCGGATGATAAATCCATGCCGGATCCCCAAACAGAAGATCCAGTAAAAATCCTGTCCCGCAGGCTGTCAAAATGATCATACGTTTCTTTCCACCTTACATTGTTTTTCTCCGGTTTTCCACCGTTCTTCCAGAATCCGGACCTGATATCCACATCCGTTTCCACAGTTCCACTCGTAATACCCTCGTTTGGGGACTGCGTATCTTGACAGAACCGCCATCCAGGTACCGCCGTGGGCTACCATGGCTGCCTGACAGATCTGACGGCTCATCAGCATGTCCACCGCCTCTTCGAAAGCCGCCTGCGTCCGCGCGCAGAAAGATGCCCTGGATTCTCCTCCCGGAAAAGGGAGCTCTCCTCCGGACCGGATCCAGGCCTGATAATCGGGGTCTCCAGAAAGTTCCAGATAGTTTTTTCCTTCAAATGCGCCAAAATCACACTCCTGAAGCCCTTCCCACACGACCTTCTCCACTCCGGGATAGAGAAGATCCGCCGTCTCAAGACACCGCCGTCTGGGACTGACCAGCACGATCTGTGGTCCTGGCAGGTTCTTTGTCTGTGTCACCGGAAGGATGGATTCCTCCGTCCTCCCGATATATCGTTTTTCCAGATTTCCGGCTGTGGCAAAATGCCGGATCAATGTCAGTTCCATCCATATTCTCCATTTCCAACTGTGTTTTCCTTCCTTCTTCCGCCGGTCACAGGAAGGACCAGGCTGTCAGCACCGTAAGTGCGGCAAGTTCAAAAACCTGCAGAAAATAGCCTGCCAGATCCCCGGTGATGCCTCCGAACTCCCGGCCGGCCATCCACAGATAATAGGCAAAGACCACCCCCGCCGTTCCAAACAGAAGCACACAGGGGAGGATTCCAAGTACGATGCCTCCAAAGGCCAGGCAGGCCGCCAGATAGATTCCGGCAGAGATCCAGACCGCCTTCTCTCTTGCCGCTTCCCGGAAGGCTGCCGCAAGGCCGTCCTTTCTTGCCCCTTTCCCTGCTGTCACGGAAAGCCCGCTGAGGGTCCGTGACAGCACCATGGCGCATGCCATTCCCGGAAGTACCCCCTCGTCCGCCAAAGCCCAGAGAGCCGTGCTCCAGAGCAGATAGACACTGGCGCCGATCACCGCAAAGGCACCGGTATGGGGATCTTTTAAGATCGCAAGCTTTTTCTCCTTCTCTCCATAAGAATGTCTTGCGTCCGTTGTATCCAGAAAGCCGTCCATATGGATGCCGCCCGTTACAATCAGGGGCAGAATCGTCAGAAAAACAGCCGGGAACACTTCCGGGAGCCTTCCTGCATCCCGAAGGGGAAACAGGAGCGCTCCGGCGATCCACACCAGTCCTCCTGTCACTGCCCCTACCAGCGGGAAGAAACAGAATGCATACTGCATGGACTCTTTGGTCCACTGGACTCTCGGCATGGGAATTCTGGAATACATGGAAAACGCGATTGCAAAAGACCGGATCCATTTCATGACGTATACTCCTTGTACTGTTCAACTTGAATCTCCTCAAAGGAACTCATTTCCTCATAGACCACAGAGGCCATATCAAGCAGCGGAAACAGGGCGCATGCCCCGGTCCCCTCTCCAAGAGCCATATCCAGATCCAGCACTGCCTTGAGTCCCAGTTCTTCCAGAATCTTTCCGTGGGCATATTCTCTGGACCGGTGGGAGGCAAAGAGGAAGGCTTTCGTCTTTGGCTCGATCCGCACCGCCGCCAGCGCTGCCACAGAAGAGATAAAACCGTCCAGCACTGCCGGAATCCGGTACCGGGCGCATCCAAGGAAGACGCCGGTAAGTCCCGCCAGGTCGAGTCCTCCCACTTGGGAAAGGACGTCTACCGGATCGGAGGGATCCGGGCATCGCAGGGCCAGTCCCCTGTCAATGACCTGCTTTTTCCGGAGCAGTCCTGCATCGGACAGGCCGGCGCCCCGTCCGGTCATCATTTCCGCCTTTTCTCCGGTCAGAGCGCAGGCCACCGCACTGCTGGTGGTCGTATTCCCGATGCCCATCTCCCCGGTGGCGAGGATCTCGTACCCCTCTTCCTTTTTCTCTTTTACGATTTGCATCCCGGTCAGAATGGCCCGGATCGTCTCCTCCCTTGTCATGGCCGGCTCCTCCAGAAAGTCCCTGGTTCCACAGGCCACCTTGTATTCTTTCTTTGTAAGACCTTCCACATCCGTCAGGATGCCAATATCATAAGGCAGGATGTCCGCTCCTGCCACCTTTGCCATCTTACAGACGCTGGTCTGTCCGGTGAGAAAGTTTCCCGCCACCACGGCGGTCACATCCGCTCCGGTCTGGGAAACGCCCTCCTTTACAATTCCGTTGTCCGCGCAGAGCACTACAATGCCCTTCTTCCGGACAGCGGGATGCAGCGTTCCCTGAATGCCTGCGATGGCCGCAAGCATCTCTTCCAGCCTTCCCATCCCGTGAAGGGGCTTTGCAAGGCTGTTCCAGCGGGCAAGAGCCGCCCGCCTCATCCCTTCATCAGGCAGGTCAATCTTTTCTATTTCACATTTCCATGTCTCTTCCTGCATTCTGGTCTTCTCTCCTTTCCCGGCAGCATTTGACAAACCGGGCCGCAAAGTCCGGATGAGAGTCAAAGCTGATATGCGGAAATCCCGCAAAGACACGCCCTTTTTCTTCCATGCAGTCCCATCTTCTCTGTCCGTCCGGCTTCACTGCCTGACAGCAGTCCCCATTTTCCGTACAGTCCCAGTAGTGAAACTCATGTCCACGAATGGATTCTCCCTGCTTTAGAAACTGCAGGTCCCGTTTTGCTTCCAGATTCAGGTAGCCAAATCGTCCAAGGCTTTTTGTCCGGCAGCCCCTTCCTTTCAAAAATCCGGTCATTGGATACACCGCTCCATCGGCTCCTTCCAGCTCTTCCTTCAGATAGAGAAACCCTCCGCACTCCGCAAGGCAGGGCATCCCTTCCGTCAGATTCCGAAAGACCGCTTCCCGCATGGAGACGTTCCCGGACAGCTCTTTTGCGTAAAGTTCCGGGTATCCCCCTGCCAGAATCAGCCCGTCGATCCCTTCCGGAAGCGCCGGATCATGGAGTGGGGAAAAGGGTACGATCTCACAGCCCATCTCCCGCAGCAGTTCCAGATTGTCTTTATAATAGAAGCAGAAAGCCTCATCCCTGGCCGCCCCGATCCGGATCCTGTCCCGTTTCTCCCCGGTTGGTTCCGGATTTGCTCCATCTGAGACTCCCTCCAGTCCGGGCGCCTCCATCGCCAGCTCCAAAAGCAGATCCAGGTCCAGCGTCTGCTCTGCCTGGTCCGCGAGCAGATCCAGCTTGTCCTGCATTGCCTCCACCTCTTCCGGGAGAACGAGCCCCAGGTGTCTGCTTTTCAGCTCTGCATCCGGCAGTTTCGGAAAGTACCCGGCCATCCGGACCGCGTATCCTTCTGCCTGAAGCCGCTCCTCCAGCATCGGCGCCAGCCTTTCATAGGTCCGCCCGGAAATCTGGTTTAAGATAACCGCACGGATCTGCCTTGTCTTTTCGTATTCCAGATACCCTTTGATACAGGCCAGCACGGAATGTCCCATGCCCCGGCAGGGAACCACCAGCGCCACCGGCATCTGGAGCGCCGCGGCGATCTCACTCGTACTTCCCCTGGGACTTTCCAGGCTCATCCCGTCATAATACCCCATGACGCCCTCGGCAATCACCAGATCCTTTCCCCGGCTGTGCCGTGCCAGAAGCCGTTTCTGGGTTTCGGCTGTATGAAAAAACAGGTCCAGATTCTCCGAAGGAATGCCCAGCACGTTCTCGTGAAACAGCGGATCAATATAATCGGGTCCGCATTTACAGGCTACCGGGAAAAGTCTCCGTCTCTGGTACGCCCGGAGAAGCCCGCAGACAATGCTCGTTTTTCCGCAGCCGCTTGCGGTTCCGGCAATCAGCAGACGTCCCGGCTTTTTTTCTTTATTCATGGTCTTCACCCTTTCTCCCCTGAAGGACTGCCAGAAAGACCGGATTCTGAGCCGTCATCAGGTGATAGCCCCCGATCTTCCGGCTGCCGGATGCCTGAATCTGCATCACCTCTGCAGTCTCCCATCGGTCCTCCCGAATCAGCGCCGCCACTTCCTGGATCGTCTCCATGCTGACCGCACTCAGCACAATCCGGACATCGGGATTTTTTTCCAGACACACATCAATGATCTTTCTCATGCGTCCTGCGCTTCCTCCGATAAACACATGAGTCGGTGCCGGGAGCGGCTCCAGCGCTTCCGGCGCGGCTCCTTCCACGATGGTCACAAAATCGGTACGGTGCTTCCGCTTGTTTTCCCGGATAAGAGCCGTTCCTTCCGGATTGCGCTCAATGGCATAGACCCGAATCGATCCGTCCTGGAGAGCTGCCTCCACGGCCACGCTTCCGGTTCCCGCTCCCACATCGTAGAGCACCGCATCGTTCCGAAGATGCAGAGACGCAACCGCCATGGCCCGCACGGCCGATTTGGTCATCGGCACCTTTCCGCGGATCAGCTCCTCATCTTCCAGATGCCGTCCTGCAAACGCCTGATATTCCGGATGATGAACCCAGAGAACGGAAAGGCCGGAAAGCATCTCCGGCGTCATCTCTCCTATCGTTCCCCGGAAAAACCGCTCATCCTCGTAGGACAGGTTTTGTCCTGCCGCGGCCTCCAGATGATCCAGCCCATACCAGGCCATTTTTTCCAGCAGTTCTTCCCCTGTCTTACGATCCCCCAGGAGCACAAAGGTATGCTCATGAGTACAGATCTCGTGGATGACATTCTGCTGTTCTCCGTGAAGGCTTACGAACGCCGCCTTCTCCCACGGGACCTGACAGCGGGCCGCCATGCCAAGGACCGAGGGAATGCCGGGAAGGATCTGAATCTCCCATCCCTTTTCCCGCAGACATTCGGAAAGCCTTTTGGCGCCGCTGTAAAAACCAGGATCTCCGGAGTACAGAACAGACACCTGGGCTTCCTCTTCCAGTTGATCCAGGATCTTCAAAATCGCCCCGGTCTGATAGACTTCATGGCACTGCGCATCCGCTCTCCGGAAGGATTTCACACTGTTTATCATTCTTCCGGCGCCGATCAGTACTGTGCTCTGGCTGATCCTTTCCATGGCTTCCCTTGTGAGACTGTGTCCTCCGTCTGTCCCGATGCCAATCAGATTAATCTTTCTTTTCATATCGGTATCCTCTCGGTGTTACCATGGCCTCCCCAATCACTCTCGTCTGGGAATTTCCGATAAACACCGTAGTAAACATATCTGTCTCTGTTTCTGTTAACTCTTTTAAGGTGGTCAGATGCTTCTCCTCCCCGTCTCTTGCGATCTGGCGCACATATCCACAGACCGTATCCGGGCTTTTCCATTCCATCAGAATTTCACAGGCCTTCCTGAGATAGTCTTTGCGCTTTCTGCTGGACGGATTGTAAAGGCAGATGGCAAAATCTCCCCTGGCCGCATCCCGGAGCCGTTCCTCGATCTTCTCCCAGGGCGTCAGAAGGTCGCTTAAAGAGATCACCGCAAAATCATGGATCAATGGCGCTCCCAGAAGGGCTGCCCCCGCCGTCGCGGCGGTAATGCCCGGAATCACTTCGATTTCGACCTCCTCGTACCCGGTCTCCTGCCGGATCTCGTGCATCAGTCCTGCCATGCCGTATACACCTGCATCTCCGCTGCAAATCATGGCCGTTTTCCGACCTTTTCCGGCCTCCTCAAGGGCCATTTCACAGCGTCTGACTTCCTGGGTCATCGGCGTGGTCAGGAAGGTCTTCCCCGGAAAGTGTTCTTTTACCAGATCTACATAGACCGTGTATCCGATGATCACTTCACAAGCTTCCATCGCCCGCACCGCACGGATTGTCATTTCCTCATAGGCCCCCGGTCCGATTCCTATGACATATACTTTCTTTTCCATCAGTTCGTCTCCCCGTCTTTCTTTGTTCCCTCCCGGAACATGGTGGTAAATTCCGGATCGTACAGTCTGGAACGCTCATACCCGGCGGCTCTTCCTCCTTCTAATACGTCTCCCACCACAATCAGGGCCGTCTTTGTCACACCGTTTGCCTCTGCTGTGGCGGCCAGTGTCTCCACCGTACAGCGGTAGACCGCTTCCTCCGGCCAGCTTGCCTTGTAGACGATAGCCGCCGGCGTGTCTTTCGGATATCCGCCTGCCAGGAGTTCTCCGGTCAGTTCCTTTAGAAGACCGGTGCTTAAAAAAAGCACCATGGTCGCCCGGTGGGCTGCAAAACTTCGGATGGACTCCTTCTCCGGCACTTTGGTGCGCCCTTCCATCCGTGTAATAATCACAGACTGAGAAACTTCCGGAAGCGTATATTCCAGCTTCAATGCAGCCGCCGCTCCCGAAAAGGAGCTGACTCCCGGACAGATCTCATAGGAGATTCCCCGTCTGTCCAGCTCATCCATCTGTTCTTTGATCGCCCCGTAAAGGCTTGGATCTCCGGTATGAAGCCGCACCGTCATCTTTCCGCCCTTCTCGGCCTCTTCCATCACCTTCAGCACTTCCTCCAGCGTCATATAGGCGCTGTCATAGACGGCACAGTCCTCTTTTTTCACCTGAAGCAGCTCCTTGTTCACCAGTGATCCGGCATAAATGATCACATCTGCTTCCCTCAGAAGACGTTCTCCACGGACGGTAATCAGATCCCAGGCTCCCGGTCCCGCTCCTACAAAATGTACCATCAGGATCCCTCCTTTATAATAATCAGTGAATAATAGCTGGTCTTCTCCGGCACTTCCTCCGGATCCGTATAGATCCGCTCTCCATCCATCCCGCAGTTTTCCACCATCCGGAACTGTCCTTTGGATTTCCGCAGCGTTTCCTTGACAGAAGCCATCTGTTTCCCGGCCTTCATCAGGATCTTCGTCCCGGACATCTGCAGTCCCTCCTCGATTCCATAGGAGGCCGGCAGAATGTGAATCTCTTCTTTATTCTCCGCAAGTCCAATATTCAGAGCTGCCGCCGCCGCACAGAAAGAGGGAATTCCCGGAATGATCCGGGCCTGGTATCCATCCCTCAGCACCCGTTTATGAATGTAGAGATAAGTCGAGTAAACAGACGGATCTCCCAGTGTGAGAAATGCGATCCGTTTTCCCTCATCCAGATATTGCTCCACGGCCGCTGCTCCTGCATCATGGATCCGTTTCAGTGTTTCCTTGTCTTTTTTCATAGGCATCGGAAGGCAGAGCACCGGTTTTTCCCGGATTTCCGGCACTTCCGGAAGTACGATCTGGTACGCCGTACACTGTTCCAGCCAGGGCATTCCTTCCTCCCAGATACACGGCTCCTCCAGTGCGCTGTCTGACACCGGAACCACCGTCATATCGCAGGACCGGATCGTCCGGACCGCCTTCAGCGTCAGAAGCTCTGCATCTCCTGGTCCGGTCCCTGTTCCATATAAGATTCCACTCATCTTTTTCGTCCTTTCCGTTCTCTTTTCATTTGGTCCAGCAGGTCCATGGCCCCTTTTGTCATGCCAAGAATGCCGTATTCCTTTGAGAACATGATGATTTCCGTCTGTATCTTTCCTCTGGTCCGCTGCTCCAGATGCCAGGCGGCACGCTCCACGATGCGTTCCATCACTTCTTCGCGTACCCCTGCCCGCTCCAGAACCGCAAGCATCTCATCTGTGGTGACACTCTCTTCGATCTCCGGCACCAGACCGATCAGTTCTCCGGCCCGCTCCGGGTTTTCCTTCCTCTTTCCGGCAGCAAGGTGGGCAAGAGCCGAGAGAAATACTTCCGCCCTGGCATCCGCCATCCGGGAATGCGTGTTCATGATGCCTACGGATAGTTTCGCAAATTTCCCGATATGCCCCACAAGGAGCACCCGCGGGAATCCAAGTACCGTTGCCATATCCAGCGCCTCTCCCACATAGTTGCTGCACTTGATGCCGTCCTCCAGATCCATTCCCAGCTCTTCCTGCAGAAAGTCACTGCCATAATTTCCCGGAACGATGCACAGCGTCCGTATCCCCTCCTGCTTTTGCACCTTCATTTCCAGCAAAATCGTTTCCGTCAGCGCCTGCTCGCTCATGGGCTCCACAATCCCTGTCGTCCCAAGGATGGAGATCCCTCCGGTAATTCCAAGCCTCGGATTGAAGGTCTTCTTTGCAAGTGCCTCCCCTTCCGGCACGGAAATCGTCACTTTCAAGGTGCCGTGAAATCCGGCTCTTCCTGCTTCCTCTTTGACAGCATCGGTGATCATCTGCCTTGGCACCCGGTTGATGGCCCAGGCTCCGGGCGGCTGATCAAGCCCCCGCCTGGTCACCTGTCCGACACCAGGTCCGCCTTCCAGGAGAATCCGGACCTCTTCCTGATCGGACGTATCCGCTTCCACCTTCTCCACCCCGGCAAAAATCAGAATGCCATGGGTGATATCCGGATCATCCCCGGCGTCTTTTCGGACAGCACAGGAAACCCCATGCTGTCTTCGCAGGATTTCCTCTACTTCCAGAACCAGGGTAACCCCTGCCGGCACCTGAAGGGAGACTTCCCGGATCTCCCTTCCCTCAAACAGCATCCTGGCGGATGCCTTGGCCGCCGCCGCGGCGCAGCTTCCCGTAGTATATCCTTTTCTCAGCTCTTTTTGTCCTTTGATGACTGTCTGTCCTTCCATCTTTTATCCCTTTGGATACTCCTTTGCCTCTCTTGCATGCCGTACAAACATCTTCCGGATTCCCGGTATCTCGCCAAGTCCTTTTAAGACCGGGCGCACCTCATATCCGGCCTGCTCCAGTATGGATTTCCAGGAATCCGCCTCTTCTCCTGCCATATCATTTTTGGCATGATCGCCTGCCACAATCATAAAAGGCATCAGCAGGATCTTTTTGGCCTTCCGTTCCTTTAACTTCTTGAGCACCTCATCCATCTCCGGGAACCCTTCCACGGTTCCTACGACTACGTTTGGATAGCCCTTGGCCCAGAATGTGTAATCAAGAGCCGGATATGCCGCATTGGTATGGTGCTCTGTTCCATGTCCCATCAGCACAAGCGTCTCCTCCTGTTCCAGTCCGGCTTCCTCCATGATCTGTCTGACCGCCTCTTCATAGTCTTCCATCGTGGCAAGAAGCGGCTCTCCGATCCGTACAGTCTGAAATCCGGTCCGGTACGGCTCTATCTGTTCCATCATCTTTTCATATTCAAATCCATGGATAATATGCGTCGGCTGAATGAGAACGTCTTCGATCCCGTCCTCTCTCATCCGTTTTACCGCCTCCTCCACACTGTCGATTTCCAGGTGAAGGTCCAGCTTCAGCTTTCGGATGATCATTCCGCTTGTGAATGCCCGGTACAGCGCCCGGTCCGGAAATGCCCCGGACAGCTCCTTCTCGATTGCTCCGATTGTCTTTTCCATGGTATCCAGGTGGCTTGTCCCAAAGCTCACCGCCAAAATTGCTTTTTTCATATTGTCCTCCCGCACAGGTCTGACAGGGCCGATGGATGCCAAAAAAGGATATGGAAAAACAGACAGCGGTCCGACTGCCTCTTTTTCCATATCCATGTCTATTTCCCTCTGGCTTCCTTCTTCTCTCTCGTACTTGTCATAATCCCGTAACCTTTCCGAAGCATTTAAAAGCAGGTATTCTGACTTAAGGATCTCTGCCGTTCTCTCCCTTCCCATGCACAGGCACAGTGGGTTCTCCAGAGAAGACTCCCCTCATACAGCAACGGGTATTGTTCCGGATTCCCACCGGATTCCCTTTTACTCCTTTTCACAAGGTACTTTTAAATGAGTTCTCTTTGATTTCCTGTTAATGATACCATCGCCTGAAACCGCTGTCAACCGGCGCCCTTTTGGAATCGGTTCCCGGATCAGCCGATGACGACATACGCCCTGCTTTCCCCGCCTTTTTCTTTCTCAACAAGAATCTTTTTATCGATCCGCTCTTTCAGCTCCGACACATGGGAGATGATGCCCACCAGCTTGTTCCCTTCGCTCAGGGACGCAAGTGCGCGTACTGCCTTGTCCAGCGCTTCGTCATCCAGCGTACCGAATCCTTCGTCCACAAACATGGCTTCCATGCGGATGCCTCCGGACATGGCCTGAATCTCATCGGAAAGTCCCAGCGCCAGGGACAGGGACGCCTGGAACGATTCTCCGCCGGACAATGTATGGATGCTGCGCCTGGTCCCGTTATAGTGATCCAGCACATCCAGATCCAGACCGCTCTGGCTCCGGCGGTTGTCCGCCGTCCTTTTGCGGACCAGCTCATACTGTCCGTCTGTCATGACCAGAAGTCTTCGGTTGGCACGGACTAAAATCCGGTCAAAATATGCCATCTGAACATAGGTTTCCAGCATGACCTTTTCCTTTCCGCCAACGGTCCCATTGACGGTACTGGAAAGACTTCCTGCGACGCGATAGGCTTCTTCTGCCTGTTCCTGCTTTTTGACCACTTCTGTCATCTTTGCGAGCGTGGACGTATTGGCAGTGCATGCCGGGAGAATCTCTTCCTTCCTGGCAAGCAGAGACTGCTTCTTTTTCAGGAGCTCCTGTCTATGCCATTCCAGCTTCTCCTTTTCCCGGCGTTTCTCCTCCTCCGGTACTTCCCGCTCCTTCTGCTGTTCGATCCAGACCCGAAGGGATGCCTCACAGGCCGAGCGCTCATTTTCCACGCTCTGACATGCCGTCTTGGCTGCTTCCAGTGCTTCTTCCCTGGCCTGGCGCTCCTGTTCCATCTTCCGGATCACCGCCTTTGCCTCCTCGTAGGAACCATAGGCCATATCCTTTTTCATCTCCTGGATCCGGGCCGCTTCCGCCTCATTGGACGCTTTTAATGCCGCCGTCTGTTTTTCCAGCTCCAGAATGGTCCTGCCCTGCTCTTCTGTCTGTTCTTCCAGCTCTTTCCTGCGGTCTTCCAGACGCTGCTTTTCTTCCTTCTGTGTCTGGATGGTCGCCTCCCGCTTCCGATAGTCCTTTTTCTTCTCTTCCAGGCGGCATCCCTCTTCCTTCATCCTCCGGTATGCTTCACCCAGTGTTCCCGGCTCTTCCCCCGGCCAGAGGGAAGCTGCTTTCTGTGCCAGCTGGCCGGCCGCCTCTTTGGCCCGTCCTCCGGCCTCTCCGGACTTCCGGCTTAGCAGCTTGTCCTGCTCCAGCAGCGCGTCCAGTGCTTCTTTTTCCGTTTTCAGCCCCTGTTCATCCGGGATGGATGCAGGTCTTTTCGCCTTGTCCGGATGTTCCAGGGAGCCGCATACCGGACAGGGCTCTCCTTCCTGCAGCTGCTCTGCCAGGATTCCGGCCTGTCCATCCAGAAAGGCCCTCTCCAGCTTTCCATATTCCTGCTGGGCTTTCAGCGCCTCCCTGCGGATCTCAAGATACCGTTCCTGTTCTTTCTCCTGCTGCTTTTTTGCCTCCTGAAACCGGTTACACAGCTCCAGAAATTCCATCAGATCCTGATGTCTGGCTTCCGCCTCCTGTCTGCCTTTTACCAGCTCCTTTGATACTTCCTCCAGATCCGGCATCTCCTTCAACGCCCCGGCACACCGCTGGCTTTCCGCCCGGCAGGCTTCCTGTGTTTCCCGCATCTTTTCCAGGCGGTGGGAAAGCTTCGTCTCTTCCAGGCAGGCCCGCTCCCATGCGGTTTCCCGCTCCCTGACGTCCCGGTATGTCTGAAGCTGCATGGACTCTTTGACAATCCGTTCCTGGAGTTGATCCTGTCCTTTTGCCTCCTCCATGGCCTTTCTCAGATTCTCCTGATATTGAATCTGTTTTCTCTTCAGCTGTTCCAGCTCTTCTTTCTGTTTCTTCTCTTCCGCCCCGGCTTTGAGCTCCTGGATCAGTTCATTCAGCCGTTCGGTGCACGTTTGCGCCTCCTCTTCCGCGGCGGCTGCCTGCTGTTCCAGCCCCGCTTCCTCCTGCCGCAGCGTCTCAACCATCCCCCTCAGTTCCAAAAGCCATGTCTCCTTGTCCGGATTTTGCAGACTTTCTTCCCATCTGGCTTTCCTCTCTCCGTCTTCATCCGGGATCAGGACTCCTGCGGCATACTGGCGGATGCTCTGTTCCAGTTCCTCCCAGGACCGCCTGAGCATGGAGGCCTTTTCCCGGCTCTTCTCCTGGAATGCCTGATACAGCGACGTGTGAAACAGCATCCGGAAAATCCGACTTTTCTCTTCCGTAGTGGAAAAGAGCATCTTCTGAAATTCTCCCTGGGCCAGCATGGCGATCTGGGTAAACTGTTCCCGTTTCAGGCCGAGAATCTCCTCGCATTTCTCCGTCACACTTCTGGCTCCTGTTACCACGCTTCCGTCCGGCATGTTCAAAACTGCGTCCGCTTTCTGGGTGATCCACCCTTCTCCCCGCTTTTTCGGTCTCTGGTATTCCGGATTCCGGTGAATCATATACTCCGCATCCCCAACGGAAAAGGTGAGCTCCACATAGGTTTCCTGTCCTTCCCTGGCATATTTGCTCTGCATCATATCCGCCTTCCGCCGGTTCCCGCTGGGCTCCCCGTAAAGGGCAAACGTAATGGCGTCAAAAATCGTCGTCTTTCCTGCGCCGGTATCCCCGGAGATCACATAAATCCCCTTCTTCCCAAGCCGGTAAAAAGGGATCTCCTGTCTGGACGCATAAGGGCCAAATGCAGACAAAATCAGCTTTTCCGGTCTCATTGTTCTTCCTCCCGTACTTTTTCCATGATCTCTTCCGTCAGTTTCTTCTGGGCTTTGGAAAGCGGCGCCCCATTGATCATCTGGTAGAATTCTGCCACCACATCTTCCGGCCGCTTTTGTTCCACCGCCTCAATCTCATCATAATGGGCCTGAGCCCGGACTCTCTGATTATCATAATCCAGCTTCATGAGATTTGGGTAGACCATTCGCAGCTTTCCTATCGCATCCATGACATCCTCCTCGTCTGTCAGTGTAATGTGATAGTAGGCCTCCCTCTCCTGTGTCTCATAAAAAGGCCGGCTCGTCAGCTCCAGATAGGTCCCTTTCAGCTCCTTCATGTCCCGCAGCGGCGTCAGGGGGACGGTCCGAAGCGTCATGCATCCTTTTTCTCCAAAGTCCACAATGGTCACTGATTTCTGGTCGTGCACTTCGGAAAAGGAATATTTCAGCGGAGTGCCGCAGTAGCGGACCGTCTCTCTCCCCACATACTGGGGTCTGTGAAGATGTCCAAGGGCCACATAGTCGAAACCGTCAAAGACGGAGACGTCCACCTGGTCCAGCCCTCCAATGGAGACCTCCTCCGATTCACACGAAACCGCTCCCGCCACAAACTGATGCGCCACCAGAATATTCCGTCCGGACCAATCCGGGTCCGCCTCCTCAAGGACCGCCCGGACAGCGTCCGTATACGTCTCAATCTTTTGTTCCGGGCAGGCACTTCGCACCTGTGCCGGTTTTAAAAACGGCATCAGCCAGATCGTCAGATCCCCGTGCTCGTCTTTCCAGTCCACTTTTTCCAGAAACCCTTCGGCCGCCATGTATACTCCGCTCTTTTTAAACAGCTCCGCGCCAAAAGCGAGTCTGTCTTTGGAGTCATGGTTTCCGCTTATGAAAAAGACCGGAATGTTCCGGTCCGCAAAACTGCTCAGCAAAGAATCCAGAAGCTTCACTGCTTCTGCTGGCGGCACCGGTTTGTCATAGACGTCCCCGGCGATCAAAACGCCTTCCACCTTTTCCTCTTTGGCAATCGTGACAATCTGATCCAGGATATGGGCCTGATCCTCCAGCATGGAATACTCATTGACCCGTTTTCCGAGATGCAGATCCGACAGATGCAGCAATCTCATGTCTCGTTCCTCCTAATATTCGATTCCTTCCCTTGCCGGGATTCCCTGCTCAAAGGGATGGCGTACTCCACGGATCTCGGAGATGTAATCCGCCAGATCCAAAATCCGCTCATCCGGATTTCGCCCTGTAAGGACCACCTCCAGATGGGATGGCTTCTCCCTGAGAAAGCCTATCGCCTCATCCTGGGGAATCAATCCGTACCCAAAGGCGGCGGCAAACTCATCCAGCACCAGTACGTCAAAGTCCCCGGCCTGCTGTTGGATCTGTTTCCAGATCCGTCCATAGTCTTCTTTCATCCGCTCTTTCTCTTTCTGTGTCAAAGTCCAGTAGAATCCAACGCTCTCCGGAATCCGCATCCGCCGGATCTGGGGCAGATGGTCCAGAATCCGAAGCTCTCCGGAATCTTCCGTTTTCAGAAACCGGACAAAGAGAATCCGCCGGTTTCGTCCCGCCGCCCGGATCATCAGTCCGATGGCTGCGCTGGTCTTTCCCTTCCCGTCTCCGCAGTAGACATGAATCAGTCCTTTTTGTTCCATACCCATTTTCCTTTCTCCTGGGTGAGCAGGCCGCTCCCCTTCCAGAAATACGGCAGGCCGTACACCGACTCGATAAAAACGTCCGACCGTTCCATCAGAAATCGGTGTACTGCCCCCGCCACATGAAGATACGCCTGCATTTCCCTGTCTTTGATACCGCTCTGAAACAGTTCATTGGCCACCACAACCAGATGATCCGCATTCTCCGCAAGGTGTCCGATGCCGCGGATGATACGTCCTGCCGTCTCCTTCGGATCCTGCATGGCAAACTGTTCTCCACTGTAGAGTTCATTGGCAACAAGGTTGGAAATGCACTCCAGCAGAATCAGTCCTTCCTTTTTTTCAAACCGGATCCTTTCCACCCCCGAAGGGCATTCCAGAGTGGCAAACTGTCCGCCTTCCCTCTGTTTTCGATGACGTTCCACGCGCTTTCTGCTCTCCTGGTCATATACGCGCATGGTGGCCGCATAGAGCTTCGGCCCGCTGCACAGAGCTTCCGAAATTGCTTCCGCCATCCGTGACTTTCCGCTTCCGCTTCCGCCTGTTATTGTAACGACCATACACGGATCCTTTCCACCACTTCGTCAAAGGTCTCTCCCTCTTCCTTCGGCCGTTCCACTACCACAAGGACCGCACCAGTCCTGGCTGCTGCCCGTGCCTTATCCTCAAATCCGCCTGCGCTGCCGGACTCTTTGGTGATCAGATATTCCGCCTGAACATGATGGATGGTCGCTATATTCATTTCCTCTGAGAATGGTCCCTGCATGGCAATCAGGTGGGTGCCTTCCAACCCAAGCCGCACACTCTCTTCCACGGATTCTTTTGTGGAAAGCACTCTGGCGTAGCAGCGGTTCTGGTAATCCGTAAGCTTGGTATAGGCCGCAAGCTCCTTGCTCCCCGTTGTAATCAGGATATTGCCTGTCGTCTTCTCCAGCCATTGGACTCCCTCTTCTACGGAAGACACATAGACCAGATTTTCCTCCTTCTCCACCTGGGTCCTTAAGAGCCTGACATACGACACGTTGGTCTCCCGGCAGGCTTCCTTGATATTCTTTGTCACTTCCTGCGCAAACGGATGGGTGGCGTCCACCACCAGATCAATCTTCTGCCGGAGTATATAGTTTTTCATCTCCACTTCCTTCATCCGGCCCGCAATGACATTCAGATTTCCGGCCTGTACTTCTCCGTGCTTGGCATAATACGCCCGCTCTCCTTCCGGTTCCTTTAACAGGCATTCTCTTCCATACTCCGTCGCAACGCTGACAAACACTTCCACAGGAAAATGTTTGATCTTTTCCATCAATTCCCTGCCCTCGGTCGTACCGGCAAAGATTAAAATATGTTTCATGATGGATCCCCCTTTCCTTCCTGACAAGACATCCGAACGCCCCTGCCTTTGTTCCTTCCAAATACAAGCCGGCAGTCCATTCTGACCGCTGCAAGGGTCAGGCCTCCAAATGTCTCTTTTTTATCGATCAGTTCCCCGGACTTTCCGGCGAGGAGCGCCGCCCGCTCGCACACATTGTCCGTTCCTGTTATTTTCCTCACAAACTCAGAGGAAGACGTCACCCCTTCCACTGTGTTGAGCTCCTCTGCCGTATAGGTCTGAAACAAAATCCCGTGCTCCTCCGCAAAGGCGAGAATCCCTTCCTCGTCCCCTTTCCGGTCAATGCTGGCAAGCACTCTGATTTGATCGATCCCGTATCCATCCCGGTCCAGAAGCTCTCCCAGTTTCTCCTCGATCTTCTCCTTTGTGATGCCTCTTTTGCATCCGATCCCGATACTGAGCACTTTCGGATACAGATATAAAATCCCAGGGTGCTCTTCTTTGGGATGTGATGCCAGCACTGCAATCCCAGGGAGCTCCGCTTCCAGATCCAGGAGCCGCTCTTTTGGCAGCAGTTCTTCCGGCATCTCCCCTTCTGCCTGGAACTCCGAATAAAATCCGATCTGTTTTCCCTGCAAAACCAGGGCGGAAATCCGCCTGGCCAGCTCTCTGTCGGCAATTTCCATGCCGTTTTCTTTTGCAAACACATCCACCGCAAACTTCCCGTTTAAGTCCGTGGCTGTCGTCACCACCGCCTCCGCTTTGGTCAAATCGGCAAGCAAGACTGCAAGATCTGCCGCCCCGCCCAGATGGCTGGACAGAAGCGGAATAATAAATCGCCCCTTCTCATCCATCGCAAGAACCGGCGAATCGGTAAATTTATCCTTGACAAATGGAGCAATACTCCGCACGGCAATTCCAGCCGCGCCGATAAAGATGTAGGCGTCCCGCCCCCATCCTTCTTTTACCCAGTCGTACATCGCAGACACTTCCAGGAGCTCCTCTCCCCCCGGCGCCGTCCCTTTCCGGTATCCTCTGCAGGGGATGCCCTCCCGGTCCAGCAGTCTTTTCAGCAGAGCATTCCGCCTGTGACCTTCCGATGTAAAACTGATCATGCGGACGGTACCGCAGTTAGTTTCCCATACTGATCTCAAGTCCGCTCACCCCAAAGTCTTCCGCCAGAGATTCCATGCCCTCTCCGATCTCTTCCCGCGTATACTGGTGATCCTCCAGAAATGCTTCATCCATATGTGCCAGATGGAGATAGAAGCAAAGCGCCATCTCAAACATCCCCAGATCCCCTGTCTCCAGTTTCTCCAGAAGGAGATTTTCTGCCTCATTAATTTCTCCGGCATCCGCAAGAGAGAGGATTTCCCGGTACAGACGGTCCACCTCATTATCCATGGCTTCGTACTCCGGCAGTTCGTAATCGGCTTCATCTTTTCCTAGAATCAGTTTGGCCAGAAATCTGGCCTGGTCTTCCAGTCTTCTCAGTACAAAATCCTGTTTCACTCCCATGTTTCGTTCCCTCTTTTCTAGTAATAAATCATGTGTCCCACCGCATTTGCTGCCGCCGATGCAAAGACCATCATGCATCCAAGCACAAAGCACACGACAACCGTACCGATGAGAATGTAAAGGTGCCTTCTCCGGTGTCCTGCAAACATCTTTCCTTCGTAACCTTTTCTTCCCATATGGATCAGGAAATTGCCCGCATAAACAAGAACAACCGCTACACCCAAAGCCGCAATATAGACTCCGGCCGCCATCAGAGAATAGGTCGTTCCCCCATAGACCGGCTCTCCATACGCTGGGCTTCCCCCTGTCTGGTACAGTCCGTCCATCAGCTTTTGAAGACCGAACATCAAGGCAAGCGGAAGCAGGTTGTTGACAGCATGGAACACCATGTTGTAGACCATGTTTCCGGTCTCCGCCAGCAGGTAGCCCATCGCCATCCCCAGAATCGCCGTCGGGAAAAATCTCCAGATACTGCCGTGAAAAGCGCCGAAGATACAGCCGGTCAGAACAATGACCACGGATTGATTTCCGATTGGCCAGAAGCTGTTGAATACGACGCCGCGAAATACGGCCTCCTCGCAGACTGCAGGTGTGATGGATACGATCAGGATGGCGATCAGTGCCGGAACACTCAGGAAGGAGTAGGAAAGTCCCTCGCTGGTTCCCATGATTTCATTTGGGAAAAATATCGCCAGCACCATCGTAAAGGCCATAGCGATTCCGATCATGCCCATCCAGAACAAAAAGGTGCCAAAGAGTCCTGGAAGGGTCGGCTTCCGCACCGGAAATACATACTTCGGATTTCCATGAAACAAAAAGGTACATCCCACTGCAATTGCGAGCATCAAAAGCTCGCTGACCAGCGTCCCGTAAAGCCCCATACGGCTGCTGAGGGCCGGACCAATCAGAAAGACACAGACCGCAGTCAGGATCAGCACAAGAATTCCATGATATGGTTTTAATGGTTTTGTTTGTCTGTTCATATTTACCCCTTCTTTCCAAATATCAAAACGGGGGAGGCGTCTCCCCCGCTCTTTTCTTTCGCAGAAATCCCCCCTGCTCTTCCTTTACTTTCCGCAGATCTCACACCCAAGAGCGCAGCCGGTCGGTGTCCCGGCACATCCGCCCATGGCCGTCTCCCGCAGTTCAAATGGAAGGCTCTTTCCTACATGGTACATGGCTTCTGCCATCTCGTCAAATGGAATGACGCTTTTGACTCCGCTTAAAGCAAGCTCTGCACAGGTCAGCGCATTGGCCACTCCAATGGCATTCCGGCTCTGGCACGGTGCCTCCACCAGTCCGGCGATCGGATCACACACCATGCCGAGAAGATTGGCCATGGCGATGGAGGCTGCATCCAGACACATCTTTGGCGTACCTCCCATCATCTCCACCACGGCACTTGCCGCCATGGCGGAAGCCGCTCCGACCTCGGCCTGGCATCCGGCCTCAGCACCGGATACCGATGCGTTGCGCATCAGAATATACCCCACGGCCGATGCGTTCAGAAGACCTCTGCGCAGCATTTCATCATCCACCTGTTTCGTATCTCTGACAGCAAGCAGAACTCCCGGAAGGACTCCTGCAGATCCTGCCGTCGGCGCCGCCACAATGAGCCCCATGGACGCATTGACTTCCAGCACTGCCATACTGTAGGCAATCGCCCTGGAAAGGGGCGTCCCGCACACGGAAGCAGGACTTCCCTCATGATCTGCCACAAGCTTTGCCTCGCCCCCAATCAGCCCGCCGATGGACTTCTTCGGATGTCTGATGGGCTCTTCCACCGCATTTTTCATAATCCGGAGTGCCTCATCCAGCTTTTCCTGTATCTTCTCCGCCGGCATCTGACCGCAGGTGATTTCTCTTTGTCTCATCACTTCCGAGACCGGAAGCTGTTCCTTTTCACACACTTCAAGAAGTGTCTGTCCTGAAATAAAATCCATGTTCTGTCCCCCTACATCTGTACAAGCATCAGATCCTGTACGTTTTCATTCTTGTGAATCTCCGCCAAAATCTCTTCGGGAATCTGCTCATCCGACTCTACAATCGTAAAGGCATCCGCCCCCTTGTCCTCCCGGAACAGCCTCATAAAGGCGATATTCACTTCATGCCTGCTCAGGCACTGGGTAATATGCGCAACCACGCCCGGCTTGTCAATCTGTCTGACAATCAGCGTACTGTACTCTCCTGTAAACTCAACGTCAATCCCGTTAATCTGGACGATCCGGATCTTGCCGCCTCCGATGGACTCCCCTCTGACGAACAGCTTATGTCCATTGACGCCGGTAATGTCCATGTCGGCTGTATTCGGATGGTCTGTCCGGGTTTCCTCGTCAATGACAAACTCATACTCGACTCCCATCTTTTTGGCCCAGTCAAAAGCGTCCCGGATCCTCGCATCGTCTGTGTCGAATCCCAGGATCCCGCCCAGAAGCGCACGATCAGTGCCATGTCCATGGTACGTCTTGGAAAAAGACCCATAAAGTGTAAAGACCACTTTCCGGATCGGTTCCGGACACATCTTGCGCGCCAGAAGGGCCATGGAACATGCCCCCGCTGTATGTGAGCTGGAAGGTCCGATCATATTCGGACCGATCACATCAAAAATACTCAAAAACTTCATACCCATTTCCTCCGGTTACTTTCTTTGCTTTTCTTAATATAACATATTTCCCGATTCCCCAAAAGAGATTTCACAAAATCTGCATAGAAGATCCCAAAGAAAGGCCCAAAAAGCCCTCTTCATAATTTCTTAATTTTCCATCTGAAATCTTTATAATATCCTAAGAACGGCTTTTGCTGTTCTTCGGTTTTATGTTTTACAATGAAATCAGAAACAGGAAAGGAAAGAGAGGCGGAAAAAATGTTACAGAAATATATGATGGCCAAAGAATTTTATACTACAGAAAAGGCGGAGCTGATCAGCCAGAGCATGCATCGGTATTCCCTCTCTTCCTGTCTCCTGTTCTTCTTTACATTTTCCTTTGCAGGATGGCTTTGGGAGGTCCTTCTGCATGTCTTTACCGATCATGCTGTCGTAAACCGTGGAGTTCTCTACGGACCGTGGCTTCCGATCTACGGATTTGGAGGCGTACTGATCGTCCTTCTGCTTGGCCGGTTCGCCCGGCATCCGCATCAGGTGTTCCTGATGACGATGCTTGTGGCCGGAACGCTGGAATATGTGACGGGAAGCGTCCTCTGGAAACTCTACGGCATGCGCTGGTGGGATTACCGGGATTCCCTCATCAACCTGAAAGGCTTTGTCTGCCTGGAAGGGCTTCTCCTTTTCGGCACCGGGGGACTTGCCATTCTCTATGTTGCGGCGCCGGCCCTGAACAGGCGTTACAAAAAGCTGCCGGATACCTTCCGTTTTGCTCTTTGCGTGCTCCTCTTCCTGTTCTTTGCCGCGGATGTAGTCTTTTCTCTCCTGCATCCAAACGCCGGATTTGGAGTCACGGCTCCAAGACCGTAATCAAAAAGGGAAAAGAAAAAAGTTTATCACAAAATTAAAAAACCGCTTTCCTCTGCTGCATCATCGCACAGAGGGAAGCGGTTCGTTTTTCTTAGTGTGCACAGTCTGCCTGAATCTTTTCCAGATCTCCATCGTTGGTAAAGTAGGCTTTGTACCACATCAGGAAGGTGTAGACTACCCAGATCTGAATGGAATGGGTCACCTTTCCTTCCTTATGCTCCTCCAGAAGCTGAAGGATCTTTTTGCGGTTAAAGAATTTTCCTGCGGTCTCGCTTTTGAATTCCTTCTTGATCATATTGTAATATTCGTCTTCTCTCATCCAGTTCGGAAGCGGGCTTGGGAACATCAGTTTCTTCCTCTCCGCGCTCTTCTTGCTGAATTTCCGGTCCGCCAGAGCACGGAACGCAAGCTTCGTGTTGGACTCGTTGACCTTGCACTTGGCAGGAATGGTCCGGGCCGTCTTGAAAACCTCGATATCCATAAACGGTACCCGAAGCTCCAGGGAGTTTGCCATGGACATCTTGTCCGCTTTCAGGAGAATCTCCTGACGCAGCCACATATTGAAGTCCAGATACTGCATCTTGGACACATCGTCCAGATCCGGTACCTTATCATAGAATTCCTTGGCAATGTCCAGCGGATTTCTGCTCTTGTATTTTTTCTTCAGATATGCATCTCTTTCTTCATATTTGAAGACATTGCTGTTTCCGATATAGCGCTCTTCCACATCCTTGCTTCCACGGATCAGGAATCCTTTCCCTTTAAACTTCGGAAGCGGTGTGACTGCCCTGGCCACTGCCTTCCGGAACCATTTCGGAAGCTTCTGGTATCCGCCAAGGGAAATATTCTCGTGGTAGATATTGTATCCACCGAACATCTCGTCCGCGCCTTCTCCGGAAAGGGCAACTTTAAAATCCTGGGCGCAGCGGTTGGAGATGTAATACAGAAGGTTGGCACTTGGATTGGCCAGAGGCTCATCCATATAGTACTGAATCTTCTCTGCATCATGAAAATACTCGTCCGCGGAAACCTTCCGGCCGATGTTGCGGATGCCAAGCTCGTCCGCCAGCTCTTTCGCATGAGGCGCCTCGCTGTATTTCTGTTCCACAAAGTCAATCGTAAATGTCGTCAGATCCACCTTGTCCTTCAGTTCATAAGCCACATAGCTGGAGTCTACGCCGCTTGAAAGGAACGAACACACCGGCACATCCGCGATGATGTGCTTGTTCACAGAGTCATCCAGCACGCCGTCCAGCTTGTCCGCCACACTTTCGATCGTCTGGTTCTCATCGATGTCAAAGGTCGGTTCCCAGTACATCTTCACATCGATCTTGTCGTTTTCGTAAGTGAAGTAATGTCCCGGCAGAAGCTTGTACACATTCCGGAAGAATGTCTCCTCACCCGGAATACATCCAAATGTCATGAAATCCGGAAGCTTCTCCTCAAACAGCTCCTTTTTAAAATCCGGATGAGCCAGGAAAGACTTGATCTCGGATCCGAACAGGAAGGTGCCGTCCTTGTGGTAATAGTAGAAAGGCTTGATTCCAAAATGGTCTCTTGCCCCGAACAGCGTCTTCTTCTTCCGGTCAAAAATCACAAAAGCGAACATCCCTCTGAGCCGTCCGAGCAGTCCCTCTTTTCCCCACTCTTCATATCCGTGAAGGAGGATCTCGGAATCGGTATGGGTCGTAAAGACATGTCCGGCCTGAATCAGCTCTTCCCGAATCCCCTGATAATTGTAAAGCTCTCCGTTAAAAATCAGAACGAGATTTTTATCTTCGTTAAACATCGGCTGAGACCCGCCTTCCAGGTCAATAATGCTCAGACGCACAAAGCCCAGTCCGACTCCGCCCTCTACGAAGGCATCCTGTGAATCCGGCCCTCTGTGGCGAATCTTATCTGTCATCTTCCGGATTACGGAAGTATCGTACTCTTTCATTCCTGCATAACCTGCAAATCCGCACATACGTTTTCTCCTTTTATATCCAATGTTTCCTGATGTCAATATACTAACTTAATCATTTTAGCGAATTTCCCTGTGGATTGCAAGAGATTTGTGCCATCACTTTTCCGATCGGCTCCCGGATCACCAGATCCGCCTGCACCGTCCTCCCGGTCTCCGCCTTATTGATCAGCACCAGATACTTTCCACGGAAGTAATCGATAAATCCCGCCGCCGGGTAGACGACAAGGGAGGTCCCGCCTATGATCAGCATATCCGCGTGAGAGATCGCTGACACGGATTTCTGAATCGTCCCCGGATCCAGCCCCTCCTCATACAGCACCACATCCGGCTTGATCATGCCGCCGCAGCTGCATCGCGGAATCCCTTCGCTCTCTTTGATATACTCTGCGTCATAAAATTTTCCGCAGTTCATACAGTAATTCCTGTGAATGCTTCCATGCAGTTCATAGACGGTCCGGCTCCCCGCCTTCTGATGGAGTCCGTCAATATTCTGGGTGACCACCGCGGAAAGTTTCCCTGCCTGTTCCAGTTCGGCAAGCTTTCTGTGGGCCGGGTTGGGCTCGGCATCCAGACAGAGCATCCGGTCCTTATAAAACCGGTAAAATTCTTCCGGATTTCTCAGAAAAAAGCTGTGGCTGATGATCGTCTCCGGTGGATAT
>CAJFMZ010000001.1 GCA_904393575.1 uncultured Sellimonas sp. | reverse complement strand
ATATTGTGATCATCTGCGCCGGGATTTTCGCACAGGTGCTCTACAACCTGCTGTCCAGTATTTTGAGAGCTCTTGGGAACAGCAGGACGCCTCTGTATTTCCTGATCCTGGCGGCACTTCTGAATGTCGTACTGGATCTGGTGTTCGTCATCTGCTTTCATATGGGATCTGCGGGAGCGGCCTATGCGACCGTGATTTCTCAGGGAGTATCCGGTGCGGCATGCCTGGTTTACATTTGGAAAGCGGTACCTCAGCTGCATCTTCACAGGGAAGACTGGAAGCTGGAAGGAGCACTTCTGAAGGCACAGATCCGGGTAGGATTTCCGATGGCACTGCAGTATTCCATTACGGCAATCGGAACGATGATGGTTCAGTCGGCGCTGAATCTTCTTGGATCTACGGCAGTGGCGGCATTTACCGCGGCCAACAAGATTGAGCAGGTTGTAACACAGGCATATGTAGCACTGGGAACTGCCATGGCCACCTACTGCGCCCAGAACATGGGGGCTGGGGACATCCGGAGAATCCGCAGAGGATTCCGGGCCGGAACGATCATCGGCTCCGTCTACTCGGTGGTAGTCGCAGTACTGATTGCCCTGGTAGGACATTACCTGACGTATCTCTTTGTGGATGCGGCGGACGTGCCAAAAGTGATCGGGGGTGTGCGTACCTATCTGATCTGTGTTGCCATTTTCTTCATTCCGCTTACGGTGGTCAATCTGTACCGGAACGGCATCCAGGGGATGGGATACGGTCTGCTTCCAATGACAGCGGGGATCGCCGAGCTTGTGGGCAGGGGTGTTGTGGCAGTCATTGCTGCCCGGCAGAAAAGCTATGTGGGGACCTGTCTGGCAAGTCCGATGGCATGGATTCTTGCGGGAGGCCTGCTCTTGATTATGTATTTCAAAATTATGAAAAGCCTTGATCAGAATCCGTCGGCCTGACTCATAAAACCTGGCGGACTGCGTATAATAAAGGGACGATATGCGAAGGAGCACAGAAAATGGGGTTTGTGTTATTTCTGTCTCAGTACATCGTCCCTTTTTTGATTTTTGTGATCGTGGTGACCGGGATACTGGAGCGGGTACAGGTCTATGAAACCTTTATCAAAGGGGCGAAGGACGGATTTGTTACGGTACTGAAGATCATGCCGACACTGGTGGGACTGATGGTTGCGGTGGGAGTGCTGCGGTCCTCCGGATTTCTGGAATTCCTTTCCGGGATTCTGGGGCAGTGGACGGAGAAGATCGGTTTTCCTGGGGAGCTGGTACCTCTTTCGGTAGTCAAGATGTTTTCCTCCTCGGCGGCAACCGGCCTTCTGACGGATCTTTACAAGGAATACGGGACGGATTCCTACATAGGGCGGATTGCCTCGATCTCCATGGCCTGTACGGAGACGATTTTTTATACGATGTCTGTCTATTTTATGACAGCAAAGGTTAAAAAAACCAGATATACGCTGGCCGGAGCGCTTCTGGCAACGGCGGCAGGACTGGCGGCCAGTGTATGGCTTGCAGGGAAAATGTAAATAATTTATTAAAAAATGCATTTAGGGATAGATTTTCAAGACAATATGGATTATACTATCCATAAATAAAAATAGTAATTCTTACTATTTGCATAGGAAGAAAGGAGAATACAAAATGCAGAAATATGTTTGTGAACCATGCGGATATGTATATGACCCGGAAGTTGGTGATCCGGATAACGGAATCGCACCGGGAACAGCATTTGAAGATCTTCCGGAAGACTGGGTTTGCCCGGTTTGCGGAATGGGAAAAGAAGTATTCGTACCAGAAGAATAAGAATAGTACAGAGTTCCCCCACGGGAAGCGGGATGTCAGACATCCGGCCGCCTGCGGGGGAGCTTTTTTTATCAGGATGTAAGCTTTTCGTGAATCAGGTCAAATGGAGCTGGCCCGATATCCAGCACAAATTTGTGAAACCGTTTCTGGGAGAAATCTTCTCCCCACTGTGCCATGGCCTCTTTTTTTAACTCCAGAAATTCCAGATAACCAAAATAGTATTTTGCATAGTTGCCCGGATCACCCAGGATCAGCTGATAGATTTCCGATATACTCTCGGAATCTCCGATACCGTACCGGGAGAAAAATTCCAGGGTATCTTCTTCGGACCAGCCTTTGTCGTGGATTCCTATATCCGCCAGGGCATAGAGCCCAAGGATGATGGAGGCATTTTTCTGCTGGATCATGGCCTCCTCTTTGGAGATGGGGGCCAGGTAATAGGACATCATCTCTGCATAGGTAGCCCAGCCTTCCACATAACCGCCAAAATTCAAAACGGTGCGGATTGGGTCCGGATTCCGGGACAGGAAGTAGGTCGTCTGATAGAGGTGGCCGGGATAGCCTTCGTGGGCCAGTGTGGTGAAAAGATTTAATCCGGTCATCTCATGCTTCGGATTGATGTAGATAGTATTTT
The DNA here is from genome assembly GCA_904393575.1 of uncultured Sellimonas sp. Taxonomy (GTDB): domain Bacteria; phylum Bacillota; class Clostridia; order Lachnospirales; family Lachnospiraceae; genus Sellimonas. The sequence goes on along the minus strand of CAJFMZ010000001.1, from coordinate 63,271 downwards.
CTGTGCTGTTGTCAAGAGGCGGGATCAGGTAAAAGGCCGGACTTAAGTATTCCTGGGTGGACTTTGGAACCTGCTTGACGGTAAACGATACGTTGGGAATATCCGGAAAAGAGGTCTCCATCTTCTGCCGGAGATCCAGCAAAATAGATTCCGGAGAGGATTCCTGGAGGACGACATCCTGAAGGGTGCCGGAAGCCGGGAGAGCCGCTTTCATTTCTTTCATGTCGGAAAGAATCTGGGAGGCTGCAAGCGTTTCCAGCTCCCTGACCGACCGTTCTGTGCCGATCTCCCGCCGGAGAAAGGCCTCATAGCATTGTCTGCCGTCCGGCAGGCTGCACAGTCCCTCATTGGAAGTTCCGGTTCCCTTAAGCCCGGTGAGCCCGTCGATCAGAAGCTGGTAGGCAGGAAAGACCTGGGCGGTCAGCAGATCTTTATTTTTTTCGGTGTAGAGAAGCCGTTCGCTCTCAGAGAGCGTATCCATCCCTTCCACCCGTTCTTCAAAGGAGGAGAGAAGATAGTGGTCTTCTCCCATGGAGATAAAGTCTTGGCATTCCTCAATCACGGCATCCGTCCCCTCTTCGGACATGAACAGTCCGGCCTCTGATTTTGCCTGCTCAAAGTCCAGCAGGGACTGGAAGTACTCCGGCATAGTGGAAAGGAGAGAAAGATAAGTATCAATGTCTTCCGACGTATCAAAGGAGAATTCGGACAAAAGGACCGGAAGCTGTGACTGGATTCCGGTGAGCGGACTTAAGGGCTCCTCGTAGAGCAGATACTCCGAACAGTCCAGGGCGGTCTGCAGGTAGGACTCCAGGACATGCCAGGTGAGCTGATGGTTGTCGGAGAGCTTTTTGGGGGAGAACCGCTTCAGGGCAGCCAGCGTATTTTCCAGGGAGGCCCCGGCGACATCGGGAGAGGACACGAAGGTGCCGAACGTCACTGGAGCATCCAGAATGCCGTAGGCCTCCGGATCCTGCAGGGAAAAGTGCAGACTGATGGAATCTCCGGACACCTCCCGGCAGAACAGGGTATGAAGAAAAGATGCGAACTGTTCATCTGTACTGCTGGATGTAAGTGCTCTGGAAAAGAAGGCGTCCGGATCTGCCGAGGGTGGAAGGATGGAATAGATCAGAAGAATCAGTACAGTCAGCACGACTGCTACGGCGAAAAGGATACGGTGCTTTCTTTTGCGAAATAACGGAAAAATTGTAGAAAAAATCCGCATAATTCAGACTCCATATACAATTTACCTTATTATATGAGCAAAATTGCATTCAAATGTTAAACTTTTCAAATACCCATTGCATTTTCTTTTAAAAGTTGTATGATAATAGAATAATTGCAATTTATACAAAAAGGGGGCTTTCTATGGACTCTGTAATCAACAAATTGACGGAAATTGAGCAGACTGCATCGGCCATTGTAGCACATGCAGAGGAAGAGAAAGAGAAACTCGACAGAGAGTACGAAGAGCGTAGGCGTGTCTTTGATGAAGAGCTGGAAGAAAAGACACTGGCCCGGATTGCCAGGATCCAGGATGGACTGGAATCGGACAAAAAGACTCTTCTGACAGGACAGGAAGAAACAAGCCGGGCGCTCATCGAATCCCTGCAGAAGGAGTATGAAGAAAAGCATACGATGTATGCCGAGGATATTTTAAAACGGATCACAGAGGTGTAGCGTATGGGAAATTTACTTGCCTACAGCGGCATTGTCACAAAGGTCCGGGCAATGGAGGCAAAGCTTCTTACAAAGGAGCAGTTTGACGAGATCATGGGGATGGGAAGCGTACCGGAGGTCGTCACCTATCTGATACAGAATACCGTTTACAGGGAGATTCTGGAGAATCTGGATCCGTCCCTTGTACACAGAGGCAATATCGAGAAGCTTCTCATTTTGTCTCTGTACGGGGATTATACGAAGATCTACCGGTTCTGCACTCTGGATCAGAGAAAAATCCTGCGGCTGTATCTGAAGCGGCACGAGGTGGAGCTGATCAACTACTGTCTCAGGATCGTGATCAATCATTACCAGGAGCCCTTTGATCTGAACCATAAGAAGGCGTTTTTCGACCGGTATTCCCAGATTTCCGTCGATAAGCTGATCCATGCAAGGACAACAGATGAGTTGATTGAAAATCTGAAAGGGACGGAATACTACGGGACGTTAAAGAAGCTTCGGGACGGAGGCAAGGCAACGCTGTTTGACTATGACCTGGCATTGAATCTTTACTATTTTACTTCCATGTGGAAGGGACACAAAAAAATTCTGAAGGATAAGGAGCTGGAGCTGTTTGAACGGGATTACGGGACCCAAATCAATATGCTGAACATTCAGTGGATCTACAGGGCGAAGAAGTACTTCAGCCTTTCACCACCGGATATTTATGCGCTTTTGATTCCGGTCCAGTACAAAATGCGTACCGAGCTGATGAAAGAGATGGTGGAAGCCCCGGATCTGGAGACCTTTCAGAAGGCAGTGGAGAAGACTTCCTATGCCAGACATTACGATTTCGGACAGAACCTGACAGTGGAAAAGATGTATACGGACTATCTGTACTATCTTTACACGACAGACCGGAGGAGAAATCCGTACTCTATCGCATCGATTAATACTTATCTCTTTCTAAAAGAGGAAGAGATCAAAAAACTGACGACCGTGATGGAATGTGTACGCTATGGTGTATCGCCGGACGAGATCATGGAGTATACAGGAGGGCAGAAGACATGATTGTAAAAATGAAATTTGTCAATATCTCAGGACCCCGCAGTGATATTGACCGTGTGATGGATCTGTATCTGTCAAGGTATGAGATCCAACTGGAATCTGCACTGTCGGAACTGAAGACAGTGGACAATTTACGGCCCTTTGTGGAGATGAATCCATACAGGGACGCACTTTTAAAAGCAGTGCAGTTTACCGGATTTCTGGAAGATCCGGACGGGGTCGAACCGGATACGAAGATGGGGCTTAACGATATCTTCGAGCTGATCCGGACGACCAACGAGGAATACTTAAAGCTGCAGACGCAGCAGGACAAGTGGAAAAAGAAAAAGGAAGAGATCGCGGCAAAGCAGAAAGTCATCGAGCCTTTCCGGCCCCTTGGCGGAGATCTGGGGAAGGTTCTGCATTATAAATACATCTCTTACCGGTTCGGGAAGATGCCCCTGGAACAGTATCAGAAGCTGGAGAAATATCTTTTGAGTGATCTCAATGCAGTCTTTGTTAAGGGCGTGCAGGATGATCAGGCGGTCTATGGAGCGTACTTTGCGGCACCGGCGGACATGCAGAAGACAGACGCGGTTTTCCGTTCTCTGCACTTTGAGCGGATCGAGATTCCGGCGGAGTATGAAGGATCGCCGGAGGAGGCCAGCCAGAAGCTGCTTCGGGAAATGTACGATATCCAGCAGAAAATCGATGAAATCGATAAAGAGACGGCAAAAATGCTGGAAGACAAGGCGCCGCAGCTTGTGTGGGCGAAGCAGCGCCTGGAGGAGCTGGCCCACAACTTTGACGTCAGGAAGATGGCGGCCAGAGTGGAAGATAAAAAAGAAGATTATTATATTCTCTGCGGCTGGATGGCCGAGGACGATGTAAAGAAGTTTATGGCGGAAGCGGAGAATGACGATAAAGTCTTTGTCGTTGTGGAGGACGACCATGACAATTACTTTGGAGAGCCTCCGACCAAGCTGGAGAACCCAAAGCTTCTGAAGCCTTTTGAGATGTTTGTAGGGATGTACGGACTTCCGGCTCACAATGAGATGGATCCGACACTGTTTGTCGGCATCACCTACTCCTTTATTTTTGGAGTGATGTTTGGAGATGTGGGGCAGGGGCTTCTGCTTGTGATTGTGGGAGCACTGATCTATCACTTTAAAAAGCTGCCGCTGGCGGGAATTATCGCCACGGCCGGCGTGTTCTCGACGATCTTTGGATTGATGTTTGGAAGCGTTTTCGGATTTGAGGATGTCATAAAGCCATTGTGGCTGAGACCGATCGACCATATGACGACGCTTCCGTTTGTCGGAAAGCTCAATACCGTATTTATCGTATCGATTGCCTTTGGAATGGGGCTGATTCTGCTGGCGATGGTACTCCACATTGTAAATGCCATACGGGCTCACGATACCCAAGGCACGTGGTTCGATCCAAACGGAGTGGCAGGACTTGTATTTTACGGATCCATTGTGGCGGTCATCGTACTGTTTATGACCGGACACAGAACACCGGCAGGAATCGTCATGCTGGTAATGTTCGGGGTTCCGCTGCTTCTGATCCTGTTTAAAGAGCCTTTGACCAACAAGATCAAGAAAAAGAAGGAAAAGATCTCAGAAGGACCGGTGATGTTCCTGGTGGAAGGATTCTTTGAATTGTTCGAAATGCTTCTGAGCTATTTCTCAAATACCCTGTCCTTCGTCCGTATCGGGGCATTCGCAGTCAGCCATGCGGCCATGATGGAAGTCGTCCTGATGCTGGCCGGCGTAGAGAGCGGCAATACGAACTGGGCCGTCATTGTGATCGGAAACCTGTTTGTCTGCCTGATGGAAGGACTGGTAGTCGGAATCCAGGTACTTCGTCTGGAATACTATGAAATGTTCAGCCGGTTCTATAAAGGAAGCGGACGAAAATTTGAGCCATATAACAAGAACAGAAAAAGTGAAAGATAAAGGAGGAACGTATTATGACTCTTGCAGCCAGACTGATTTTAATTGCAGCATTGATTTTAAGTATTATTCTTCCGTTCGGATATTATCTAATTGGGGAGAAAAATAAAGGGCGGTATAAATGTGCCCTTGGAGTGAACGTATTTTTCTTTTTCGGAGCCTGTCTTGTGGCGTCCATCATGATGTTTGGAGGACCGAGCGTACAGGCGGCGGACGCAGCGGCGTCTGCTTCCACAGCAACAGGACTTGGCTATATCGCGGCCGCTCTGGTTACCGGTTTATCCTGTATCGGCGGCGGTATTGCCGTAGCAAGTGCTGCCAGCGCAGCGCTTGGGGCCATCAGCGAGGATTCCAGTATCCTTGGTAAATCGCTGATTTTCGTAGGACTTGCAGAAGGTGTCTGTCTGTACGGGCTGATCATCTCCTTCATGATCCTGGGACAGTTATAAGATGAAAATGTTTCTGATCAGTGATAATGTCGATACATATACAGGAATGCGGCTTGCAGGCGTGGACGGCGTTGTGGTCCACGAAAGAGGAGAACTCTACGAGGCGCTTCAGAACGTGCTGAAAGACAAGACGGTCGGGATTGTACTGTTGACGGAGAAGTTCGGAAAAGAATTTCCGGATATCATCGATGAATTCCGGCTGGAGCGGAAGATGCCTCTGCTGGTGGAGATTCCTGACAGACACGGAACCGGACGGAAGAAAGACTTTATCACATCTTATATTACCGAAGCAATCGGACTGAAATTATAAAAGGAGGGATTCCTTTTGACTTTAGAAGAGAAAATTGCCAGGATCCAGACCTCCTCCATGGAGGCGGCCAGATCGGAAGGGAATGAGATTATAGAAAGCTACCGGGCAGCTCTTGACAAGGTGTTTGAGGATCATAAACAGGAGGCGCTGCGCCAGGTGGAAACAAGGGTCAAGGCGGAGACGGTCAATGCCAGGCAGCAGAAGAACCAGGCCATGGCAAAGGCTCAGCTGGACCTGAAAAGGCAGGAAGGCAGAGTACAGAAAGAGCTGAAGGACAAGGTGTTCCAGGAAGTCATGGAACTGGTGGAACATTATATGAAAACAGAGGAATATCAAGAGTTTCTTCTGCGCTGCATCGAGAAGTCGGTGGAATTTGCGGGTGGAGAGGAACTTACCATCTATATAAATCCTTCAGACCAGGAGATGAAAGAGGAGCTGGAGCTGAAATCCGGTACGATGCTTACGATCAGCAGGGAAGACTTTATCGGGGGAATCCGGGCGGTGATCCGGGGAAGAAATGTCCTGATCGATCATTCGTTTCGGACAGCTCTGAGAACGGAGTATGACGAATTTGTATTCCAGGGAGGTGATGGAGTTGCTTAAGACTGGTAAGATCTACGGCATTAACGGACCGGTGATCTATCTGAAAGGAAACACCGGGTTCGGAATGTCTGAGATGGTCTATGTAGGAAAGGATCAGCTGGTCGGCGAGGTCATTGCCCTGGATAAGGACCGGACTACCATCCAGGTGTATGAGGAGACATCGGGGCTGCGGCCGGGGGAGGAAGTGACTGCCTCAGGAAATGCCGTATCCGTAACCCTTGCGCCTGGAATCCTGAATAATATTTTTGATGGAATCGAGCGTCCGCTGGAAAAGATTTCCGAGAAGGGCGGTGCATTCATCACCAGAGGAGTTTCGGTGGATTCCCTGGACCGGCAGAAGAAGTGGGACACCCATTTTACAGTGAAAAAGGGCGATTATGTCAACGGCGGAGATATCTTTGCGGAGGTGCCTGAGACGAGGGCGATTGTCCATAAATGTATGATTCCGCCGGATCTTCACGGAACAGTTGTATCCGTAAAAGAGGATGGAGAGTATACGATTGAAGAGCCGCTCCTGATTCTGGATACCGGAACAGGAGGGACCGTGGAGATTCCTATGGCCCAGAAGTGGCCGATCCGGACGCCGCGCCCGGTGAGCCAGCGGTTTGCAGCTTCGGTTCCGCTTGTGACGGGACAGCGGATTATCGATACGATGTTTCCCATCGCAAAAGGCGGAACGGCCGCCATTCCGGGAGGATTTGGAACCGGAAAAACCATGATGCAGCATCAGATCGCCAAATGGTCTGATGCAGATATCATTATCTATATCGGGTGCGGAGAGCGTGGAAACGAGATGACGCAGGTGCTGGAAGAGTTCGGAGAGCTGACAGATCCGCGGACGGGCAATCCGTTGATGGACCGGACGACCTTGATTGCAAACACATCCAACATGCCGGTGGCCGCCCGTGAGGCCAGTATCTACACGGGTCTTACCCTGGCGGAATATTACCGGGATATGGGGTATGATGTGGCAATTATGGCGGATTCCACATCCAGATGGGCGGAGGCCCTGCGTGAGCTGTCCGGACGTCTGGAGGAGATGCCTGCGGAAGAAGGGTTCCCGGCCTACCTGGCATCCAGGCTGTCGGCCTTTTATGAGAGGGCCGGCATGATGCAGAATTTAAACGGTACGAAAGGATCAGTCAGCATCATTGGGGCAGTATCCCCTCAGGGCGGCGATTTTTCTGAGCCGGTCACACAGAATACGAAGCGGTTTGTACGGTGCTTCTGGGGACTGGACAAGAGCCTTGCCTACTCCAGACATTTCCCGGCGATCCACTGGCTGTCCAGCTACAGCGAGTATCTGCAGGATCTGTCGCACTGGTATCAGGACAATGTGTCCCCGAAGTTTGTCGATTACCGGAACCGGCTGATGGCCCTTCTGAATCAGGAGAGCAGCCTTTTGGAGATCGTCAAGCTGATTGGAAGCGACGTCCTGCCGGATGACCAGAAACTGATTCTTGAGATCGCAAGAGTCATCCGCCTGGGATTCCTGCAGCAGAACGCCTTTCATAAGGACGATACCTGCGTATCCATGGAAAAACAGTTCCTGATGATGGACACGATTTTATATCTGTACAAGCAGGCACGGGCTCTTGTGACGATGGGCCATCCGATGTCCGTGTTGAAATCGGAAAATATTTTTGAGCGTGTCATTGCCATCAAGTATGATGTACCAAATGACAGGCTGGAGATGTTTGCCCAGTATAAGCGGGACATCGATACATTCTATCAGAATGTACTGGAGAAGAATGCATAAAAAGGGGGAAACGCAAGTATGCCAATAGAATATCTTGGACTGAGCAGCATCAACGGTCCCCTGATTGTACTGGAAGGGGTCCAGGATGCATTTTATGACGAGATTGTAGAATTTATTGTAGGAGGGAAGGAAAAGCGGATCGGAAGGATCATTGAGCTCTATGAAGACAAGGCAGTGATTCAGGTCTTTGAAGGATCAGAAGGCATGTCACTTGTCAATACCCACACAAGGCTGACCGGGCATCCGATGGAAATCGGGCTGTCCAAGGAAATGCTGGGAAGAACATTCAACGGAATCGGACAGCCCATTGATGATCTGGGACCGATTGCCGCAAGAGTCAGACGGGATGTCAACGGACTGCCGCTGAATCCGGTGAAGCGGGAATATCCGCGGAATTACATCCGGACAGGAATCTCGGCGATTGACGGTCTGACTACCTTGATCCGTGGTCAGAAGCTTCCTATTTTCTCCGGAAACGGACTGCCCCACGACCAGCTGGCGGCTCAGATCGTCAAGCAGGCGTCCTTGGGAGAGGACTCGGATGAAGAATTTGCCATTGTCTTTGCGGCCATGGGCGTCAAGCACGATGTGGCGGATTTCTTCCGGAGGACTTTTGAAGAGAGCGGTGTGGCCGACCATGTGGCCATGTTTCTGAACCTGGCAAACGATCCGGTGGTAGAGCGTCTGATCACGCCGAAGGTGGCGCTGACTGTGGCGGAATATCTGGCGTTTGAACAGAATATGCATATCCTTGTTATTTTGACGGATATGACGTCCTTTGCCGAGGCCATGCGTGAAGTCTCCTCCTCGAAAGGAGAGATCCCAAGCCGGAAAGGCTTTCCGGGCTACCTGTACAGTGAACTGGCTGCCATCTATGAGCGGGCGGGTATTGTGGAGGGAGTCAATGGGTCGGTAACGCAGATTCCGATTCTGACTATGCCAAATGATGACATTACCCATCCGATTCCGGATCTGACAGGCTATATTACAGAAGGACAGATTGTGCTGGACCGGAATCTGAACGGACAGTCTATCTATCCGCCAATCAGTGTCCTGCCGTCCCTGTCCCGTCTGATGAAAGACGGTATCGGAGAAGGATATACAAGGGAAGATCACCAGGATCTGGCAAACCAGCTGTTCTCTGCCTACGCAAAGGTGGGAGATGCAAGGAATCTGGCGTCAGTGATCGGAGAGGATGAGCTTTCACCGATCGATAAAGAATATCTGGCCTTCGGAAAAGAATTTGAAGAAAAATATATCGGTCAGGGGACGGAAGAAAACCGGACCATCGAAGAGACGCTGGATCTTGGCTGGGAGCTGCTTGGAAGACTTCCGAGAGAAGAACTGGACCGTGTTGATACAAAGATTCTGGACAAATATTATCATCCTACCAAACGGGACGATGGCGTGACCACAAGCGCAAGTCCCGGCTCAGTAGCAAATAAAGAAATGTAAAGGGGTGAGGCTGTTGGATCCACGGACATTTCCGACAAAAGGAAACCTGATGCTTGCGAAGAATTCTCTTGCGCTTGCAAAGCAGGGATACGAACTGATGGATAAAAAGCGAAATATTCTGATCCGGGAACTGATGGATCTGATCGATCAGGCCCGCACCATTCAGGAGGAGATTGACAGCACATTCACTTATGCGTATCAATGTCTTCAGAAAGCAAATATTGAAAACGGGATTAATACGATCTCACAGATCGCCTATACAGTTCCGATCGAGGATTCGATCGTGATCCAGACAAGAAGCATTATGGGGACGGAAATTCCCCATGTCAAATATACACCAAAGACGCCGGTGCCGACCTATGCGTTCAGTACGACCAAAGAATCTGCGGACCGGGCGGCGGAAGCGTTTCGGAAAGTCAAAGACCTGACGGTCAAGCTTTCCATGGTGGAAAATGCAGCATACCGGCTTGCTTCCAACATCAAGAAAACACAGAAGCGTGCCAATGCGCTGCAGAATATCACCATTCCAATGTACACACAGCTTGTATCCAGCATCAGCAATGCGCTGGAGGAAAAAGACCGGGAAGAATTTACACGGTTGAAAGTGATCAAGCGGAGAAAACAAGGATAGAAAACAGAAAGGAAATGAGGAGACAGAACGATGGGTTATGTGATTACAACGGACTCAAATTCGGATGTGCCGGCAGCAGTCCTGGAGAAATACGGAATCCCGGTAATTCCACAGTACTATGCGTTTGGAGACGTGGTTTACGGAGATGAAAAAAACATGTCCCCGCATGAATTTTATGAAACAATGAGAAAAGGCGAACTGCCGAAATCCATGGCCAACAATCCGGCGGTCATCCGGGAAAAATTTGAAGCGGTCTTAAAAGAAGGGCAGGATATTCTTCACATTGCATTTTCCAGCGCATTAAGCGGAAGCTGCAACAACGTGCGGATGACGGCCAGGGAACTGCTGGAAGAATATCCGGGCCGGAAGATTGAAGTTTTTGATTCCCTGAACGCCTCATTGGGCGAGGGGGTATCGGTATATCGGGCCGCCAGTCTGAAAGAGCAGGGAAAGACCATGGAAGAAGTCTACGATGTGCTGATGAAGGAGCGGGACCATGTCAACGTCTGGTTTACCGTAGATGATCTGCATCATCTCCAGAGAGGAGGCCGCGTATCCAAGACCACAGCGATCGTCGGAAGCATGATCAACATCAAGCCATTGCTGCGGGTCACCGCTTCCGGAGAACTCAAGTCCGATGGTACCGTCCGTGGACGAAAGAAAGCACTGAAGACACTTGTAACCAATATGGAAAAATCTCTGGATCTGGAACACTACGGGAAGGACCGCCTGGTATGCATCCTCCATGGAGACTGCATGGAGGACGCCCTTTCCGTCAAAAAGATGGTAAACGATCTCGGCTTTGAAAACGTCGTGATCAATGACGTCAGCCCAAGCATCGGCACACATGCAGGACCGGGAGTCGTAGGACTGGTGTACTATGGAGGGGAAGTGACGGAATAAGCGGTCTTGACTTTCAAAAATTTCTATGCTACCATTTTTACTACATAAGAAAACGCGTGGAAGAAGAGAGTACATGTTCTGGAATCTTACAGAGAATTCCCGGATGCTGAGAGGGATGGTGAAAGGAATGTGGAAGATGGCTTTGGAGCGGTATGGATGAACACGGATGACCGTGATAATTCATGATGGGTTCCGCCCGTTACAGCGGAGGGTGCCGTCCGGCACTCACAGAGGTCTGTCCTGCGAGGGGCAGATAAACGGAAGTGGTAACGCGGATTCGCCTTCCGGGGAAATATCCCCGGAAGGTTTTTTTAGTAATGGAGAAGGAGAGAGAATTTTATGTGCAGTAATTGTAATGAGAAAGAAAAGTATTATATCACCACAGCGATTGCCTATACATCCGGCAAGCCGCATATCGGTAACACCTATGAATTTGTGCTTGCGGATGCGATCGCAAGATATAAAAGAAGCAAGGGCTATGATGTCTATTTCCAGACCGGAACAGACGAGCATGGCCAGAAGATTGAGCTGAAAGCGGAAGAAGCAGGTGTCACTCCGAAGGAGTACGTGGACAAGGTGGCTGCCCAGGTGAAGGAGATCGCGGATATGATGAATACATCTTACGATCACTTTATCCGTACAACAGATGACTACCACGAGAAACAGGTGCAGAAGATCTTTAAGAAGCTGTACGATCAGGGAGACATTTATAAAGGATACTACGAAGGAATGTACTGTACTCCGTGTGAGTCCTTCTTTACCGAGTCCCAGCTTGTAGACGGCAAATGTCCGGACTGCGGACGTCCGTGTACACCGGCAAAGGAAGAGGCATATTTCTTCAAAATGAGCAAATATGCAGACCGTCTGATTGCATATATCAATGAGCATCCGGAGTTTATTCAGCCGGTTGCCCGTAAAAATGAGATGATGAACAATTTTCTCCTTCCGGGACTTCAGGATCTGTGCGTTTCCCGTACATCCTTCAAATGGGGGATTCCAGTAGATTTTGACCCGAAGCATGTGGTCTATGTATGGCTGGATGCTCTGACCAACTATATTACCGGAATCGGATATGACGCAGACGGAAACAGCTCCGACCTCTTCAAGAAGAACTGGCCGGCAGATCTGCACCTGATTGGAAAGGATATTATCCGTTTCCACACGATTTACTGGCCGATTTTCCTGATGGCTCTGGATCTCCCGCTTCCGAAACAGGTATTTGGTCATCCGTGGCTTCTGCAGGGAGACGGAAAGATGAGCAAATCCAAGGGAAATGTGATCTATGCGGATGAGCTGGTCAACCTGTTCGGTGTGGATGCAGTGCGCTATTTCGTGCTTCATGAGATGCCATTTGACAATGATGGTGTCATCACATGGGAACTGATGGTAGAGAGAATGAACTCCGATCTTGCCAATACATTAGGAAACCTTGTAAACAGAACCGTTTCCATGACAAACAAATATTTTGGCGGAACAGTGACAGATAAAGGTGTGACAGAAGAAGTGGATGCAGACCTGAAACGTGTGACAGAGGAGACATCCGGAAAAGTGGACGCCAAGATGGCGGACTTAAGAGTGGCGGACGCCATCACAGAGATTTTCAATCTCTTCAAACGCTGCAACAAATACATTGACGAGACGATGCCGTGGGCGCTTGCAAAGGAAGAGGATAAGAAAGACCGTCTGGAGACCGTACTTTACAATCTGATTTCCAGCATCTCCGAGGGGGCAAAACTGCTCGCTCCATATATGCCGGAGACATCCGAGAAGATCCTCGCTCAGCTTGGCGGCGGACATGTGACCGATAAACCGGAAATTCTTTTTGCGAGAAGAGATCTCAAGGAAGTAATGGAGGAAGTAGAAAAACTTCACCCGACTCAGCCGGAAGAAGCACCTCAGAAAGAAGAGGGGCCGGTGATTGACATCGAGGCAAAACCGGAAATCTCCTACGACGATTTCGCAAAGATGCAGTTCCAGGTAGGCGAGATCATCAAATGCGAGGAAGTGCCAAAATCCAAAAAGCTTCTCTGCTCTCAGGTGAAGATCGGCAGCCAGGTCAAACAGATCGTATCCGGTATCAAGAAATGGTACTCACCGGAAGAGATGGTCGGAAAGAAAGTCATGGTTCTTGTCAACCTGAAACCAGCGAAACTGGCAGGCGTACTTTCCGAAGGAATGATTCTCTGCGCGGAAGACGAGAAGGGAAATGTCGTTCTGATGCAGCCGGAAAAAGAGGTTCCGGCAGGAGCGGAAATCTGCTAAAAATAGAAGAAAAATGAAAAAGATCCCACAGAATGCAGGGCGGAGAAGGACTTGCATTCTGTGGGATTCTTTTATCCGTTGCGGAAAGATTGCCGGATAAAATTCAGAAAACTCCGTTCCCTTGTATTGAGCTGGTAGTCTGCGGATGTAGCATATACAAAATCCAGTGTACTTTGTTCAGCCTCCAGTGGGACGTAGGCGATTTCCTGTTTGACCGGTTCCTCTCCAAGAACAGCAATGACTCCGAGAGAATCACTGTTTTCTACGGAGTCAAACATACTGCCCCGGTCGCTCACAGATAAGATATCCTGCTTTTCTGAAAATCCAATGTGTTGAAAAAACGGGAGAGAGTCATTGTAACAGACAAGAGGATAGGAAGACATGGCTTCCGGCGTTATGGAAGTGCGCCCGGAAAGAGGATGCCCTTTTCTCATAATGACGGAGAGGGGGACATGGGGAAAGAGTTCCCTTAAAATACAGTGATAAGACTGAGCCAGCTTTTCATAATAGTCATGGCTGTCGCTGGCATGGCAGACAAGAGCAAGCTGTGCGGTTCCATTATTTAAAGCGCGTAAACATTCTTTCAGAGACATCTCTTTAAAGCTTTCCCGCCCCTCGGAAGGGTATTCTTTCTGAAACTGCAGATAACAGTTAAAAAAGAAAGGACCATAATAAGAAACAACATTCAGCAGGGGAAGAGACTGATCTTTCAGCGTGAGGATATGGTCCACTTCCGCACAGATCTTTGCGGCGCTGCTTAGAAAGGTTTTTCCCAAAGAGGTAGGCAAAATTCCGCTGGATGTACGGTGGAAAATCTGGATACCGAGCTCCTTCTCCAGAGATTTTAATTTGCTGCTCAGATAAGGCTGCGACAGATAGAGCTCCTTTGCGGCCCGGTTAATAGAATGATATCTGGCGATAACCAGCATATACTGCAAATCTTTTAAGTCCATAAACGATCTCCTTTCATAGGATGGATATAACCGAGAAGTTATAGCATATATCTATTTGAGGATATCTTCCATAGAAAACCCCATGGTAAAATTGTATAAACGTAATAAAAACTTGAAAGAAGTATAACATTTTGTTGTAAATTTTTCAAGAAAGAAGGAAGAGAACGAAAAGGAGGAAACGGAAATGGAAGCAAAAAACAAAAGCCACAGCATGTATCACTGGGTCATTCTGGTAAGCTGTATTCTCATTCTGATGTTTGACTACTCCACCAGGTTTGGGCTGGCACAGTTGTTTACAACAGAGATTCTCAAAGAAACCGGATTTGCCACAAGTGCGTATTTTCTGAGTTCGACGATTGCCAGCATCATCTGTGTATTTACCGGACCGATTGCCGGGAAACTGCTCCGCGGGAAGTATATGAAGGTTACGTTTGTGATCAGCTGTATCGGAACAATGGGATTTTATTCCTGCTATGGACTCTGTCATGAGCTGTGGCAGTTCTACCTGGTCGGCGCGCTGCAAGGCTTTTTCGCCATGGGGGCATGTACGATTCCGGTTACGGTGCTGATCACCAACTGGTTTGAAAAGAACAGAGGACTGATGATCAGTGTGGCCATGATGGGGATCAGCATTGGCGGGACAGTATTAAGTCCTGCAATTTCCTGGACGATTTCCAGATGGGGATGGAGAAACGCCTACTTTATTCTGGGAGCGGTCAGCTTGATTGTTCTCGTACCGATCGGGCTGTTTGTAGTAAAACGGACACCGGAAGAGGCAGGACTCCTTCCGTATGGTCATGGAAGTGAGACGGAAGTCAAAGAGAAAAAGACAAAAACCGCTGCCGTAAGCAGATGGAACGCAACGCTTGCCGAGGCAAAGAAGACCCCGATTCTCTGGCTGTTTGCGCTTGGGTCGTTTTTGATCTATTTTACAGCCGGTATTTTGGGCCATATGAGTTATTATCTGCAAGGCACGGGCTTTAGCGCGGCTTCTGTCGCCAGCTATATTTCCGTTTATTCGATTGTCGCGCTGGTCGGAAAGCTGGTACTTGGAAAGGTTTTTGACCAGTTTGGAGCAAAGGCCGGAATTCTGTTTGGATGTGGAACCTTTTTCCTGTTTCTGGTATGCTTTATTCTGGTACAGGGGAATTCGTTTATGCTGTATCTGGCAGCCGTGCTGTATGGATTTGGAACCTGTACGGCAACCGTTGCCGTGCCAATTATGACGACAGATGTATTCGGCCCGAAAAACTACAGTGAACTATATGGATTTATCTGTATGTTTACCATGACGGGAAGTGCCATCGGCAGTCCGATCATCGGATTGATTTATGATCTGACCGGATCTTATATTCCGGCACTTGTCATTCTGGCGGCACTGACGGTGTTGACAATTATCGTAATGTTTGTCTGCGTCAATATGGGACAAAAACGGGAAGCACAATAGAATCAGGAGGGAAAAGCTATGTATGATTATAAAGAAGAAGCAAAGGAGATCAAAGAGGAACTGATCCGTCACAGGAGATATCTGCATGAAAATCCGGAGATCGGGCTGCATCTTCCGAATACCAAGGCGTATGTGATCGAGCAGCTGAAAAGATATGGATACGAGCCGGAGGAATATGGAGATTCCGGTATTGTCGCACTGGCCGGAGGAAAAAGGCCGGGCAAAGGATTTCTGATGCGGGCGGATATGGATGCGCTGCCGATTCAGGAAGAGACCGGGGCACCGTATGCATCGAAAAAGGATGGCTGTATGCATGCCTGCGGGCACGACAACCATACGGCCATGCTTCTCGGCGCTGCATGGCTTCTGAAAAGGCACGAGGAGGAGATCCAAGGCACCATCAAACTTCTGTTTCAACCAGGTGAAGAGATTCTGGACGGAGCCAAAGAAATGGTAGAGGCAGGCGTACTGGAGAATCCTCATGTGGATGCAGCCATGATGATCCATGTAGTTGCCGGGACACCAGTGAAGGAAGGAACTATGGGCGTATTCGGACCAGGTGCTTCCTACTCATCCTCGGACTGGTTCCGGATTGATATTCAGGGAAAAGGAGGGCATGGAGCAATGCCGAATTACACACACAACCCGTTGGGAGCAATGTGCGCGATTCATCAGGGCATCCATGAAATCATGGCGGAGCACCGGGCACCTTCCGATAACTGTGTGATGACGGTAGGAGAAATGCATGGCGGAGATACCGGAAATATCATTGCAGATTCTGCTTTTATGAGAGGAACCATCCGCACATTCGATGAAAAAGTCCGGACAAAATTAAAAGAAGATCTCTGCACCATGACCGAATATACGGCAAAAGCCAAAGGCGTGACTGCAAAAGTGACATTTGGAAGCAACTGTCCGGCTGTGATGGTGGATAAACAGGTCCATGCCTCTTTCCTGAAATCGATGCAGGAACTGTTAGGGGAGGAAAACACCTATGATATGCGGACTGTATGGGGTGGTGCATTCAGCAAAGCTTCCAGCTCCGAAGATTTTTCCTACATTGCGGAAAAAGTACCTTCTGCGGTAGGGTGGTTCTTTATCGGGGATTCGAGAAACGGTTATCGGTACATCGGGCATCATCCGAAAGCGGATTTTAATGATGAATATCTTTATCTGGGGGCCGCGGCCTATGTGAAAGCAGGACTGGACTGGCTCCACGGTCAGGAACAGGCATAAGATTCTGAATATTTATAAAAATAAAGGAATAATAATGGAGAAAACCAGTGATTCTGTCGATTGTTTGTGCTAAAATGGTACTAGACTAAAGTACAAATGAAATGGAGGGAAACGATCAATGGAACCACAATTTTACAAGGGAAACAGAGATGCGTTTATGGAAAAGCTGGAGCCGGGCAGTCTGGCCCTGTTTTTCAGCGGCAATCCGGTCCGCAAGACA
Source organism: uncultured Sellimonas sp. (assembly GCA_904393575.1). Taxonomy (GTDB): domain Bacteria; phylum Bacillota; class Clostridia; order Lachnospirales; family Lachnospiraceae; genus Sellimonas. The sequence goes on along the minus strand of CAJFMZ010000001.1, from coordinate 46,379 downwards.
GCAGATGAAGACTATGGATATTTTGCCAACCGGAACTTTGTTTATCTGACTGGAATGGAGCAGAAAGACACGATTCTGATGCTGGAGAAGGATGCATCAGGATACCGGGAGACACTGTTTATCCTTCCGCCAAATGCCTTTGAGGAGAGATGGACCGGAACGAGAATGAAACCGGAAGAGATCGAAGCGGTCTCCATGATTTCCAGCTTTGCTTATAGAGATACATTTGAAGAAGAACTGAAAAAGGTACTGACTTCCGGACGGATTCAGAAAGTGTATCTGGATATCGACCGGATGGACGGACAGGTGGTAGTCAGCGGGGCAGACAGTATGGAAGCATTCCTGAAGCAGGAATATCCGTCCATGCCGATCGAAAACTCCCTGCCGATCATGAAGATGCTCCGTCTTATCAAGAAACCTTGTGAAATCCGCGCGATGGAGAAGGCTCAGGAAGTTACAAAAGCAGGTATTCTTGCAATGATGACACATTCCAGACCGGGTATGTATGAATACCAGTACAAGGCAGAGTATGATTACGCACTGGCACAGCATGGCGTGCTGGAAGCAGGATTCCCGTCCATCATCAGCGCCGGAAAGAACAATTTCTGTATCCATTATTATGGATACCGCGGACAGGCTATGGATGGAGATATCGTGCTCAACGATGTAGGCGTGCGCTGGGACAACGAGCTGACGGACGTATCCAGAGGATGGCCTTGCAACGGCAAATATTCCTCCAGACAGAAACTGATCTTTGAATGTCAGTACAAGACATCCGAGCACATGTTCTCCACACTGAAACCGGGCATTCCGATGAAAGAGGTAGATGCGGAAATCCGCCGCTACTGCTTCGAACAGCTCAAAGAAGCAGGCATCTGTAAGAGCTTCGATGATATTGGAACCTATATGTGGCACGGCGGAGCACATCATGTCGGATTTGACACCCACGATGTGGTATCTGCAAAAGACGCCATCATCCAGCCTGGTATGGTATTCTGCGTAGACATCGGAATCTACCACGAAGAATGGGGCATCGGATTCCGTCTCGAAGACAACTGCCTCATCACAGAAGACGGCTGCAGAAACCTGTCAAAGGATATTCCAAGAACAGTGGAAGACATTGAAGCAGTGATGAATTAGAAAAAGAAATGAAAAAAGATATGTATTTCCGGGAATACGGAGGTACATATCTTTTTTTGCCCGGAGAGAAAAGTGAATACCGTAAACTGCCTTGCTCAGGAGCAATCGGGATGGTAAAATAAGCAGTATGATAAAGAAATAATCCACAATCTTCAGAGAGGAGCCAAGAAAAATGAAGGAAAGAAAAAAGAAGCTTCCGGTGGGAATTGAAGATTTTCAGGAGATTGTGACGGAGGACTTTTATTATATTGATAAGACCGGAATGATCCGGGACCTGCTTTATAACTGGGGAAAGGTAAATTTGTTTACCCGCCCAAGGAGATTCGGGAAATCTCTGAATATGAGTATGCTGAAATATTTCTTTGAGACAGGATGCCGGAAGGAACTGTTTGACGGACTGTCTATTTCGGAGGATACAGAACTTTGTAAGAAATATATGGGAAGATTTCCTGTGATATCCATCAGCCTGAAAAGTGTAAATGGAAATGATTATGAAACGGCCCGTTCTATGCTCTGCTCTGTGATTGGGCGGGAAGCCATGCGGTTTCAGTTTCTGCTTGACAGTGAAAGACTGACAGACAGAGAGAAAGAAATGTATGCCCAGCTGATCTGTCTGGGAAGCGGAGATGAAGGCATGTTCATAATGGCAGATGACGTTCTGATGAGCAGCCTTCATACATTGTCGGAATTATTGAGAATTCATTATGACAGCCGGGTATTGATTCTGATTGATGAGTATGATGTACCTCTGGCAAAAGCAAATGAGAATGGATATTATGATCAGATGGTTATGCTGATCCGCAATATGTTTGAACGCGCGTTGAAGACAAATGAAAATCTTTATTTTGCGGTGATGACAGGCTGTCTGCGGGTGGCAAAAGAGAGTATCTTTACCGGATTGAATAACTTTAATGTTCTGTCAGCTGCGGAGGTGGGATTTGAGGAATACTTCGGCTTTACAGATACAGAAGTGAGAAAGATGCTGGATTACTATGATCTTTTGGAATATTACGATGTGGTAAAAGAATGGTATGACGGCTATCAGTTCGGGAATCTGGAAATCTACTGCCCATGGGATGTGATCTCCTACTGCAGCAGATTGAGACTGAATCCAAATGCACAGCCGGAAGCATTTTGGTCCAATACGAGCAGTAACGTTGTCATTCGGAGATTTCTGGAGCATGCACGTTCTATCACGAAGCAGGAAATCGGCCGCCTGATTTCCGGTGAGAGTATCGTAAAAACAATACGGCAGGAGTTGACATACAAGGATATGTATGATTCGGAGGACAATATCTGGAGTCTGCTGTTTACAACCGGATACCTGACACAGAGGGGAGCGTCCGATGGAAACAAGATGCGGCTTGCAATTCCGAATAAAGAGATCCAGAATATTTTTGAAGAGCAGATTTCCAGATGGTTTCAGGATACGGCACGCAGAGATGGAGAAGCGCTGAATGCCTTTTGCGAAGCATTTGCAAATGGAGATGCAGAAGACGCACAGCAAAAACTGAATGCATATCTGAACCGTACGATCAGTATTCGAGACACTGCTGTGAGAAAGGAAATGAAAGAGAATTATTTTCATGGACTTCTTCTGGGATTACTGAGTTATAAGGAAAACTGGTATGTCACATCCAACCGGGAATCCGGAGATGGATACAGTGATATTTTGATTGAGATTGATGAGAAAAAGATTGGCATTGTCATCGAAGTAAAATATGCGGAAGAAGGCGCTCTGGAGACCGGATGCCGGGAAGCGCTGCACCAAATCAATGAGAGACGTTACACGGATATGTTGCTTGAGGATGGGATGCATACAATTCTGAAATACGGGGTGGCATGTTACCGGAAGCGGTGTCGGATTGAGATGGAGAAAGAAGGAGACGATACGATATGAAGATTATAAAAAAGAGAGGACGCCTCCTCCTGGGAATTTTGATGATAGCTGCGATGCTGCTGTCGGGTTGTGCCGGTCAGGACCCGGACACACAGCAGCTGTGTGCACTGTGCGAGGAATTGTTCACATTTCCGGGTGGGAGTGCGGATCAGATCCTGGCGGCGGCGCAGGATGATTCTTCGGGTACAGATACGGAAGCACAGTCCGGCGGTCTGAGTCAGACGATTCAGGAGGCTTACGGAGACTATTTTACGGAATCCGGACTTCAGAACTTTTACCGGAGCGGATTTCCGTTGAACCTGTATTATGCGGCACAGGAGAAGGACTGCGAGATTTCCTTTGAGAAGATCCGGAAATCAGATGCATCAGGGGATCAGGAGAATACGGAAAGATATGAAGCGGAAATCCGTGTAAACGGAGATACAGTTCATCAGGAAATTGATACGGCATTTGAAGATGGAAAGGTGGATTACTTCTATTTTGCAGATGATGAACTTATGACGGCGATTGAGAATATATTATAAAAGATTATAGATAATTGGTTGGAGAATGATTCTACAATGAAAAGATATGTATTTTCTGGAGGGGAGATATATATCTTTTTTTGTTTGAGAATATAAGCAAAAAGATAATATGACAATAAAAATGGACGGAAAAAGAATGCAAAATTGATTGAAGTATTATACGATATTAATATAAAGTAAAAGTATAAAATAGATTTAAATATTGTGCATTGAAACAAATCTAAAGGAGAAAAAATGAAAAGGAAAGTAATTTATTATATTGATAATACCAAAAAAGATTTCTGTATTATGCTGTTGCTCAATATTATAAATACTTTTTTGGCTTTTTTATATATTCCTTTTATAAACGGTTTAGAGAACAGGCTTTTTTATAGAGAACAAGGAATAGAATTGTCTTTTATGTTGTTTACGACGGGATTTGTGATAATAACAGTTAGTTTTTATTTTCTATCTGAAGGGAAAAAGAATAAATATTATATAGATATGAATGAGAAACTGAAAATAGATTTGGGGGAATATTTATGGAAGATAGAACCTTATGAATTATGTCAGAGCGGAGAAGCAAAATACTTAATACTTGTAACAAAGATAAAATCCTGTAGCGAGTTAGTCGATAGTTATTTGAGTATAGGAATATCTGCGGGCATGCTGATTATTTTAAGTGTTTATATTTGTGTTTACATGGATGTCAGATATCTGTTCTTTGTAATCTTGATGATATGTATTCCGCTGGGAACGATGATTTTAGGTAAACCAATTGAAAAGAAGCAACAGGAAATGAATGAAATAGAAAAACAGAGCTTACTGTTAATAAAAAATATGATAAGAGGGCTGTCGATTATAAAATGTTATTTTCTGGAAAACAAAGTAACATTGAAATTTCAAGAAAAAATTCATTTTTTGTCAAGGATTGAACAAAATAAAAAGATATATCAATCTATTGTTGAAATATATATGCAAATCGGAAGATGCTTAATTATGATTCTCATTCCTGTTATAACGGCTCTTTTGTCAAAAAAAATGAATCTGATACAAGACGGGATTTTATCGTCATCCGTTATCTTTTTCTATTTACTGGGACATATGATGGAGGTTGCCGGACGGATAGGAAAGTTGCAGGAACAGAAAGCAGATATGGAATTTTTGGAACAATTTTATAGCCTGAATACTCTGAAAGATCTGAGTACAGGGTATAAGGATAGAGTTTCAGAATTAAAAGGTATTAATTTGAGTTATGCCTATGGGGATACAGAAGTTCTTAAATCATATGATATCATCTTACCTGATAAGGGGTTGATTCTAGTAAAAGGAGAAAGTGGAAAAGGGAAAAGTACGCTACTTAAATGTATGTCTGGTCTGCTTCAAGTAAAAGATGGGGAGTTTTATCTAAATAGTACAAAAATTGAAAGAGAAGAATTATTTCGGATTTGTGTATATGAACCGCAGGATCCGGTATTATGCAGTGATATGAAAGAGAATTTTAAAATAGTAAACAATGAACTTAGCGATGAAGAAATTATTAGTTTCATAAAGTGTTTTGATTTAAAACTGGCAAAAAAAATGAAGGAAAAGATACGATGTGAAATGCTTTCTGGAGGCGAGAAAAAAATCATTCAGGTTCTTAGAGGGGCTGCCAGTGATGCGAATTGGCTTCTCTTGGATGAACCGTTTTCTGCTTTAGAACAAAAAGTAAAAGATAAGATAGAAAAAATGATATTAGAAATAGCGAAACAGAAATGCGTTGTTATAGCAATGCATGAAACAGATATGGATGAATATGCAGATCATATTTATCTTTTACATTAGGAACATAAAAAGCTAATAAATGGTGGAGTTATGAGAAAGAAATATAATTGGAGAATGGTTTGTGGGAAAGATAAATGGAATATTATCGTTTTATTGTTAGTGACAGCATCGTTGATTGGCATGGCAGCCTATTCTGCTTCTATGATAGCGGCAATTTTGGTAAATCTGATTGTTTATGAGAAAAATATTGACACACATAATTTAAAAGTATTGATTGGTGCTTTTTGCGCCAGTTTTTGTTTAATAGGTTTATTGCGAAAAATTACACTTACAAAATTAGTACGGATTAGAGAAAAAATCGAAGAAAAAATTTTTGAACAGTTTTTAGAGCAGAGTATTCTTGAATCAGATTATGATGGGAAATTGATTTCCATGATTACAGAAGACAAAAATAAGATCGTTGATTTCATTGAAAATCAGTTGTCTGAACTGATTGAGTCTATTGTAATTTCTATGATTATGGGTGGCATTGTTTTACATCTTGACAGGGTATTGTTTTTTTGCATATTGATATGTTCGGTAATTTCAGCCTCATCTTACATTTATGCGAAAAAGATTGAATCGTGTGAAAAAGAACGTTTAGTAAAGGTGGACGAAGAAAATAAATCTTTTTTAGAATTGTTCAGGATGATAGAAATTTTGAATTTTCACAAATTTAGCCGGCGTTTGTTAGAACAGCATAGGAAAACGATACATGCATGTTCAAAGCAGGAATTAAAAAAGCAAAAAATGTTGCTGCTCTTTGATGCGATATCGTATTTATGCAATATCGTTAGAGAGTTGATCGTTATTTTTTATGGAAGCCTTTATGCAAATATGAATATCGGCATGGTTATTGCCACATTAAATATGACAAGCTTTTTTAGCGAGGTTGCCAGAGAACTGGGGAATTATCGGGTAAAAAGTACAGAGTGCAGTACCTCTATTGAACGTCTGATAAAACTACTGGAAAATGAAACAGAAACAACAGAATTACCTATAAAACAGCATAAAGTAGGGAAGATCCGGATTGAAAATTTGAGTTTTCAATATGAAAATGGCGGTGGCCTAAGGAAACTTTCATGCTCATTTGAAAAAAATAAAATTAATGTTGTGATAGGAGAAAATGGGGCAGGCAAAACAACATTAATAAAAATTTTATGCGGCTTATTGATTCCCCAGACGGGAGAAATTTATTTTGATTCAGAAAGGCAGAGAAATGTCGATCTGAGACAGAACACGGCATATGTTGATCAAAATAATATTTTGCTGGAAGGTACAATTTTAGAAAATATTACAGGCTATGAAGAGGTACCGGATCGAAACAAAGTGGAACAACTCTTTCAAAAATTGAATCTTAATGATTGGATATCAAGTATAGATGGCGGTCTGGATCACATTTTGAATAGTGAAGTGTTGGAAATGTCCGGGGGGCAGCGGCAGAGATTGTCGATTGCAAGGGCGCTATATAAAAATTCTCCTGTTCTTATCATGGATGAGCCAACAGCATCTCTGGATGAAGAAAATAAACAAAAAATGGGGGAAGTGTTAGAAAAACTAAAAGAAGAGAAGTTATTAATTATTGTAACGCATGACAAAAAGCTATTAAAATATGCAGAACAAGTACAAGAATTAAAGACAGGGTATTTGTGTAAATAGAACCTTTACCGGAGCGGTTTTGATTTGAATCTGTGCTATGTAGAAAACAGCACAAACAGAGAAGACGATGTCAGGGACAGGCTGAAGAAGCAGTTCGTGTTTGGATCGTCTTCTTTTTTTGTATGAAAGAGTTATAAATTTTTTGAATATATGTATAGAGAAAAACAATTTGAATAAGTTGTTTCTAAATAATAAAATATTGACCGTATTGTTTTTGAAAAATAAACAAATTAGAAAGAAGGGATTCAGAATGGATGCACTGTTAAGTGTAAACTGGATTGCATTACTGGTACTGTGTATCACTCTGCTGCTTTTTAAAGCGCTGAACTGGATTGCGTACAGAGTCAACTGGACATTCGTGATTCTGATCAGTATGGTCATGGGGGCAGTGATAGGTATCGTATTTCATCCGAAAATAATTCGTACCTGACATGGCTGGATCTGATTGGAGATGTCTATGTCAACATTATTACAGCTTTGGTAGCGCCGGTTGTCCTGATTTCGGTCATTTCAGGGTTCATCACCTTAAATGATATGGAAAAAATGAAGAAAATCGGTGTAAAGTCTGTATTCTGGCTGATGCTTTCTTCGGCAGGAGCAATTGTGATCAGTCTGGTTTTTGGTCTTGTGACCCGGATCGGTACAGGCGGGGGAGCCGTGTTTGCGGATATCTCCAGTGTGACGGATTCCGCGCTGAGCGCATATGAGGAGATGAATACTTCCTTTGACCAGATTCTTTTAAATCTGGCTCCGACCAATATTGTAGGGGATCTTGCAGCTGATAATGTCGTGGCTATTATTGTCATTGCGGTTGCGATTGCGGTTTCTTATGTCGGGGTTGCTTCAGAAGAAGGAGAAGACAAGGTAAAGTCTTTTAAAAACCTGGTGGAAGCACTCAAGAAGATTATCTTCAGGATTCTTGCGTATGTGATCGATTTGACGCCGTATGCGGTACTGTGTCTTGTTGCAGGATCAGCAAGTCAGCTTTTCAGCGACAGAGATGCGCTCGTACAGCTGGCGCTTCTGGTTGTCATGATTTATATTGTGTGTCTGATTCACACCTACGGATTCAATGCGGTTCTCCTGAAGTTCTGTACCAAACTCAGTCCGTTGAAATTTTTCCGGAAAACATTTGATGCACAGGCAACAGCCTTTACCACACAGAGCAGTGTGGGTTCTCTTCCGATTACCATCAGCAGGCTGACTCAGAAGGTTGGTGTGGATGAGGAAGTTGCCAATTTTACGGCGCCGCTTGGAACAACAATCGGTATGCCGGGATGCACCTGTGTGTGGACGATTCTGCTGGCGATGTTCTATGTGAACGCAACAGGAATTCAATGGACGGTAGGGGACTATCTGATTCTTGCGTTTATGGCACTTGTCCTTTCCATGGGAAGTGCGGGTGTCCCTGGAATCGGAGTTGTAACTGCGGTTTCCATGTTCAGTGCGATCAACCTTCCGGTGGCCGCGGTGATTTTGCTGATTCCGATTAACAATATCACAGATATGGTCAGAACATTGACCAACGTTGTGACAGCCAATGTAACAGCGGCAGTGGTTGCAAGGAAGACGGATCTTCTGGATGACAGTATTTTTAATGCAGAGGAAAAGAAGGAGGAACGGTCATGAAAAAATCAACGATTGTGTTAATTGCGGCGACTGTTGTCTGCCTCGGACTTTCAGTAGTTTCTGCAAAGGCGTCTGTGTCCAGAACGATCCATGCGATCTCGGAAATCGGAGAAGTTACCTACACGGATGAGTGTAAAGAAAGAATTGATCGTGCGGTTTCCTATTACAATGATCTGGATAAAAACTTAAAGCTTCAGGATCAGATTACCAATGACGATGAGTTTGAGACAGATAAGATAGAGTATGCGCGTCTGGCGATCAAAGCTGCAAAGGTAGCGGACGACAGAAAAGAAGCAGAAGGATATTCCTCTGCGGACGTGCAGAAATATGTGACAGATGCAAGAGAAGTGCTGGAATCCTATCTGACAGAGGATCAGTACAGTCTTGTAGAAAACTATGCGGATTTAACAGCATTGGAATCCGAATATTCATCGAATGGCGGTTCGGGCAGTGCTTCGGACAGTGAAGAGGTATCTATTCCAATGTGCTAACAGAAACAGGAAGGAGAATCAGAATGAAGAGAAAAATTCTTTCGGCTGTTCTTGTCGCTGCGATGGCAGTTGGAATGATGACAGGCTGCGGAGACAGTAAAGACAGCAACAGCAGCAAAGCCACGGAAAAAGAAACGCTTGGCGATACGAAAGCACAGCTTTCTTCTCCGGACTACGAATTTGAAAAAGAATATACATTCGGAGATTTCAACGCACATTCCAACAATGACATGGAGCGTCAGGGCGGAATCGATACGTTTGAAGATACAGACATTGTTTACCAGGATATCAGCTACGACCAGCTGATGTACCTGCTGCAGCAGGAAGGAAATTATATGATTCAGCTTACCGGATCCTGGTGCCATAACAGTAGAGCCATGAGCCCTTCAGTGAATGAATTCGCGAAGGAATATGGAGTGGATACAATCTATACTTATGATTTCAACATCAATAATGCTGATGACGGATCGTTGTTTGTCCGGATGACAAATGGAACAGATACACCGGGAACGAAGTTGAACTATATGTATGGAGAGATGGTCTCCCGTTATCTGACCAATTTAAATGACTGGGTTGCATATCCGGCCGATTCCGATTCCGCACTTTCCTATACAAATGCGGAAGGGAAAGAGGTGACGGTGGCAAAACTCCAGCAGCCGTTTTTGTTCCTTTATAACAAGGATAATACGGTAGACAACAGCGGTTCTGGAAACGGAAGCAAGGCATGTCCGATTGTCTATGCTTTTGAAGAAATGGTGGAACGTGATGCAAAAGGGATCTACGTCAAAGAAAAAGATGACGAAGGCAATGATGTGCTGGATAAAGATGGAAATCCGGTAAGGACTTACATCACAGATGAGTTCAATGAACGTCTGAAAGTGATTTTTGATTACATCAAAAATAATAATATTCAGATTTCTACCTACAGCAAAGCAGATTATATGCGGGAAGCGTTTAATGCTTATGGTCAGGAAATTTTCGGGGCAGACACGCAGATCAATCTTTATCCGATTACCTATCGCGAAGCGGGATGGCTCATGGGACAGGACGGCAATGCACTGATTCTGTTCGGAGGCCCGTCCAGTGAAGGAACACGGGCGGTTGCGCCGATTCTGAACGAGTATGCGGTCAAGAATAATCTGAGAATCTATATGTATGATATCAGAGTAGACGGAGGATATACGACAGATCAGTGGGGCTACACTCAGACAACCAGCATCCTGGATGAGGATTCGATTCTCAGCGGGATGTACACGGAGCTGCTCGACAAATATCTGACCAATCTGGAGGCAGGACATTCCATGGAAAATGGTGATCCGCTGATTCAGGTACCGTATCTGTTTGCATATAATAAGGATGCACAGGATGAAGATGGATTTATTGCGCCTGTTATGGCATACTGTGAACTGCCTTATGTGCAGAATCCGGAAATGAGATACTGTATCAACACGGAGAAAAACCGGACTGCATGTAAAGAAAGTATCATGACGGTATTGCAGAGTTATGCAGAACATACCGGAATTGAGGTTCAGGATATTCAGTAAACAGAACAGAGAAGAAAAAAGCAGAAGACCTTTTATGAGCACATTTCATAGAAGGTCTTTTGCGCAGCAGAAAGAGAGGAATGAATACATGAAAAAAAGGATCCGCAAACCGGGGCTGTGCTTTCTGGCCGTGCTTTGTCTGATCTGGCTGTCAGGATGTGGAGGGGTACATCAGGAACTGGGGCAGGAGAGCACGGCGCCGGATTTTACTGTGAAGCTGTCTGGTGGAGAAAGCTTTACCTTGTCCGATGCTCAGGGCAAAGTGGTTCTTCTGAATTTCTGGGCTACCTGGTGCTCTCCATGCGTAGAGGAAATGCCTGCGCTGGAAAAGATTTATCAGGAATATGGAGAACAGATTGAGGTCCTGGCCGTAGACTGTGGAGAAGAAAAAGCGGTGGTAGACCGCTTCCTGAAAGAGAAGGATTACAGTTTTCCGGTAGCTTATGATGAGAACAATGAAGTCAGCGCAAAGTATCCGTCGGACGGGATTCCCTACACTTTAATCATAGGGAAAGACGGAAAAGTGACCGAGACCTTTACAGGCTCGATGGGAGCGGAAGCGCAGTATAAGATGTACCGGAGAGCGCTGAAGGAGGCGGTCGCACAGTGAAAATAAAATGGGTGAGAAAGGGACTGATAGCAGCGGCGGTGATTTTGATCCTTGCAGGGCTTTTCAGACATGATGCCGTGGATGTCATGAATAAGGCGGTCCGGATCTGCTATGAGTGTATTGGTATAGGGTGATGAAGTTCAAGGAACGAAAAAGACGGATTTTGCAGGTGGCGTGTGCGCTTGTCTATAATTGCCATCTGCCGGGATTTTTTCATGGAAGAATCTATCAGGGCGCTTCGAAGTCCATTTGTGTCCCAGGCCTGAACTGTTATTCCTGCCCTGGGGCAGTGGCTTCCTGCCCGGTGGGCAGTTTACAGACGGCGCTTGTCTCCGCCAGATATAAGATTCCCTGTTACATTGTCGGGCTTTTACTGCTGGCAGGAGTGATTTTTGGACGGGTGATCTGTGGATACCTTTGTCCCTTTGGACTGCTGCAGGAGCTTTTGTATCGGATTCCTTCTCCGAAAATCAGGAAAGGGAGATGGAGCAGAAGGCTTAGTCTGTTAAAATATGGTATTCTGATTGGATTTGTAGTCCTCTTTCCGATTCTGTTTGCAGCTCCGGGATTTTGCAAATATCTCTGTCCGGCTGGAACACTGGAGGCGGGACTTCCGCTGACAGCCGTCAATTTTGCACTGAGAAGGCTGACAGGTGTGCTGTTTACATGGAAAACAGCAGTCCTGGCTGTGGTCCTGGTGTCTGCAGTGTTGATCTTTCGCAGTTTTTGCAGATTTTTGTGTCCTCTGGGAGCATTCTATTCTTTGTTTCACAAAATCGCCTGTCTGGGTGTGGAGGTAGACAAGAACCGCTGCACATCCTGCAGGGCCTGCGTGAAGTTTTGTAAAATGGATGTTCAAATGCCTGGGGACAGAGAATGTATCCAGTGTGGAGAATGTAGAAACATATGTCAGGAACAGGCCGTTGTGTGGAAAACATTCAGGAATCCTGTTTCGGAAAAATCAAACCGGCGCACCGGGGAGTAAGTCTCCCGGTGCGCCGATATGTCTGCTGAGCAACTTTTAGCTGAGTTCTACTCGTTCTGCCTCTTCCGGCTTGAATTCGTTTCTCAGGTCGTAGATATTGTGTCCGGTGGATTCGCTTAATACGCGGCCCTCCAGAGAGTAGCAGCGGATGAAACGTCTTCCGTCTACGCTGGACCAGTGTTCTACGTCCCATGTCATGTATCCGTCCTCGTCGGATTTTTTCTCTTTCAGATATAAGTCAACCTGACGTCCGCCCGGAGCCATCAGTTTGATAAGCTCGTCTGTATCAGCGGTCAGCTCGGTTTTGTTTACCTTGTCGTATACCTGCATTGTCGTGTCCCTCCTATTGATATTCTATTTGAATTATAGTATGTTTTAAATTATAATACAACCATCTTGTTGGAATTTAAGGAGTAGAAAAACATGATTTTTGATACACATGCACACTATGATGATGAGCAGTTTGACGAGGACAGAGGGGAGCTTCTGGGAGGGATGGCGGACGCCGGAGTGGGCACGATCGTGGAGATCGGAGCGTCCATGGAGTCCAGCCGGAATGCGGTCCGTCTGGCGGAGCAGTATCCCTTTATCTATGCGGCCGTCGGGGTTCATCCGGACAATGTGGGGGAATTGAACGAGGAGACATTTGAGGAGCTGAAGACGATGTGCGGCCATGAGAAGGTGGTGGCAGTCGGAGAGATCGGCCTGGACTATCACTGGGATACAGAGCCAAGAGAAGTGCAGAAGCACTGGTTTATCCGGCAGCTTCAGCTTGCCAGGGAGATGGGGCTTCCGGTCAACATCCACAGCCGGGACGCGGCGGAGGATACCATGACGATTATGAAGGAGTACGGAAGAGGACTTGGGGGGATTATCCACTGTTTTTCCTACTCTTTGGAAATGGCGCAGGAATATGTGAAGATGGGATTTTCCATCGGAGTCGGCGGGGTAGTCACCTTTAAAAACGGAAGGAAACTAAAAGAAATCGTGGCAAATCTCCCGCTGGAAAAGATTGTGCTGGAGACGGACTGCCCGTATATGGCGCCGGAGCCGAACCGGGGAAAGAGAAATGATTCCCGTAATATTCATTATGTGGCGGAGAAGATTGCCGAATTAAAGAATGTCACTAAAGAGAAAGTGATAGAACAGACTGAAAATAATGCGAAATTAATATATTTTTCATAATATTTTAACAACGTGCAGTGATGAAATATGATATACTTAGAGAAAGTGAGGGAAATTTATGACAGAGCCTTTTTTAGGAAATCCGCAGAATACGATCGCGGTTCTGCAGAAATATCATTTCAATTTTCAGAAAAAGTTCGGGCAGAATTTTCTGATTGATACCCATGTCCTCGATAAAATTATACGTGCGGCCGGAATTACAAAGGATGACTTTGTACTGGAGATCGGTCCTGGTATCGGCACGATGACACAGTATCTTGCAAAGGCGGCAAGAGAGGTCGTGGCGGTAGAGATTGACAAAGCGTTGATTCCCATTCTGGAGGATACCCTTTCCGGATTCCCAAATGCAGAAGTAATACAGGATGATATCCTGAAGGTGGATATTGCAGGACTTGCCAGAGAGAGAAATGATGGCCGTCCCATTAAGGTCGTGGCAAATCTGCCTTATTATATTACGACGCCGATTATTATGAATCTGTTTGAGAGCCAGGTGCCCCTTGATTCGGTCACGGTCATGGTGCAAAAAGAAGTGGCGGAGCGGATGCAGGCAGGACCGGGAAGCAAAGATTACGGTGCATTGTCCCTGGCGGTACAGTACTATGCCGAGCCGTATATTGCGGCCAATGTGCCGCCGAACTGCTTTATGCCAAGGCCGAATGTGGGGTCAGCGGTGATCCGTCTGACGAGACATGAAGTGCCTCCGGTACAGGTGGAGGATGAGAAGCTCCTGTTTCAGATTATCCGGGCGTCCTTTAACCAGCGGAGAAAGACGCTGGTCAACGGCCTGAATAATTCGCCGGAGATTGTGCTTAGCAAGGAGCAGATCACGGAAGCAGTCGAGAGTCTTGGGAAAGGTGCAGGTGTCAGAGGAGAGGCTCTGACTCTGGAGGAATTCGCCAGGCTTAGTAACAGGATCCATGAGATCCGGTTATCATAGGAAAATTCGATAAAGGAGGTAGTGAAATGCGTTACGAAATTAAAGGAGAAACACTTCCGGTGGTAATCTGCCACCTTGAAGATGGAGAACAGATGGTGACAGAGAGAGGTGCCATGAGCTGGATGTCACCAAACATGAAGATGGAGTCCGGAGCCCGTGGAGGGATCGGGAAAGCGTTTGGAAGGATGTTTTCCGGTGACTCGATTTTCCAGAATGTGTACACGGCGGAGCGGGGAAATGGAATGATTGCGTTTGCATCCAGTTTTCCGGGATCGATCAAGGCGTTTGAGGTAGGACCGGGACAGGAGTATGTCCTTCAGAAGAGCGCGTTTCTTGCCTCGGAGGCAGGCGTGGATCTGAGTGTATTTTTCCAGAAGAAGATAGCTTCCGGACTGTTCGGAGGCGAGGGATTTATCATGCAGAAAGTATCCGGACAGGGGATTGTATTTGCCGAGTTTGACGGACATGTGGTAGAGTACGAGCTCCGGGCGGACCAGCAGATCGTAGTGGATACCGGATATCTGGCAGCCATGTCAGCGTCCTGCGGAATTGAAATCCAGACAGTCCCTGGAATTAAAAACATGGTATTCGGTGGAGAGGGACTGTTTAACACTGTCATTACAGGACCGGGACATGTATGGCTTCAGACGATGCCTCTTAGCAACGTGGCAGGTGTGCTGAGACCGTATTTCCCGTCATCGAAATAAGGATCTGACAGAACACGAAGACAGAAAAGGAGGAACTGCTTATGGCCAAAAACGTAGAGGAAGCTTTATTTGACATTACACCGAAGATTCAGGAGCTTGCCGATTTAAGCGAGAAGAACAATGCGATCGACAAAGAGCTTTTTACAAAATACGAAGTCAAGAGAGGACTGCGTGACTTAAACGGGAAGGGAGTTCTTGCAGGACTGACCAATGTTTCGGACGTTCACGCAAAAGAGATTGTAGATGGAAAAGAAGTGCCGTGTCCAGGCAGACTTTACTATCGGGGCTATGATATCAAGGACCTGGTCAATGGGTTTCTGGCCTCTCACCACTATGGCTTTGAAGAGATTGCCTACCTTCTTCTGTTCGGAGAGCTTCCGACAGAAAAACAGCTGGATGAGTTTCATGAGCTTCTGGTGGAGAGAAGAACACTTCCGCCAAACTTTGTGCGGGATGTGATCATGAAAGCATCCAGCCCGGATATGATGAACAGCATTTCCAGAAGTATTCTGCAGCTGTATTCTTATGATGACAAGGCGGACGACACGAGTATTCCGAATGTGCTCAGACAATGTCTGAATCTGATCAGTCAGTTCCCGATGCTGATGGTGTATGGATACCATGCATATAATTATAAGATGGGAGAGGACCTCTTCATCTACGCACCGAAGCCGGAGCTTTCCACAGCGGAAAATATCCTGATGATGCTTCGGGAGGATCGGAAGTACACAGAGCTGGAAGCGAGAATTCTGGATATGGCCCTTGTGCTTCATATGGACCATGGCGGAGGAAATAACTCTACCTTTACGACTCATGTGGTCACCTCTTCTGGAACAGATACATACTCCACCATGGCGGCTGCGATGGCATCCCTGAAAGGACCAAAGCACGGCGGAGCCAATATCAAGGTAGTGCAGATGTTTGATGATATGAAAGCAAACCTGTCAGACTGGACGGATGAAGATGCAGTGCGCGATTATCTGGAGAAGCTTCTGGACAAACAGGCCTTTGACAAAAAGGGACTGATCTACGGAATGGGGCATGCGGTTTATTCCATTTCGGATCCAAGAGCGGAAATCTTCAAAGTGTTTGTGGAGAAGCTTGCCAAAGAAAAAGGATACGAGAAAGAATATGCGCTCTATGAGATGGTGGAGCGTCTCGGGCCTCAGATCATCGGGGAGAAGAGAAAGATCTATAAAGGCGTCAATGCCAACGTGGACTTCTACAGCGGGCTGGTATACAGTATGCTTGGACTTCCGCCGGCACTCTACACACCGATCTTTGCGGCGGCCCGTATTGTGGGATGGAGCGCACACCGGCTGGAAGAGCTGAAAAATGTGGATAAGATTATCCGTCCGGCTTACAAGGCGCTGGCTGGACATAAGGAATATGTCAAACTGGAAGACAGGTAGATAGAGATGAAAAAGGAAGGCTTTTACTTATCCTGTGATAAAAAGACCAGGATTCATGCTGTCGCATGGAAACCGGAAGGGCAGAAGGTCAGGGCAGTTGTCCAGATCTGTCATGGAATGGCAGAATATATCGACCGGTATGAGGAGTTTGCCATCTGGCTTTCACAGAAAGGGTATTATGTGAACGGTCATGATCATCTGGGACATGGAAAGTCGGTACGTTCCGAAGAGGACTACGGCTATTTCCCAGATCAAAAAGGAAATGAATGTGTCATCGGAGATATTCGGAAGCTGTTCCTGGCAACGAGAAAGAACTATCCGGACTGCCCGTATTTTATGATGGGACATAGTATGGGATCCTTTCTCCTGAGACAGTACATCCAAAAATATGGAAACGAACTCGATGGAGCGGTCATCATGGGAACCGGATACCAGCCTTATCCACTTCTGCTTGCAGGGGAGCTTCTGTGCGGTGTGATCGGAAAAGTCCGCGGCAGCCATTACCGGAGCCGTCTGGTAGATGGTATGGCCTTCGGAAGCTATAATAAAAAATTTGAGCCGGGAAAGACCGGGCGGGAATGGCTTTCCGCGGAAGAGGAAAATGTATCCTGTTACGAGGCGGATCCGCTCTGCGGTTTTCTGTTTACGGTTGGCGGTTACCGTCAGATGTTCCGCGGCATGCGGACACTGACAAAAAAAGGCGTCAAAAAGATTCCAAAAGATCTGCCGGTGCTCTTTGTATCCGGATCTCAGGATCCGGTGGGAGATTTCGGAGCCGGAGTGTGGAAGGTGTATGAACAGTTCCGGGACGCCGGGATGACGGATGTGACGATCCGGCTATTTCCGGAAGACCGGCACGAGATTCTACACGAAAAAGATCGGCTGGAAGTCTTCGAAGAAATCGAAAGCTGGCTGGAAAAGCACAGGGAAACAGTATAAATAGCGAGAAATTAATAGAGAGAAAAATCCTGCAGGGAGTCTGATTCATGAGATCAGAACAACTTGCAGGATTTTTTAATGGGAGATATTGATTTTATTTTACTCCGCGCACGACCATGATGAGGGAGACTTCCGTATCCCACTGTTTTTCACCTCGGTCATACTGAGCAATTCTTATATCATATTTCTGAGTAGTCAGTCGTTTCATTTCTGACGTTTCTTCGGCAGAAATATATCCCGGACAGGAACGAAATACAGAATCAATGGCATCCAGTGCGGTCTGTCTGGATGCGTCAATCATCTCATGAGCCAGGGAAGATGGAATCTGTGGGTTGTCGGGGGTCAGATTGACAGTGACGAATCCGGTGTGGACATTTTGAAACCCATAAGACTCCATTGCCAATGGCAGTTCGGCCTCGTTCATTGGATATCGGCAGATACCGTAGCGATCTCTGCTGTGGTCGTATTGTGAGGCCTTGTCCCAGAACTGCTGCTCGTAATCACAGCAACAGGAGACCGCGGAAGACTGGACGGTAATTCCTCTGCGGGAAGAAAGTACGAGACAGACTCCGCCTGGTTTCAGAACACGAAGCTGTTCCTGGTAAAATGCGGAAGGTTCGACGTGTTCGCTGACGGTATTGGAAATCGTGACATCGAAACTCTGATCCGGGAAAGGAAGATTTGTGGCATCCCCTTCCATAAATGTGACTCCGGACTCCTGTTCTCTGGCAAACTGAATAAATGCGCTGTCCCGGTCCAGTCCTGTAATTTCTGCATTCGGATACCATCGGTGAAGGGCGCCGGAGAGTGCTCCGGGACCGCATCCCACTTCCAGGATTTGGAGATTTTTCTCTTTGTTTAAGTGAAACAGTGTCTGATACTGCCCGGCAAACAGATCGTGAAACCGCAGTTTCCGAGAGTAATATAAAGTTTTTGTTCCCTGAATATAGTTGGACCAGATTACATTCATCCTCTCATATCCCTCCTCTTTATGTATGAATAGTATAGCACGGAATGCAGTGACAAATTGTCAAAATTAATAAAATAATTCCTGCTTTTAAGATAATTTTGTTACAGCTTGACAAAATTATACCGGGGGGGGGGGTAAAATGGTGTTATCTGGCCAGGAGTACAAAATGACAAGAGCAGAAAAAGGGAGGATTTTATGCGTAAACGATGGATGAAATTAGGTGCCGCAGGACTGGCAGCAGTGATGTGCGTGGGATTGCTTGCGGGCTGCGGAGGAAACTCGGATTCTTCTGACGGAGGAAAGAAGAAGCTTTCGATCTGGTTTCCGGCGTATGCGGGCACAGATGCGGAAGTATCAGATAAGGAGTTTTGGGAAGAACAGCTGAAACCGCTTGAAAAGGAAGAAAACTGCGAGTTTGATGTGCAGATTCTGCCGTGGTCCAATTACGAAGAGAAATATCTGTCCGGTGTGACTTCTGGAGACGGACCGGACATTGGATATATGTCCATGGAGCAGATGGGAGATTATATTTCCAAGGATCTTCTTACAGATATGGATTCTTATTTTACAGATGAAGAGAAAGATAATTATCTCTACTGGGATTATGGAACGATTCAGGGAAAACAGTACGGACTTCCGTTTATTGCGGGGAATGCACGTGTTCTGATTGCAAATAAGGAAATCTTACAGAAAGCAGGCGTTTCCCAGATGCCGACGACATGGGATGAATTTATCAATGCATGCCAGGCGATTCAGGACAACTGTCCGGGAGTTAAGCCGTTTGACATGGCGCTTGGCGGAGCATGGGGAAATGTGGATGAAAACTTCCTGCCGTTCTTCTGGAGTGCAGGCGGAGAGCTGACAGATGAAGATGGAAATGTCACAATCGATTCGGAAGAAGGAAGGGAAGCAATTCAGTTCCTTTATGACCTGAGATTTAAATACAATTTTATCGATGAAGCAGCGACATCAAATGATGATGCCCGCCCGGATTTTGAGGCAGGAAAGACCGGATTTATGGTTCTTGCGACAAGCAACTGTCTGAATCTGGAAGGAGTAGACTGGGATTGGACAACAGCGCTTGCGGGACCGGGAGGAGAGGCAAAGACATTCTTCGCGGCAGACTCCCTTGTACTGTTTGATAAATGCAAGGATAAAGATCTGGCAATGAAAGCGATCAAGCTGCTTTCCAGTGCAGATGTAATGTCCGCATTCCATCAGCAGATCACAGAACAGCCGCCGATCACAAAAGATGAGGAATATACAGGCGACGAACGGTTTAAGGAGCTCTATACGGTAGAAAATGACAACTTCAAGACCATCACTCCGTTTAACAGTGCAGTTTCTCTGCTGACGAAAGTCAATGAAAATCTGCAGTCTATGATGATGGGCGAGATGGAACCGGATGAAGTTCTGAAGAACGCTCAGGATTACTATAACGAAAACCTGGCAGCAGAATAAGGAAATCAAGGATACGAACCGGCGGGAAGGTTGCTGCCGGTTCGTATCAATGTAGTTGAGGTGAGACAGTTGAAAAGAAGAAGAAGAGAAATGATACAAGGATACATTTATATTCTTCCAAGTCTGTTTTTCATGGTGTGCTTTTGTCTGCTGCCGATTTTTATGTCAACCTATTTCAGCTTGACAGACTACGATATCATGACAAAAGCGGATTTCATCGGACTGGAAAATTATAAAAAAGTATTCTCAGATAAATATGTTGTGGATGCACTGAAAAATACATTGATTTATGTTATTGTGACGGTTCCGGTTCAGACTTTCCTGGCGCTGGTGTTTGCAGCGTTTCTGGCGGATAAAATGCAGAATATAGCCGGTAATTTCCTGCGGAGCGCCATGTTCATTCCGGTAATTGCATCCTCGGTTACGGCAGGTGCAATCTGGAGAACGATTTTCGGGACGGACGGCGGTATCATCAATACCATCCTTGGAGTATTCGGAATTGCGCCGTTAAACTGGCTGGGAAGTTCAAAGACGGCGCTGATCTGTGTCTGCGTGGTGGCGATATGGAAAAATGTAGGGTATTTCCTTGTCATCTATTACGCCGGTATTATGGGACTTTCCCCGGAGCTGTTTGAAGCGGCCAAGGTGGATGGAGCCACATCTATCCAGTCCTTTTTCAAGATTACCATGCCGCTTTTAAAACCGATCAATTATCTGGTAATTACACTGGGAATTATCTGGTCATTCCAGGTGTTTGACCTTTCTTACACGATGACGAACGGTGGACCGGGCCGGTCGACCGTTACCCTTGTCATGGGAATTTACAATGCGGCATTTAAAGAATACCGGATGGGATATGCCTGTGCGATGGCGATTCTGCTCCTGATCATTATTCTGATTATCAATATCGTGGAGAATGTATTCTTTAAAGAGAAAAATGAGGCGGCGAGGTGATAAGATGGCACAGAAAATAAGAACGAAAAAAAGAGAACACTGGACTCCCCTTGGAATTTTTGGCCTGCTTTGTACGATCCTTGTGACGGTGATTGCAGTATTCCCGTTTATTTACATGTTTCTGATGTCCTTTACAGAGTCAAGGACACTGAAACTGCACCTGTCAGATGTAGACTTTACCAATCTGGAAAACTTTATCTATATCTTCAAGAACAGCGGATTTTTACAGGCCTTTTTCAACAGTGTGGTTGTAGTCATTGCGTCCTGTATTCTGAATGTGATAGTATCGTGTATGGCGGCATATGGATTTGAAAAGAAGCTGTTTCCGGGACGGAAATTTATTTTCCAGATTTATATGATTTCTCTGATGATTCCGGGACAGGTTACGATGATCCCGCTTTTTGTGATCATGAAAAATCTGGGACTTTTGAATACACGGACGGCTCTTGTCATTACGATGATCGGGGCATTTTCCGTATTCCTTGTCAAACAGTTCATGAACGGAGTTCCGGATGAGCTGATTGAATCTGCCCAGGTGGACGGATGTCCGGAGTACCGGATCTTCATCCAGATCGTCATGCCGCTTTTGAAACCGGTCATTGTGACCCTTGTGGTCTTTACCTTTATTTCCGCATGGAATGATTTCCTGTGGCCGTTAATTGCAGCGACAGAGACAGAGCATTATACACTGATTGTAGCTCTGTCTGTTTTAAAAACACAGTATTCTGTCAACTATGGGCTGATTATGGCGGGTTCATTGATTACATTTCTTTTCCCATTTATATTGTATATTTTCCTCCAGAAGCAGTTTGTTCAGGGAATTGCTCTCGGAGGGGTAAAAGGATAACAGGAGGACGAGATGAAACTGATCGTAAAGGATTCAAAATTTCAGGAGGCTTCAGAGATTCTGCTGAAGCATTTTGCCGGCATGCCGGAGGAGGAGCTGGAGATTTACCCGGAATATACGGAAAAATCAGGGCTGAAAGTGCTGAAATATGGAACAAATGTCAAAATCCAGTATCACCAGGAGGTTCAGTATTACCGGGCGCTTGGTATGGTATTCGGACATGTGTCCGAGGATTTTTCAAGCGCTGAGACTGCCTGCACAAGCAGGCTTGGGGCAATGTTTGACTGCTCCAGAAATGGAGTGCTGAGAGTAGAGACCGTCAAGCGATATATTGAATATCTGGCGCTTCTTGGAATGAATGATCTTCTGCTTTATACGGAAGATACCTATGAAATCCCAAAATACCCTCATTTTGGAGCGATGAGAGGCCGTTATTCCAAAGAGGACATCCGGGAGATCGAGCGGTACGCCGCAAAATTCGGCATTGAGCTGGTTCCATGCATCCAGACGCTTGCTCATCTGCGGACCTTTCTGAGATGGCCGGTGACAGAGCCGATG
This sequence comes from uncultured Sellimonas sp., assembly GCA_904393575.1. Taxonomy (GTDB): domain Bacteria; phylum Bacillota; class Clostridia; order Lachnospirales; family Lachnospiraceae; genus Sellimonas. The sequence goes on along the minus strand of CAJFMZ010000001.1, from coordinate 24,142 downwards.
CGGGACAATTCGGATATTCTTCTTGTGGGAGAAGAGAAAGTCTACGATTTTCTGGAGGCTATGATCCGGTCTGTACGGGCATCCTTTTCCGGGAAACGGATCCACATCGGGATGGACGAGGCATTTCAGCTGGGACTTGGAAATTATCTGAGGAAAAACGGCTATCAGGACCGTACCGGAATTATGAAAAAACATCTGGACCGCGTCTGCGAAATCTGCAGAAAGTATGACTTCGACCCGATGATCTGGAGCGATATGTACTTTATGCTGGCGGCCGAAGACGGAAGATACTACAATGTGCCGGAGGATTATGAGTGGAAAGAAGAAGACCGGCCGGATCCGGAAATAAATCTCGTATACTGGGATTACTATAATGCGTCCCCGGATGTATACCGGAAGATGGTGCATCTCCATAAAAAGCTTTCCGGGCACATGTACTTTGCAGGTGGAGGCTGGACGTGGAATGGCATTGCGCCGAATTACGCACGGGCACTGGAGACGACAAGAGTCGGCACAAAAGTCATGAAAGAGGAAGGTGCGGACAAGTGGTTCTGTACGCTCTGGCAGGATGACGGGGCGGAGACGCCAATGGAGACGTGCCTGCTGCCGCTGACGTATTTTGCAGAGTGTGCCTACGAAAAAGAAGTGACGATGGAGCGTCTTCATGATCGGATGAAAGAGCTGTTTGGAAGCGAAAGTGATGATCTGATGCTTCTGGATCAGTTTGACAATTTCCAGCCGGAGGATCCGCACAATCTCAAGTCCGCCAATCCGTCCAAACTGGCACTTTATCAGGATCCGCTTCTGGGAATTTTTGACGGGCAGTTCGCCGGGAAAGGACTCCGGGAACATTACCGGGAGCTGGCGGACAAACTGGAAGTCTGCCTGAAAAAAGAAATGCCAAAGAGGACCGGGAATCTGCTTGCCTACTATCAGAAGCTGGCGGCATTTCTGGCGGAGAAAGCGGAAATGGGACTGGAAATCAAGTCCGATTATGATAACGAAGATCAGGAACGGCTCCGTCAATGGGCCGACAAGAGGATTCCAGAGTGTCTGGAAATGCTGGAAGAGCTGCGGGAACGAAGAGAAGCGCTCTGGATGGAAGAATGCAGACCTCAGGGATATGAGGTCCTTGACATCCGGCTGGGCGGGGTAAGAAACCGTTTGGAATCCGCAAGAAACAGGATCTCCAGATGGCTGGCCCATCCGGAAGAGCCATTTGAAGAACTGGAAGAACGGCGCGTCTGCTTCTGGCCGGATGAAGGAAGAATTTATTCCTTTAACCGGTGGGAACAGATTGTAAGTGCGTCTAATATTAACGAATTGTAAAAAGAAAAGGTCGGGAGCCGGAATTCTGCCCTGGGGCAGGAGTCCGGCTCCCGGATTTAAGAGGGTATTATGGCGTCTATTGTAAAAATCAGATTGCGTAAAGGTCTTTCGAATGATCTTCACCATATACGCCCCATTTTTCCAGGGCAACATGCAGTGCTTCGCATTCTTTTGCCTTTTCACGCAGCGGTACATCATTCATACATGCATCGATCGCGGCACGGAATGCCTGTGCTCCTGCACGAGGTCCCATTGGATGGGCATGGATTCCGGCGCCGACTCCAAGGAGAACGTCAATTCCCGCATCGTCCAGGAATTTCGGGACAAGACCCGCTACCACACCGCCGCCGACAAATGGAAGCATCGGTTTGATGTCGTACATTTTCGCCTTGGATGTAATCAGGTTGATGATATAGTTGTCAAATGTATTGTCAAATTTACCATAAGGCGGCTGTGTCAGATAAATGTCGCATCCGGAAAGACGGGCAAGTTTGGCAACGACCTTGGAGCTCATGCCCTGATACGGTGACGTTGTAAATGCGCCGTTGAAGCAGGAATGTCCAAGAATCGGAACTGTAATGTCCGGATCTTCCGCCAGAGCGCGGACTGCGGAATATCCTACGCCGTGTACGTCCACCATGATACAGTTTCCACCGTTGTTGATAACCTTCATTGCATTTTCTTTTAATTTTGTCACATCGTCTGTAATATTGCATGCATACAACGTAGGTTCACCCTTGATTTCCTCCGCACGCTTTGCAGCAGCCATGTTTGCTTTGACACGGTCTTCAATTTTATTAAATACACGGTCGCCGCCGATGAGCTCATCGTCCTTGATGATATCCACTCCGCCTGCAGCTGCCTCAAAGAACAGCTTCTCTCCTACATCCGGTGTATATCCGGTACAAGGTTTGATCATATTGTTGAGAAGCGGACGATCATAAGCATGAAGAATATCCCGGATTCCCTGAATGCCGAATTTTGGACCCTGGAAATCTTTCACAAAACTTTCCGGGAAATCAATGTCCAGAAGTTTCAGATACGGCATGGACATGATATTTCCGGTAATCGAAGCAATTAGAAGTGGAATATTGTTCCGGATATTGTCTACCGGGTAGCCGATCCGGATGACATAAAACCGAAGATCATCCTTTCCTACTGCAAGATTGACATTCGTCTGGTTTTCATAAGCAGGTACTTCGTAAATACCAATCACCTTGGAACAGTATTTTGCACGCACTTCATCCGTCTCAGCCGGGACATCTACCCAGGAACCGGTTGTCTGCTCAATACCAATACTCTGAGCTTTCACTACAATTCCCTCGTCCTTCTCAGCGCCGACCAGATAGGTTGCCACACACAGATTATTAAGATCACAGCCTTCATATAATGGGTTAAGCAGATCACTGAACATCCTGTTTTGTTTCATTATCGTTTACCTCCTTACAACGGTACATTTGTGTTCTTGTTCTGAGCTAAATGTAGAACAAGGTGAGAATAATTTCAATAGTGAAAATATTTTCCATATACCTAAACGATATCCTGACAGAACATGTGGAAAAGAGACATATATAGGATTACGTTCGGAAAAAGTTTCCAGTATTTGAAAATAATTGCAAAATAAAAAAGAAAACCGTATAATGAAAAGAAAACGAAAGAGGTTTGGGAAGAAAGGAGAAAAAAGATGAAACTAGATAAGTATGATCAATCTGTATTTTTGGTTTTGAAGGCAGCATATCAGTATTATATCCTTGAAAAGTCCCAAAACCAGATTGCAGAAGAACTGGATGTCTCAGTCACAACCGTATCAAGATTGCTAAAAAGAGCCAGGGACGAGAAGATTATCGAATTTGTCATCCGCAATCCATATGTAGAATGTCTCAATCTCGGTCAGGAAATCAGCAAGGAATTCGGACTCAAAGAAGTCATCATCAGCCCGGTTATCGATAACATGGAAGAAGACGGTGACGATTCCTCCGTAGATCCGGAAATGGTGAAAAAGCTGGTTGCACTGGAAGGCGCAAGATATTTGCAGAGAGTGATCAAAGAAAACGATGTACTGGGAGTGACATGGGGAAGCACGGTCTATCAGATGATCAACTACCTCAACCCGGCACAAAAAGCAAACACCACTTTCGTTACACTCCACGGAAGCCTAAGCAACTGCGTGACAGAATGGGACGTCAGAACACTTGTCTCCAGAATGGCAAAAGCATTCTCCGGACGGAAATACATCCTGTTAACCGACACTCTGATGAACTCAGCGGAAACAGTCAAGATGCTAAAAAAAGAAAAAAGCATCTCCCAGGTTATGGATATGTTTGATAAAGTAAATATCGCAATTAACGGAATCGGGGCATTCTATCCCAAAGTAACCTCCATTCTGGCAAAACCATATTACCTATCGCCAGACGAAGTCGCCATGCTGAAAGAACACCACGTCATCGGCGACGTGGCACTCCGATTTCTGGATAAAGACGGCAATGAATGCGACACAGAACTAAAAGAACGAACCATCTCCATCAGTCTGGAACAATTCAGAAAAATACCAGTCAAAATCACACTCGCATCAGGAAAAGAAAAAGCACACGCTGTACTCGCCGCACTCAAAGGCGGGCTCATCGATGTCCTGATCGTAGACAACAAATTAGGCGAAACTGTCTTAAAACTCCACAGAGAAGAAACAAAATAAAACAACAAAAATAATACTTTAATAAACGGGGACGTGTACCGATGCATCGGTACACGTCCCCGATAAAAATTTTTCAGTGGCGTATGGTTTGAAAGTTTTTTCGGTATGCTGGTGAAGCAAATAATTTTCATTCTTAGCAAACCGGATGGGTGGATATACAATGTGAATATAAAGATAACGTTTTGAAAAAAATAATTGTACATTTTTACAATGGCAAAGGAGGGATTGTGGGGGATTTTTGCAGTCCGAGTGGCCATGAGGGCGGCAAAAATCCGGTATGTAAGGATCAATGTAAGGAAGAGACGAAATGTAAGATGTGGAGAGATTACATATGTGAAGGAGACAGGAGGTAAGAACGCATATGATTATGAATTTTTTGAGGAAAGTGCCGGCGGGCATGATGGTTGTTCCGTTGTTTATAGGGTGTTTGCTGAATACGTTTGTTCCGGATGCGTTACAGATCGGTGGAATTACCACGGCGACGTTTTCCAGTGCCGGAAGTAACTGTGCGCTTGGTATTCTGTTGTTCTGTATGGGGACAAAGCTTCGTCTGAAGGAGATGCCGGCGGTTTTGAAACGTGGAGGACTGCTTTTGATTTCCAAGTTTGCCATTGGTGCAATTCTTGGTATCGTGGTTGGGCGTATCTTTGGTCCGGCCGGTATTTTTGGAATTTCCAGTATGGCGATTATCTGTGCGGTTACAAACAGTAACGGTAGTGTTTACTATGCGCTGATGCAGACATATGGGGATGATATTGACTGTGCATGTATGCCGATTCTGGCTATTAACGATGGTCCGTTCCTGACACTGCTTGCGCTTGGTGTTTCTGGTCTGGCGGATATCCCGATTATGAGTCTTGTCGCAGCGCTGGTTCCGATTCTTGCTGGTATGATTCTTGGAAACCTGGACAATAAAGTGACCGAGTTCTTTGGACCGGTTGGGGATGCGATTATTCCATTTACCGGAATTGCGCTTGGTGCTGGAATTGACCTTGCAAGTGTAGTAGAAGGTGGATTATCCGGTATTCTTCTTGGACTTACAACTATTTTTATTGGAGGAGCGTTTATTTATCTGTGCGATCACTACATTGGAAGACGTCCTGGATATGCGGCCTGGGCAGTGGCGACGACAGCGGGGAATGCGGTTGCGGTTCCGGCGGTTATCGGAACGGCGGATCCGGCATGGGCCAGTTTTGTAGGTACAGCGACGGTACAGGTTGCGGCATCGACCGTGCTGTCTGCTCTGCTGGTTCCATTCATTGTAAGCTGGTGGGCGAAGAAATTTGGCTGTCCGAAGTTTCCGAAAGGAGCAGTGCCTGAGGCGGCGGCAGGAAAATAGCGGTAAAATGGAGGTTTGGTAAACCATGGCAAAGTTTTTGATGATCGCTGATGATTTTACCGGAGCGGGAGATGCAGGGGTCCAGATGTCGAAAAACGGAATTGAAGCGCGGATTGCTTTTAATACCGAGGAAATTGATCCGAATCAGTCCTATGTGATTGATTCGGAATCGAGGAATATTCCGGCCCAGGAAGCTTACCGGAAGGTGAAAAAAATCTATCAGGATATGGAGCAGTATCAGTTTGATTATTATTACAAGAAAATTGACTCGACAATCCGTGGAAATATCAAAGCGGAACTGATGGCTGCAAGGGAAGTACTGAAACCGGATCTGACTGTGTTTAATCCGGGAAATCCGGATTCTAACCGTACGGTTGTAGACGGGATTTTGATGATGAACGGTGTGAGGATCTGTGAGACAGAGATTATGCGGGATCCGCTGTGCCTTGTTCAGGAGGACAATCTGAAGACGCTGCTTGAGACGGAGATGGGAGAACCGGTACAGTATTTTACATTGGCCCAGATCCGGAGCAGAAAATTTGAGCTGGATGGCTCAAAGCTGATCACCTTTGATGTATTGGAAAATGAGGATATGGATGCGGTGGTGCGTTATATCCTGAGCCAGAATAAAAAGGTACTCTGGGTTGGATCTGCGGGGATGGCAAATGCGCTGTTCTCGGCACTGTGTCCGCGGTATCCGGTATTGTCTTTTGTGGGGAGCATCAGTGACACATCCAGAAACCAGGTGAGAAAAGCGAAAGAGCAGGGCGCGCAGGTTGTAGAGATGAATGTGGCAGAGCTGCTAAAAGGAGGAACCCTGGAAAAGACAGCCGGAGAGGCGGTGGATGGTCTGGCTCTTGGAAACGATGTCGTGATCGTTTCAGCAAAGGAACATGAGGACTACCTGGACGCAGTGGACACCGGAAAGAAAATGGGAATGAAACGCGGTGATGTGGCAAGATACACTCAGGAGAAAATTGGTGAATTGTCCACGATCATATTGAAAAGGGCAAATGTATGTGGCATCTTTTTGACAGGAGGGGATACGGCCATCAGTTTTATGGAAAAGAACCATGCTCACGGTGCAAAACTGGTGGAGGAGGTCCTGCCCATTATTGCTCTTCTGGAAACGGTTGACGGTGACTATCCGGGTCTTCCGCTGATTGTAAAAGGCGGATCTATCGGGGATGAGAATGCACTGGCTGAGTCTATACGATTTTTGAAAGAAAGGAAGAGGCATTGACATGAGTTTGATAGGTATTACAATGGGCGATCCGGCCGGAGTCGGTCCGGAGATCATCATGAAGGCACTTGCCCTGAAAGACGTATATGAGCACCAGTATGTAGTATACGGTGCTGTGGATATTCTGGAACACTATAATGATATGCTTGGTCTTGGATGCCGGATTGTAGAGATCCAGGATCCGGAAGAATACGAAGAAGGAGCGGTGAATGTCATTGACAGCTGTGGCCTTGTGATGAAGGACTATGAGATCGGGCAACTTTCTGCAAAATGCGGAGATGCGGCGTACAAATATATCGAACGGAGCATTAAAGATGCAATGAATGGCAAAATTGCGGCAGTGGTCACTGCACCGCTCAACAAGGAGGCTCTCCACATGGGCGGACATCTTTATGACGGTCACACTGAGATTTTTGCAACTCTGACAGGTACAAAGACCTATGCGATGATGTTCTACGGTCCGCTGAAGATCATGCATGTTTCTACCCACTGTTCTCTGCGTGAGGCATGTAACCGGGCAACCAAGCAAAGAGTTGCCGATGTGATCCGTCTTTTGAACCAGGCCTTGATTCAGACGGGAATAGAACGTCCGCACATTGCGGTGGCCGGTTTGAATCCGCATGCCGGAGAACATGGACTGTTTGGAGATGAAGAAATCCAAGAGATTACCCCGGCGATCGAAGAGACGAAACAGGAAGGGATCTATGTGGAAGGTCCGATTCCACCGGATACGGTATTTAGTAAGACACTCAATGGAGTGTATGATGCAGCAGTGGCCATGTATCATGACCAGGGGCACATCGCCGCGAAGCTTCAGCTGATGAGCCAGTGTGTCAACTGCACCATTGGACTTCCGATCATACGGACTTCGGTAGACCACGGGACAGCCTTCGATATTGCGGGAAAAGGCGTGGCAGATGGAGAAAATATGAAGCAGGCGATGCTTGTTGCGGAAGAATTTATGAAGAATCGATAGGCAGGATGAACATGAAACATTTTATTGTTGGTTCCGGATGGAAAATGGTAAAAACATATCAGGACAGCATTGAAACTGCAAGGGATCTGGAAAAGAAACTGGCGGGATTTCATGACTTCCCGGTCGTGATCTTCCCTTCTTTTCCGGCTATCCCGGAAATATGCAGGCATCTTTCAGCCGACAGTGCGCTGAAAATCGGCGGACAGGATATGTTCTGGGAGGAGGAAGGCGCCTATACGGGAGAAGTTTCCGGAAAGATGCTCCTGGAAATCGGATGTAAATATGTGGAAATCAATCATCAGGAACGTAGAAAATATTTACACGAAGATAACAAAATGTCGAATAAAAAGCTTAAGCTGGCGCTGCGCCTCGGCCTGATTCCGTTTCTCTGCATGGGGGAAGAAGAAAGAGGAACCGAGGAGGACGTACAGAACTTTATCCGGCATCAGCTGGATGAACTTCTGGAAGGCGTTGACGCAGAAGAGGCTTCCGGAATCATCTTTGCGTATGAGCCAAGATGGGGAATCGGAAAGAAAAATGCCGTACCGCTTGACCATATTCAGACGGTTCATCGTGGTATCCGAAACATATTAAAAGAACGATACGGCGATAAGACGGCAGATCATGCTTATATTGTGTACGGAGGCGGAATCACAATGGAGCGAAGCCTTGATATCGCAGCGCTTCCGGATGTAAACGGACTGTTTACGACAGGCTGTGGAATCTATGCGGATCTCTATAGCAGACTGGTCTGGGATACGGCAGAGATGTTACGACAACAAGGGGGAAACAAATGAAAATTGTGATTGGAGCAGACCATAATGGCCTGGGACTGAAAAATGTACTGGCTGATCACATCCGTAACAAAGGTGTGGAGGTTACAGATGCCGGTGTCTATACAGAAGATCCGGTTGACTACCCGGATATTGCATGGAAGGTGGCCGAGGAAGTGGCCGAAGGGATCTACGACAGGGGAATCCTGATCTGCGGAACCGGGATCGGCATGGCCATCGTGGCCAATAAAGTGCCGGGAATCCGTGCAGCACAGTGTACGGATCCTTACTCGGCAGAGCGGGCAATAAAAAGTAACGATGCCCAGATTCTGACGTTCGGGGCGCTGGCTGTAGGAGAGGCCGTAGCAAAAAAACTGGTGGATATCTGGCTGGAATGCAGATTTGACCCGGCCTGTCCATCGGGAAGAAAGGTAGAGAAGATCAAAGAACTCGATGAAAGATGCCGCCATGAGAAGGCGGGAGCCTGAGAGAGGAAAGGAAACAAAAAATAATGCTGCTATATATGATACGGCATGGGGAAACTGACTGGAATCAGGCACGTCGTCTTCAGGGACAGCACGATGTGCCTCTGAATGAGAATGGAAGAAAACTGGCCCAGATTACAGCCAGGGCACTAGATGAAGTCCCGTTCGACCTGGCTGTATCCAGTCCCCTCTCCAGAGCACTGGAAACAGCACAGATTGTGATCGGCAGGAGATCCTGCCCTATTCTTCTGGATTCCAGAATCCGCGAAATTAACTGGGGCGACTGGGACGGGATCGGTGTTGGGGATCCCCGGTATCCATCCATCCAAAACACCTTAAGATTGTTTTACGAGAATCCCTTTGCATTTCCGGGAGCACCGGGCGGAGAGACCATACGCCAGGTGTGTGAGCGTACCTGGGAGTGGTATCAGGATCTGATTCACACAACATGGTACCAAGATAAGACGATTCTGGTTTCCACCCATGGGTGTGCCATGCGAGGCATTTTGAATCGTTTATATGAAAACCCGGATAATTTCTGGCAGGAAGGTGTGCCTGTAAACTGTGCGGTCAGTATTCTCCGGGTACAGGACGGGAAAAGTGAATTTATAGAGAAGGAAACAATTTATTATGATCAGGCCCTGTGCAGAAATTTTTATTACATGGATTAAAAAACCATCCATCATCAGAAGGACGATTGTCCAAACTGCATGATGGATGGTTTTTTCGGCTTTCGGTTTCTTAGGAACGAGGAATCTGGTCAAGCTTTTCTAACTTGGCTACCCGATTGCGGAATTCTTCGCTTTCGGAAAAGGTTGCATTCAGGAAAAGCTGAATCAATTCTTTGGCGACCACATCACCTACGATCTGTCCGCCGATTGCCATAACCTGTACATTGTCATGCTCCACACACTGGTGGGCAGTATAGATATCGTGGACTACCGAAGCTCGGATTCCCGGATATTTATTGCAGGCAATCGCCGCTCCGACTCCGGTGCCGCAGACCATAATACCACGCTCTGCTTCGCCGTCCAGAATCGCCCTGCATACTTTTGCTGCAATATCAGGAAAGTCCACCATCTCTGGAGTGTAGCTTCCCACATGAAGCACCTCGTGTCCCTGCTCCTCCAGATAAGCAAGAATCTTCTGCTTTAATTCATACCCTGCATGATCTCCGCCAACAACTAATTTCATAGTAAGTACCTCCTTTGAGTTCCTGTCTGTCGTTTCGTCCGTCTGAAAAAAATAACTGTACTTTATTATGAATAGAAGTCAACGTGTTACGGTAAGAATTAAGATAACGTTTTCACTTTTTATTATAAAACGGGAGCCGGAATTCTGCAACGCATGAATGTATAAAAATACATATTTTTCCTGCGGAATCTTGCAAAAAGAAAGGGCGGATTTTATACTGGATGCAGAACAGATTCTGAAAAGAATAAGAGGATCAATATGGAGGGTATATGAAGCGAGAAGAAATCAGAAAGCATCTGCAGAATCCGGAATTTTTTCAGGAAAACAGGATGGATCCGGTATCTGATCACAGGTGGTATGAGACAGAGGAAGAGGCGGTCTGTGGAGCGGCGATGCCTCTTCGTATGAACCTGAACGGGAGGTGGCATTTTTTCTGTGCGCCGAATCCGGACAGTGTGCCGGAGGGCTTTGAACAGCCGGAGTTTTCTTGTGAAGGGTGGGACACAATCCCGGTACCGGCACAGATGGAGCTCTGCGGATATGGAGCACCTCACTATCGTGACACCGATTATCCCTGGAATGGCATTGAGGATGTCAAGCCTCATGAAATCCCGGAAAAGGAAAATCCGACCGGCTGTTATGTGACGGCATTTTCTGTGCCGGAGCAGATGAAAGGGAAACGGCTCCAGATCCATTTTGAGGGAGTGGAGACAGCCTTTCACTTCTGGATCAACGGGCAGTACGGTGGTTACAGTGAAGACAGCTATACGCCGGCTGTATTTGACATCACTGATCTGGTCCAGGAAGGGGAAAATCGCCTTGCGGTGGAAGTGTACCGGTTCTCATCGGGCTGCTGGCTGGAAGACCAGGATTTCTGGAGAATGGGAGGCATCATCCGGGAAGTGGCGCTGACAGCCTTGCCGGATCTGCATATCCGGGATCTGGATGTGGAGACGGATCTGGACGAGACTTATACCGATGCCAGAGCCAGGGTTTCTTTGACGCTGGACGGGATGCTTGCCGGAGCCGGGGAAGTATGCTGGAGTCTTGCAGATGGCAGGATCCGGATGGAAGAGCCGTACCGGAAGGATGAAACAGACATTCTTTCAGGAAAAGCAGAGATCCGGGATGGACATGCCGTGATTGAGCTGGAAGTGCCCGGGGCGAAGCTGTGGAGTGCAGAGCTTCCGTATCTGTACCGGCTGATTCTGACGGCAAAGGATGCGGACGGTGTCATCCGGGAGGCGGTTCCGTATCTGATCGGATTCCGGAAAGTCGAGATCCGGGAGGCAGTTCTGCTTTTCAATGGAAAGCGGCTGCGCCTCAATGGTGTGAACCGTCATGACTTCTCTCCGTCAAAAGGGCGGGCCATCGGTATAGAAGAGATGGACTGGGATATCCGCTTTTTTAAGCGCAATCATTTCAATGCGGTGCGGACAAGCCATTATCCAAATCAGAGTGCATGGTACGATCTGTGTGACCGGTTCGGTCTCTATGTGATGGATGAAGTCAATCTGGAAACCCACGGGACCTGGCATCTGATGAAATTTGACTATACACTGCCGGGAGATTTCCCACAGTGGAGAGAAGCGGTGTTAAGCCGTGCCAGGGCAATGCTGGAGCGGGATAAAAATCATGCCAGCATTTTCTGCTGGAGTGTGGGAAATGAATCCTGGGGCGGCAAGAATCTGTATGATATGAGCATGTATTTCCGGGAACGGGACAAAAGCAGACCGGTCCATTATGAGAATGTCTGCCATACGCCGGAGTGGGCGGGAACAACGGATCTGGAAAGCCGGATGTACGCATCGCCTCAGAAAGCGGAGGAATATCTGAGAAACAATCCGCAAAAACCATATGTGCTCTGCGAATATGCGCATTCCATGGGAAATTCGACTGGAAATCTGGATGAATATACAAAACTTCTGGATGAATATCCGCAGTACTGCGGCGGGTTTATCTGGGATTATATTGACCAGGCTCTTTATAAGACAGGTCCGAACGGGAAGCCGTTCCTGGCCTATGGCGGAGATTTCGGGGATCGTCCGTCCAACTATGCCTTCTGCGCGGACGGCGTGATCTTTGCGGACCGCACGCCTTCGCCGAAGATGCAGGAAGTGCGGTATCTGTACCAGCCGTATGAGCTGCTTCCGGAAGAGAACGGCGTGGTGATCAAAAGCAGACAGCTCTTTGAGACGGCCGGGGCTTACCGACTTTGCTGGGCGCTGGAAAAGGAAGGAACAGTTCTTCGCCGCGGCAGTGCGGATGTGACGATGCGTGCAGGGGAAGAGGTCAAAATACCGTGTGATTTTTCCCTGCCTGACGAACCGGGAGACTATGTCCGGACAGCGGAACTGGTCTACAAAGAGACCGGACCATTTGCAAAAGCAGGCGATGTATGCTGCTTTGGACAGTCCACAGAGACGATAGAAAGACAGGAGAGAGGCCGTTTCATTCCGGAGCCGGAAATCGTGGTCGGCGACTGCTCGGTTTCCGTCCTCGGAAGAGGATTCCGGCTGAGCTTTGATAAGGATACCGGAAGGCTTGTAGCATATAAAATCGGGAAAAAGGAACTGGTATATGATGCGGTTCATACTCTGAAGCCGGAGTTCTGGAGAGCTCCAACGGACAATGATGAGGGGTACCGCATGGGAGAAAAATGCGCACCTTGGAAGACGGCATCCCTTTATCAGAAAGTAAGCCGTGCGGACATAAGGAAGGAGGACGGACATGCCGTCATTGAGACAGAGTATCATCTGTTCGGTGATGTGACATGCCATGTTCTCATGCGGGTGGACGGTGAAGGAACAATGGAAGTGAGCGAATCGTATGCAGGATTTCCGGACGTTCCGGATCTGCCGTGTTTTGGAATGTCCTGGAAGTTCCCAAAAGAATTTGATCAGATCAGATGGTATGGCAAAGGTCCGGAAGAAACCTACTGTGACCGGTATCAGGGAGGCAGGATAGGAGTGTTCCAGACGACTCCGTCCGCAGGTATGACGCCGTATGTCAGACCTCAGGAGTGTGGCAATCATGCAATGACAAGATGGATGGAACTGACAGACCGGGACGGCGCCGGTATCCGGGTGGAATCGGACCGGCCGTTTGAGTTTTCTGTTCTTCCGTATACCTGTCATGAAATGGAATCGGCCGGACACGCATTTGAGCTTCCGGCAGCCTATGCTTCCGTTCTGCGGATTTTGGAAAAGCAGACCGGCGTGGGTGGAGATAACAGCTGGGGTGCATGGGCACATGATCCGTATATTGTCAAAGGAAGCGAGGCGAGAACGTTCCGTTTCCGCGTGCGTCTTCTGGATGGGACAAAAGAATAAGAAAAAATTTGAAAAAATATTTGACAGGAACAAAAAAACGGGGTAAACTATGCATATCGCGTGACAATGGTGTCAGATCGATAGGGTCTGACACCATTTTTTTGTTTGCAAACTTTAATGTGATAAAGCAAAAAAGAATCAAGGAAAGGAAGAGGAGCAGCATGAGATTAAAGGAAGCAGGGCTGACAGCAGACAAACTGAAAAAAATCGTCAACAAATATATGGTAGAAACATACGAGCGTTATCCGTTTATCGCGGAGCGTGCGGAAGGAATGTATCTGTATGACGAGAAAGGAAATGCGTATCTGGATTTTTACGGCGGAGTAGCGGTAAACAGCGTAGGAAGCAGAAATCCGAAGGTGGTAGAGGCCATTCATGACCAGACGGATGATATCATTCATACATTTAACTATCCATATACCATTCCACAGGCCTTGCTTGCAAAGAAGATCTGTGATACCATCGGCATGGACAAAATCTTTTATCAGAATTCCGGAACCGAGGCCAATGAGTGTATGATCAAGATGGCAAGAAAATATGGAACAGAAACATACGGACCGGAACACTATCATATTGTAACCGCAAAAAATGGATTCCACGGACGTACATACGGTGCGCTTTCCGCAACAGGACAGCCGGACAATAGCTGCCAGATGGGATTCAAGCCGATGCTTCCAGGATTCTCCTATGCGGAATTCAACAATCTGGAAGATTTCAAGAGCAAATGCACGGAGAATACGATTGCCATTATGATTGAACCGGTACAGGGTGAAGGCGGCGTGCATCCGGCAACGCAGGAGTTTATGGATGGACTCAGAAAGCTCTGTGATGAGAGAGGCATGCTTCTGCTTCTGGATGAAGTACAGACCGGATGGGGACGGACAGGAGATATCATGGCATTCATGGGATACCATGTAAAACCGGATGCAGTTACGATGGCGAAGGCAATGGGCGGCGGAATGCCGATCGGAGCCTGCTGTATGACAAAAGAGCTTGCAAAGGTGATGACTGCCGGAACCCACGGCTCCACTTACGGAGGACATCCGGTGGCATGTGCAGCTGCGTATGCGGCGGTATCTGAGATTCTCGACCAGAACCTGAGTGAGAATGCCAAAATCATGGGCGATTACTTTATGAAACGGATGAAAGAACTCCCGCATATCAAAGAAGTCAGAGGAAGAGGACTTCTGACAGGATGCGAATTTGACATTCCGATTGCCCACGAAGTGAAGGCAGAATGTATGAAGAGACGGCTTCTGATCACAGCCATCGGAGAGAGTACCAATCGTATGATCCCACCGCTGATTTTGAAGAAAGAACATGTGGATGAAGCCATCGACATTATGAAAAAAGCTGTCAATGCGGCAGTGCTTTCTTACCAGTCCGAAAACTTCCGGACAGCGTAAGGAAAACACATCAAAAGGAAAAGGGTATTAAAAGTAGGAAAAGGAGAAAAGAGACATGAAAACATTTAAGGAAATCAATCCATCACCACGTATGTTGATGACACCAGGACCTGTGGAGGCAGATCCGAGAGTGCTGCGTGCTATGAGTGCACATATTCTGGGACAGTTTGACCCGGAATTTACCGCTTTGATGAATGAGACCATGGAGATGGAACGCTATGTGTTCCAGACGAAAAACCGTCAGACTTATCTTGTAGATACGACATCCAGAGGTGGTCTGGAGACGGTACTCACTGGCGCTATCTGCCCTGGAGACAAAGTCCTGATTCCGGCATTCGGACGTTTCGGATATCTGCTGGCAGAGATTCTGGAGCGCTGCGGTGCGGACATCACCCTTCTGGAAAAGGAATGGGGAACTGTATTTGACCCGCAGGAAATCGAAGACGCCCTGAAAAAGGACAGTTATAAAGCGGTAGCATGTATCCACGGAGAAACTTCTACGTCCATGATGCAGCCGTTGGAGGAGATTGGTGAGATCTGTGAGCGCTATGGAGCGCTTCTCATTGTGGACGCTGTGGCAACTCTTGGAGGAACAGAAGTCAAAGTGGATGACTGGAAACTCTCTGCTTGTATCTCCGGAACGCAGAAGTGTATTTCCGCACCGTCTGGTTCTGCGCTGATCACATACAATGAGCAGATTGAGCAGATCGTCAAGGCGAGAAAACGGGTAGAAAAAGGAATCCGTACCGCAGATGACGTGGCGGGTACTCTTGCAGGAATCCCAAGCAATTATCTGGATCTGGGACAGCTGGAAGATTACTGGAGCCCGCGCCGTCTGAACCATCATACAGAGGCGACAAGTATGCAGTATGCTGTACACGAAGCACTTCGCTGCATCGTGGATGAGACACTGGAAGTACGGTTTGCAAGACATGCACTGAACGACAAGGCGCTGACAGCAGGATTAAAGGCGATGGGACTGACTATTTTCGGAGACCTGGAACATAAAATGCCGGTGGTAACCGCCATCAACATTCCGGAAGGAGCAGATGGAAAAGCAATCCGCGGCATGCTGTTAAATGAATTCGGAATCGAAATCGCAACTTCCTTCGGACCGTTGGATGGCAAGATCCTGCGGATCGGAAATATGGGATACTCCAGCCAGAAGAGAAACATTCTGATCCTTCTCGGTGCGCTGGAGGCGGTCATGAAGAGAAACGGTGTCAAGGTATCCACAGGCGAGGCAGTCAATGCGGCGATGGATGTTTATGAGGCAGCATCAAAAGCACAGACAGAATAAAATGTGGCAAAAAGACGATAAATAGAGAAAAAAATAAAAAAAAATATACAAGTTGGATAAAAACGAAGGATTTTTTCTCTTCTTTTTTACATTGTATCTGGACGAATGATCCTATAAAATAAGAATATATCTTTTTTGGTTATGGTTTACCAAGACCAAATTTTGAGAAAGGAAGGAAAGATGGATGGAGAAAAAGAAGAAACTGTCAATCTCATTGACAACTCAGATCCTGATTGGTACGGTCGGCGGTCTGGTTTTTGGAGCGATCGTAGGACCGTGGGCATCCAACCTGAAGTTTATCGGTGATATCTTTCTGCGCCTGATTCAGATGTCAGTTGTGCTTCTGGTTATGTCTGCCGTGGCAGGCGCTGTCGGCGGAGGAGACGGACGGGATGTAGGAAAAATGGGCTTCCATACATTCAAATGGATCATCGGATTTACGATCTTTTCCGCAGCACTTGGTGCGGTGATGGCGATCCTTGTAAAACCAGGACTTGGCATTGACCTGTCGAGTGCGGAGGAAGTTACGGAAACAGCAGTATCCACATCCCTTCAGGACACGATCACTGCATTTGTGCCGACCAACATCATTCAGTCCATGGCGGAAGGATCCATGGTGCCTTGTATCGTGTTTGCGCTGTTCTTCGGTGTGGCTATGGGACAGTACACGAAACAGACGAAAAACAGAAATATTGCAGACCTGGTAGTAGGCGTGAATGCTGTTATTACAAACATTATCAAGATCGTTATGAAGGTAGCGCCGATTGGTATCTTCTGTCTGCTGGCCGATGTTGCCGGAAAGACAGGATTTGCAGTTATCATCCCGATGGCAAAATTCCTCGGAATTCTGCTTGTGGGCGATGCAATCCAGTTCCTTGTATTCGGACCTCTTACAGCGGCTCTTTGCAAGGTCAACCTGTTTAAGATGCCGAAGAAATTTGCCAAGATGTCCATGATGGCAATTACAACGACATCCGGTGCGATCTGTCTCCCGACAAAGATGGAAGACGAAGTGGAGAAGTTCGGTGTCAGCCGTAAGGTTGCGGATTTCACAGGTCCGATTACCATGGCGATGAACAGCTGTGGTGCTGCTCAGTGCTATGTGGTAGCGATTTTCTTTATGGCACAGGCAACAGGCATTGAACTGAGCGCATACCAGATGGGTATGGCAATCCTGCTCTCCTGTCTGATGTGCCTTGGAACGATCTCCGTACCGGGAGGTTCTGTGATTGTTTATACATTCCTGGCGTCCTCTCTTGGACTTCCGATGGACAGTATTGCAGTCCTGATCGGTATCGACTGGTTCGCAGGAATGTTCCGTACATTGATGAACGTAGACGTAGACGTTATGGTTGCCATGCTGGTTGCATGCAAGATCGGAGAATTCGACTATGACGTATACAACGATAAGAAACAGGTTTCTTATCAGAGCCAGCAATAATAGATGCGCATTTGCCGGATCAGGCAGTACATAAAAAGTAAAAGTGTGTATCAGCTGAAATTCATATTTATTCAGCCGGTACACACTTTTTTATGCCGTTGGCTCTTTTGGAAAAGAAGTGAGAATATAGTAGATTCCACACAGAGTATCCGTCCCCGATGAGTGTCCGATGGCCTGGAAAGAGGCAAGGATTTCACTGGCAGGCCGGGGGAATGCAAGAGAGCAGACAGCCTGGCTGAACTGTCCCAGAAGGGAGCAGGAGAGAAAAGCCCGGCTGATGTCGTTGGTCTGATCCAGATGGCTGCGGACTGCCCGGTTCAGCGCCGTAGAAAAGGGATGACCGGTCATGCCGGAGAGAATCAGTCCGGCCAGAACCCCGCATAGAAAATCATCGCCGCTGGGAGTCAGACCGATACCAAGTCCGGTCAGACGGGCCAGAAAACCGGCGGCAGTCTCCCAGTCCTCTGTCCGGATAGACGCTGTGCACTGATCCAGGAGACGCCGTGCGGCCTCGTTGATCAGAAACTGGCCAGATGGTGCCGGCCCTGCCTCCAACTCAGAAAACAACACCCGGAATCCGGTAGTGTCAGCCGATGAAAGGACCTCCCGGATGAGACAGGAAGCATTGGCAGGCAGTCCGGGACGCAAAAGGGAATTCACGATCTGTGCGTCAGAGAGCAGAAAGACCGCTTCCGCACCGGAGCCGGAGAGTACAAGGCAGTCGGGACCGGTCAGAACAGATGCGCCGGGTTTTGCATCGAGCGCCTCCAGTTCTGCCTGAGACAGGCTGGTGACCAGACTCAGCGGGGAGACCGGGGAGCCGGAAGCCTGCAGGGAAAGCAGGGTGGAGCCGCTGGAAAGATTGATCGTCTTCCGGTATACCGAATGCACCTGAAAAGATGTCGTTTTCTGCAGGAGAGAGAGGGCATACGAAGCTGTAAAAATGATTGGAATATTCATAAACAGAGGATCCTTTCTATCATGATAAGGGAATTATACATCAGAAAAGGATGGATAAAAAGCACAAAAAAAGCGAAAATCAGAAAAAAAATTATACATAATAGATAAAAAAGGGTGAAATTTTCACCAATTCACACACTTGTTATAGTAGTTGATTTTTTTTATACTTTAAAATCAGTAAGTATATACCAGGGAAACAAAAGAACAGGAGGTACACACCATGTATGATCTAATTGTAAGAAACGGAAAACTTGTTACACCAGACAGAATCTACGAAGCGGATATCGCGGTTAAAAATGGTGTCTTTGCTGCGTTTCTGGAAAAAGGAACCGAAGCAGAGGCAAAAGAAGTGATTGATGCAGCCGGAAATTATGTATTTCCGGGAATTATCGACTGTCATGCCCATTTGAATGAACCTGGATTTGAGTACCGGGAAGATTTTGAGACCGGATCCAGGGCAGCCGTGGCCGCAGGATGTACCTGCCTGATCGATATGCCGCTGAACAACGATCCTTCTTTGATGAACAAAGAGATTTTTGATCTGAAAATGGGAAAAATCAGCAAGCATTCTGCAGTAGATTTTGCACTGTGGGGAGGCATTGTAGGGGATTACGATGATCAGCCGGGTTCAGTCAAAAATAACATGAATGATCTGGTGGATCTTCACAAATGCGGCGTCGCTGCATTCAAAGGCTTTACCTGCCCGAACGGCGATCTGTTCCCGACTGTCAATATGGGAAATGTCAGAAAGGCACTGGAAATTCTGAAACCATACAATGCGCTGTGCGGTTTCCACTGTGAAGAGTATGGACAGGTACTGGAGCGCGAAAAAGAAGCGAAGGCAAAAGAAGGACTGTCAAGAGAAGAAAAGATCCGTGCGTTCCTGGATGCGCATGATGTCTGGACCGAGTATGTGGCTACGAAAAATATCATCGATATGGCCAGAGCAACCGGCGGACGTGTCCATATCTGCCATGTCAGCCATCCGATGGTTGCACAGGTCGTAAAAGACGCCATCCATGAAGGACTTCCGGTTACAGCAGAGACCTGCCCGCATTATCTTGGCTTTACCGAAGATTTTGTATTTGAAAAAGGCGCCCCGGCAAAATGTACGCCTCCGATGAGAAAGAAGGAAGATATGGAGAAACTCTGGGACTACGTTCTGGACGGCACGCTTTCCTGTGTAGGAAGCGACCATTCTCCGGCGGCAGATGAGGAAAAGGACAATGAGACGAGAGATATCTGGCAGGCATGGGGCGGACTGAACTCCATCCAGTTCTTCCTTCCGATGATGTTTGATATGGTCGTACACAAAAAAGGTCTCAGCCCAAGCCTGATTGCCAAAGTGATGGATTACAATCCGGCGAAAGTATTCGGCCTGTACGGACAGAAAGGTGCCTTTGAACTTGAATTTGACGGAGATATCGTCATTGTGGATCCGGAGAAAGCATGGAAATGCAGACAGGAAGAGCTTCTGACAAAAGGACATGTATCCTGTTTTGACGGACTGGAAGGCAAGGGCGCACCGGTTTACACGATTATCCGTGGAAAGGTAGTCGCACAGGACGGCATGTATAAGGAAGACGCGATCGGTTACGGAAAATACGTGACACCGACAGAAAACTAAAGGATGTCTCCCTTTTGTAAGGCGAGAACCATAAGACAGGAGGAAGAAAATGAGCGGACAGACAAAAGAAGCGGAAAACACTGGCGTGGAGATCGGGAAAGATGGACTCGGTCCGGTGCCGGAAGAAAAACGGACCATGGGAGCTTTCTCCTACTGGCTTGTTTGGATCGGAGGCAGTGTCTCCACTGCCAACCTGACTCTGGGGTCCAACCTGGTGTCAGGAGGAATGAACCTGATGCAGGCAATCATTGCCATCGCTCTGGGCGGACTGATCTGTGCAGTCTGCATGGCGCTGAATGACAAGCTCTGCTATAAGACAGGAATTCCGTATGTAGTACAGCTGAGGGGAGCATTTGGTTATAAAGGCACACTGCTGCCATCTCTGTGCCGTGCCATTCCGGCGGTAATCTGGTATGGATTCCAGAGCTGGGTCGGCGCATCAGCTATCAATGAAATCAGCAAGATTATCTGTGGATTTGACAATATCGTATTATGGTTTATTCTGTTCCAGGCACTTCAGATCGTGCTTTCGGCAAAAGGATTCCAGGGAATCAAAATCATCAACAACATCGGCGGCGCCGTTGTCATCCTTGCCCTGATCTATGCCCTGATCACCATTCTGAGCATGCATGGAGATGTGGTAACAGAAGTAGTGAATAAGAAAGGCTCCTGGGGACTCCCGTTCTGGGGAGCGATAACGGCCTTCATCGGATCCAACTGTGCCCTGCTTGTCAATATCGGGGACTCCGTTAGAGAGCTGAAACCGGGATACGGGGCCGGAACCCGCTGCGCTGCATATGGATTTGCCATGGTCCCATCGGTTGTATTTATGGGAATCATCGGTCTCCTTGTTACCAGCGTAACAGGAATCGCAAACCCGATCGTTGGTTTTGCCTATATTATGCCGAATAAAGTGATTACCGTGATTACTCTGTTAGGCATCGTATTTGGTGTTGTGACCGTTAATATGCTGAATAACGCACTGCCGCCGATCTATGTTCTGGCGGAACTTGCAAAACTTCCGGTAAAGAAATGCGCCATTATCATCGGTCTGCTCGCCTATGTGACCTTCCCTTGGGAACTGGTGAAGGATTCTTCCGCAGCAGGGCTGAACATCTTCGTACTTGTTTCCGGAGCGGTTCTTGGACCGATCTTCGCGATTCTGGTTGTGGAATACTACATCAACAACAAACAGAAAGTCAATCTGAAGAACTTCTACGATCCGGACGGACCGTACAGAGGAGTCAATCCGGCGGCCATTATCGGCGTTGTCGTAGGAGCGGTTGTAGGCATTATTTTCCTGGATATTTCCTGGATTATCAGCCTTGTGCCGGCGGGACTGGTCTACTATATTCTGAATAAAACGATGAATAAAAACAAGGCGGCAAATTAATACAGCATGGTCTTATGCAAAAGGAGGAAACAGACATGTATGATTTATTGGTAAAGAACGGAAAAATTGTAACTGCGGATGCTGTCTATGAGGGAAATGTCGCAGTGAAGGATGGAAAAATCGCTGCGATCCTGCTGCCGGGTGAAGAACCGGAGGCTGCAAAGACTGTGGATGCGAAGGGAAACTATGTATTTCCGGGTGCCATCGATACCCATGCCCATCTGAATGATCCGGGGTATGAATGGCGTGAAGATTATGAACATGGTACAGCAGCGGCGGCAGTCGGTGGATATACAACGATTATCGATATGCCTCTTCAGAACGAACCTGCCATGACGACAGGAGAAATCATGGAAAAGAAGATCGAAAAAGTAGATCCGAACGCCTATGTGGACTACTGCTTCTGGGGCGGGCTGATTCCGGACAACTTCCAGGATCTCAAAGACCTTGATGAAAAAGGATGTGTGGCATTTAAATCCTTCATCGGACCGGTTTCCCCGGATTATTCTCCGCTGACATACGGACAGGCCTACGAGGCCATGAACATCATCAAAGAGTTTGGCGGAAGAGCAGGATTCCACTGCGAAGACTTCTCCACGATCAAATGGCTGGAGAAACGAATGAAAGAAGAAGGACGTCTGGACTGGCAGGGATTTCTGGACTCCAGACCGGTTGCGGCGGAAATGCTGGCAACAGTGGATATTATTGAACTGGCCAAAGCAACAGGATGTAAGGCTCACATCTGCCATGTCAGCAGCCCGGATGTGGCACAGAAGATCAAAGAGGCACAGCAGGAGGGCTACGACATCACGGCTGAAACATGCTCCCATTATTTAAGCATGACAGATCAGGATGTTCTGAAAAACGGTCCGCTGTTCAAATGTGCACCGCCGCTTCGCTCTCAGGAAGAAGTGGACCGGCTGTGGAGTTATGTGGAAGACGGCACCTTCAGCGGTATCGCTAGCGACCATTCCCCTTGCTCCTATGATGAAAAATACAACGAGATTCTTGGAACAAAGATCGAGAACGTATTCGACGTATGGGGCGGTATCAGCGGAATCCAGAGCGGCGTTCAGGTCAGTTTCTATGAAGGTTGCGTAAAACGAAATGTCTGCCCGACCGTCCTTGCAAACGCCATGGCAAAGAAACCGGCGGAAGCATTCGGCATTTATGGCAGAAAAGGAGATATTCAGGTAGGATTTGATGCAGACCTGATCATTATTGATCCGGAAAAAGAATGGGAAATCACAGCGGATTCCCTGCTTTATGTGAACAAAATCTCTGCTTTTGTAGGAATGAAAGGAAAAGGACTTCCGGTATGCACAATCGTCAGAGGAACGGTTGTCGCAGAGGACGGAAAGATCGTAGCACAAAAAGGCGTTGGAGAATTCGTAAAGAAAATCAAATAGCCGGAATGAGAAAAAAAGATGCCGTGCGGCCCCTGAAACAAAGGGCTGCACGGCATTCTTTTTATGTTCAGGATTCTATGACTGTATCCAGAAATTTTACAGTCTCTTCCAGCAACCGCGCTGTCTCCGGAGCCTCCTCATCCCGGTCAAAGTCATGGACGTTTCCGGCGGTGATGAAGCGGACTGGCTGGTATTTGTTGCAAAGGGCGGTAAATTCTTCGTACGGGACGTCAGGGTCTCCTGTGCTGTGTGCCGCAAAAAGCGGACAGGAAAGGGAGTCGCAGGTGCGAAGGGAATAGTCCAGATAGAAAAACTTTTCCCGGCCTTCATAAATCAGGGATTTCCAGTTTCCGGTCTGGCGTGCATACACATAGACGCTGTAATGGGTGTCCAGATCACCGGAGGTGTGTATTTCCTGCGGGATCGCCTGCAGGCAGGATTCCGTGACGGCCGGAAGAGCACGGTAATAGCTGCTCGGTGTCTCAAACCAGTTGTCGCAGAGGAATCCGTATCCATAGTAGGAGAGGATTCCGGCCGGCTTCTCGTCCAGATTTCCATGGGCTGCGGCGATCAGGCAAAGATAGGCTCCGGCAGAGCGCCCGAAGAGGACATACGGAACCTTCTTTGGAACATACTGCTCAAAATGGCGCAGATAGTGGTTGATGGAGTCCGTAACGCTTGCAAGAATCCGGTCCAGTTTTGCGGCCGGAGCCAGAGGATACTCAAAAGAGGCGACCGGGTATCCGGCAGAAGTAAGCTTCCGCAGATGGGATGAAGGCAGATCTTTGGCATTGCCGTAGAGCAGTCCTCCTCCGTGGAAATACAGGATGCAGGCTTTCGGCGTGACGGACGGGTCTTCGTAAAGAACGGCCCGTACCGGAAAAGCACTGTCTTTCGTTTCAAATTCTTTTATCAGCATCATAATCTACAATCCTCATCTTTCTTGTTGTTCTCTTATAATAAAAATTTTCGGAACTCCTCTGCTGTAGTACCATATTCCTCTGCGGCCTGCTCCAAAGTCAGCAAATGTTTACGGTACAGATTGACCAGCAGTTCTTTCCTTTCTAATGCCTTGCCCTCTTCTCTTCCGATACTTTTGCCCTCTTCCATTCCGACGATCTTGCCATCCTCCCAGCTTTCCCGCCGAAGATCTTCTTCATATTTTTCCTGATCAAACTCTTCCAGGATCACATCGCTCACCTCCGCACTGTTTTGCTCCAGGAATTCTTTCAGGATATCCTTT